>NZ_JAWOUX010000004.1:0-529803 GCF_033339595.1 Vibrio sp. 2096
ACTCAGAAGTGAAACGAAATAGCGCCGATGGTAGTGTGGGGCTTCCCCATGTGAGAGTAGGACATCGCCAGGCTTTAAATTTAAGAAGCCCGCTCGAAAGAGTGGGCTTTTTTGCATCTATAGCGTTTTAAAATTAGCTCACTTTATACCTAAAAAGTGGTCATTTACGGTGCGATATATTTGCTCTCTGCAACCTTCCAAAAGGCTTTAACAAGCGGATTTTCCAACTGAGTTTTGTTGCAGCAAACACCAAGTTTAAAAGGTTTAATTGGTAAGACTTTTAAACGATTTATCTTTTCTCTTACCGGACTGTTGTTGATTACAACATCAGGTGCGATACCTACTCCACACCCCAATGCAACCATACTTACGATGGCTTCATGTCCGGAAGTTTGTGCGTAAATCTTTGGCTTTATTTTCATTTGTTTGAGCCAAGTATTGGCCCTGTCCCTTGCCGTCCCTGCTTCTGGGAGTATGAATGGAATGACCGACCAGTCTGGTTTTTCTTTTTGTAGCTCTTCAGCAAACGCACTAACCCCAACAGGTACGATGACAGAAAGTGGGATTTCACTGATCGTTTCAAATACGATTTTATTTGGCATCTGTTCTGACTTGGCTGATATGGCAATATCGGCTTCATCTGCTAGTATTTTGTCGATCGCTTGAGCTGGATCGCCGGTTGATAGTTTGAACTCAATGAAAGGGTTCTGAATACGAAAGTCAGAGATTAGCTCCGGAAGATGGCTGTAGCTTGCAGTAACAGAACAAAAGAGACGGATTTCTCCTTTCAATTCATCCTCGGTTCCCTTCAGATGACTCTGATACTGCTGCCATTCGCCAAGAATCTTTAAGGCGACTGGGACTAGCTTTTTACCTTGGATAGTTAAATCAACGCTACGGTTGTCGCGTAAAAACAATTGTTGGCTGGTTTCCTCCTCTAATTTTTGTATCTGTCGGCTTAAGGCTGAAGGGCTAATATGCATTGCCGCTGCGGTCTTGGCGAAACTTTTACTCTCACAGAGATGAATGAAAAGTTGCAGGCTTTTGATATTCATTAAATTTTCATTTCCATGTTGCATAAATTGCAATAACTAGTTGTGAATATATCACTTTAAGCAATCTCATGTCTGTTTTAGTATGAAGTTATTCGGTAAGGCAATTACTGACCTCAATGGAAGAATCTCAAAGGAGCACCCAGATGGCTAATTATTTCAATACCCTAAACTTGCGCGAGCAGTTGGACCAATTAGGTCGTTGTCGTTTTATGGACCGCAGTGAGTTCGCTTCAGAAGCGGATTATCTGAAAGGTAAGAAAGTAGTCATTGTAGGTTGTGGTGCTCAAGGTCTTAACCAAGGTCTGAACATGCGCGACTCTGGTCTAGACGTTGCTTATGCGCTTCGCCAAGCCGCGATTGATGAGCAACGCCAGTCATTCAAAAACGCAAAAGACAACGGTTTTGAGGTAGGTAGCTACGAAACGCTAATTCCACAAGCTGATCTAGTAGTAAACCTTACTCCAGATAAGCAGCACACAAACGTTGTTGAGACGGTAATGCCGTTAATGAAAGAAGGCGCAGCACTAGGTTACTCTCACGGTTTCAACGTTGTTGAAGAAGGCATGCAAATCCGTAAAGACCTAACGGTAGTAATGGTTGCACCTAAATGTCCAGGTACGGAAGTTCGTGAAGAATACAAGCGCGGTTTCGGTGTACCGACTCTTATCGCTGTTCACCCAGAGAACGACCCAAAAGGTGAAGGTTGGGATATCGCGAAAGCTTGGGCTGCTGCAACCGGTGGTCACCGTGCTGGCTGTCTAGAGTCTTCTTTTGTTGCTGAGGTGAAATCTGACCTAATGGGTGAGCAAACTATCCTTTGTGGCATGCTACAGGCTGGCTCTATCGTGTGTTACGAGAAGATGATTGCTGATGGTATCGATCCTGGCTACGCTGGTAAGCTTCTTCAATACGGTTGGGAAACCATCACTGAAGCACTGAAGTTTGGTGGTATCACTCACATGATGGATCGCCTAACTAACCCTGCAAAAGTGAAAGCATTTGAGCTTTCTGAAGAGCTAAAAGAACTTATGCGTCCGCTATACAACAAGCACATGGATGACATCATCACCGGTCACTTCTCTAGCACTATGATGGCTGACTGGGCAAACGACGATGCAAATCTACTAGGCTGGCGTGCAGAAACAGGTGAAACTGCTTTCGAAAACTACCCAGAAACTGACGTAGAAATCTCTGAGCAAGAGTACTTCGATAACGGCATCTTGATGGTTGCTATGGTTCGTGCGGGTGTTGAGCTAGCATTCGAAGCGATGACGGCATCTGGCATCATCGATGAGTCTGCTTACTACGAGTCTCTACACGAGCTGCCACTTATCGCAAACACTATCGCACGTAAGCGTTTATACGAGATGAACGTGGTTATCTCAGACACTGCGGAATACGGTAACTACCTGTTCGCTAACGTAGCAACGCCGCTTCTACGTGAGAAGTTTATGCCAGCCGTAAATACTGACGTAATTGGTAAAGGTTTAGGTGAAACGTCTAACCAAGTGGATAACGCGACTCTTATCGCTGTGAATGAAACAATCCGTAACCACCCTGTAGAGTACATCGGTGAAGAGCTACGTGGTTACATGACTGATATGAAGCGTATCGCGGTGGGCGGCTAAATGACTGGCCTTAAGGCTCCATTTCGGTGTCGAAGGTGCTCGTTTACTATCGTACTCCTAGAAATGAAACCTTAATACAGCGTAATTTACTTAGTCTCAAGTAACGCAGTAGATAAACTCCAGGCAGACTGGAGTGATAAATACAAAATAAAACACAACATCTAATCAAAAGGCTTGGTCGCCGTTGACCAAGCCTTTTTGTTTTTAGCCGATTTATCTGCGCGCCGATAAGAAAAACGCTCCTTTGTGAGGAGCGCTTTGATACTTATTTTTCAGCAAGCTTTTCTTCAAGTTGTGCCAACTTCTGTTCCATTTCTGTTAGCTTTTGACGTGTACGTAGTAAAACTTGAGTTTGAACATCAAACTCTTCGCGACTTACAACATCTAGCTTGTTTAGCTGGCCTTGGATTACTTGACGAACTTTCTGATCGACATCAGAGCCCAACTCTTTTACAGGTTGAGGCATTGAGTCGTGAATCTGTTTAGCAATTTGCTCTAATTTCTTTGGGTCAAACATAGTGGCTAAAACTCCTTTTGATTTGTCCTCATTTTAAGTAAATGATACGTGAAAGTCGCCATTTAGATGGCAAAAAAGAGAGCGGCAATAAAAAAGGCCACCGAAGTGACCTTTTTGAATGCCTTAATAGCTTATCTGTTATCCGCTAATTCACGATGAGCTGCTTTCGCTTCGTCAACTCGCGCTAACTTCTCCAAGTCTTTGTCTTCAACAAATACTGGCAGAGGTTTGTGTTTTTCAGCTAGGTAGCTGTAAATCACAGGTAGTACAAATAGTGTGAACAGTGTACCGATTGCAAGGCCAGCAACGATGACGATACCGATACTGAAACGTTGCGCGGCACCTGCACCTGTTGCGTACATCAGTGGGATAAGACCTGCGATCATCGCAGCAGTGGTCATTAGGATAGGGCGAAGACGCACTTTCGCAGCTTCCATCACCGCATCAATACGAGACAGTTTATTATGTAACTGCTCTTCCTTGGCGACTTCACAGATCAAGATACCGTGCTTGGTTATTAGGCCGACCAGCGTGATCAAACCAACCTGCGAGTAGATGTTCATCGAGGCCGTACCCCAGGCCAATGCGATCAAGGCACCACATATTGCCAGAGGTACAGATACCATGATGACAATAGGATCGCGGAGTGATTCAAATTGAATCGCCAGAACGAGGAAGATGATCGCAAGTGCAAGACCGAAGGTTGCATACAAGGCACTACCTTCCGTTACAAACTGACGAGATTCGCCCATGTAATCGTGGTTATAGCCTGCAGGCAGCTTGGTTTGTGCAATATTTTCAAACCAGTCGATTGCGTCACCCATAGCAACACTAGGCGATGGTACTGCACCCACAGTCGCTGAGTTTAGCTGGTTGAAGTGTGGCAAAGAGCGAGGCTCAGCCACCACATCGATAGTAATCAGACTGCCTAATGGAACCGCTTTACCATCCACAGAGCGTACATAGTAGTTCTTCATCGATTCTGGGTTTAGACGCCATTTACGCTCAACTTGAGGGATCACCTCATACGAGCGGCCATTCAGGTCGATTCGGTTTACATAACCATCTGCCATCATGGTGCTGAGAGTGATGCCAATGTCTTGCATAGTCACACCGTAGGCACCCGCTTTGTCTTTATCGATCTTGATCTTCATCGTTGCTGAATCGTAGTTCAAATCCAGGTCGGAATAGACAAACATTGGGCTACTTGCAACATCGGTTAGAATATCGCTAGCGATAGTAAACAAGCTCTCGAAGCTATTTGGTGTTGTAATTACAAACTGAACAGGTAGACCTGAGCCTGCACCTGGAAGCTCTGGCATTTGGAATGCAGTGACAGACATACCAGGTACACTTGATACTAGGCCACCCACACGTTTCGTGATTTCAGATTGGCTTGCCTCTCGTTCACTCCAAGGCTTCAATGTTGCTAGGCCAAACGCTTGGTTTGAGTTTGGTACACCATTAAAGACCTGCGCGTATTCCACCTCCGGTTGATCTGAGAGTATTTGGTTTACGTCATCCATGGTATTTTGGATATAGTCCAAGTTCGCGTTTGATGGTGCGGTACCCATCAGCATGACCACACCTTTATCTTCAGATGGTGCTAGTTCGCTAGGAATAAACTTGAACAAGACCGGTAAGCTTGCAAATACAATGATTGCAAACGCAATAACAACCGGACGATGAGCCATTACCGCTTTCAACATGCCTTCGTAACGAGTGGTCATGCCATCAAGGATATGGTGAACTTTTTGCTCAAACTTGCTTGGCTTCTCGTTCGCCTTCAGCATCTTCGAACACATCATTGGTGATAGTGTCAAAGCGATGATGCCGGATACGAATACTGAACCTGCCAGTGTCAAAGCGAACTCTTTGAACAATGAACCGGTGATACCACCCATCAATGCGATCGGTGCGTACACTGCACCTAGCGTCAATGTCATCGCGATAACTGGAACCGCAATTTCACGTGTACCAATGATTGCAGCTCGGAATGGTGATTCCCCTTCTTTGATGTGACGGTCAACGTTTTCTAGTACAACGATCGCGTCATCCACCACCAGACCGATGGCAAGCACCATCGCCAGTAGCGTCATCAAGTTCCAAGAGAAACCCATTGCCTGCATCACCATTGCCACACCAATCAATGAAAGTGGAATGGTCACGATAGGAATGATTACCGCGCGGAATGAACCTAGGAACAGTGTGATAACCACAAGTACGATTACTGCTGCTTCAAGAATCGTTTTCACTACTTCGTGAATCGATTCGTTGATGGCGATAGTTGAGTCGTACATTACGTTCATTTTGATGTTACTTGGTAGGTTGCGCTCAAGCTGAGGCAACAGTTCAAGTACGTCTGCTGCAATGTTGATTGGGTTAGCACTTGGCGCTGCGTTGATCGCCGCAACCACAGCTTCTTGACCGTTTGCACTTGCGCGATAAACGTCGTGACTCTTCTCTAGCGTTACTTTAGCGATATCACCTAGGCGGATGACATCCCCTTCACCAGTTTTCACGACCAATGCTTCAAGTTCAGCAACGTTTGATACCTGAGTATCTGCGCTACCGTTATAAAGCACGAACTCACCCGTCGCTTGACCGGTTGCAGATTGGTAGTTGTTGGCGTTAAGAACGCTCATCACATCGGTTGCGGTAAGCTTCAAAGCGCCCATTTTGGCAGGATCTAACCATACGCGCAGTGCGTACTTCATACCACCATACAGGTCAACTTTGGACACACCGTTTACGGTGAACAACTGCGGGTTGATTACACGCTCAAGGTAGTCAGTGATCTGGCTTGAAGATAACTCGTCACTCGTAAAGCCGATGTACAGTACCGCCGTTGTCGAACCTGTCGACATGGTTACGGTTGGGTCTTCGGCTTCTTTTGGTAGCTGTGAACGTACCGAGTTGGTTTTCGCCAGAATGTCAGACAACGCCGCATTTGGATCAGTATTCAACTTCATGTTTACAGTAATGGTCGATTTACCCAGTACCGATTGCGAAGTCATGTAATCAATATTATCGGCTTGCGCTACCGCTTGCTCCAATGGCTGAGTAATAAAGCCTTGGATCAAGTTGGCACTTGCACCGTAGTAACTGGTGGTCACGGTGACCACCGTATTCGTCATTTCAGGGTATTCACGAACCTGCATTTTGAACACCGCTTGCAAACCAAGCAATGCAATCAAAAAGCTGATCGATACCGCTAAAACTGGACGTTTTATAAAAACATCTGTAAAGCGCATGATGCCTCCAACTTAAAGCATTGGTGTTTCAGCAGGTGGGGTAGTTGCATCGCTTTCGACAATGCTTACTTTCGCATGGTTACTCAAACGGACTTGACCCGATGTCACCACTACATCACCTGGCTTCACGCCTTCTAGAATGTGTGCGATATCTTTAGAGCGTTCGCCAACTTTTACCACATGCTGCTTAACGCGTTTTTCGCCATCTTCTTCTGTTACGATGTAAACATTGTCGCCATACAGCGTAAATGTGATCGCGGTTTGAGGTAGCGTGACCTGATTTTCTAATTTAGGCAGAATGATGTTTGCACGCGCGAACATACCACTACGTAGTTTGCCGTCACTGTTAGGGATATCCGCTTGAACTTGAATCAAACCACTTTGTACGTTTACAGCTGGTTCAATCGCAGAAATAGACCCTTTGAAAGGTTGGTCTGGATAAGCGTCAACAAAGATATCCACTTCTTGATCGATATTGATACGTGAAATATCGGTTTGTGGCACGGTGAAGCGCAAGCGCATCACGCTGGTATCTTCAAGGCGAACAATATCGGTGCCCGCCTGTAGGTACTGACCGAGGTACACGTTACGAATACCTACCACACCATCAAATGGCGCTTTTATTTCACGTCGGTCGATGGTTGCTTTCAGGCTTTCAATATCCGCTTTTAAGGAGAAGTAGTTTGCTTCTGCTTCGTCATACGCTTCTTTAGAAATAGAGCCTTTTTTGAATAGGCCTTGGTAGCGTTTGTATTTCGCTTCTGCCGCTGGCAACTTAGCTTGCGAGCTCTTCAAATTTGCTTTTTCGACTTCAGAATCAAGCAACACTAATGGCTGACCCGATTTAACTTGAGTACCGGAATCAAACGCGATTTTATCGATAACACCGCTCGTTTCGTTCGCTACCGTCACGCCTTGGTTTGGCTCGATAAAACCAATTGCCTCGATGACTGGTACCCAATCCACCGCTTGCACTTCTGTCACGGTTACTGGGAACTCAGGTTCAGGACGGTTTGCCATGTATTCAGCGATCTTTTGTTGCTTAAATAAATTGAAACCTATCACGCTGCCGAACAAGAGAACGGCGATAAGTAACATAAAGAAAGTCCACTTTTTCATTCTATTAAGAACTCCAAGTTAGTGTTTAATAATTGCATCCCAACTGGCTTCAATAGCGGCCTCTAATGCCGTCTTATCCAGTTGATAAAATCCCAAAGCGTGTTTCCGAGCAAGTGCAACACTTGCCTCAAAACTTAATCCAGAAAGTACTTCGTTATCGAGAAGCTTGAATACTCCCTCGTCTTTACCCTGATTAAAAAGAAGATCTACTTGGGCAAACATTTGTCTCTCAAGTTCCCGAGCTTTGCTACTATTTGAACAGGGTAAAGACTCATATTGGACTCGGTTGCTGATCGCACTTAAGTTCGAGCTCGCTAAATTCCAAATATTGAGCCACATGGTTCGATAACGCTGTTTTAAAGGCATCTCTTCACTAACACCTAGTTGCACCGCAGTAGCAACACGCTTAGCAACGTTAAGGCGTAGTTCCTCTAAAAGATGTTCTTTATCTGAGAAATAACGGTAAATCGTCCCTGCTGCGACACCTGCCTCATTGGCGAGCTTTTGCATGGAAAGCCCTTGAAAACCAGATTCAGCAATGAGTTGTTCAGCAGCGACTAAGATTTGTTCTCGTTTATCTACAGCAGGGTTATCCTTCATAATGTCACCCTTTAGTGAATGAACGTTCATTCATTATAGCTTAAATACCCGCCATTTATGCAACAGAATATTGCACTTAATTGGTGTGAAAATTACAAGAAATCAGCATAGCTTTCACGAGGCCACCCCTTTATCATAGGCGCCACATTCATCACCCGCAGAGAATTTCTATGAAGCTGAACCCTAGTCAAGATGAAGCCGTGAAATACGTGTCTGGTCCATGCCTAGTGCTAGCTGGTGCTGGCTCGGGCAAAACTCGTGTTATTACCAATAAAATCGCTTATCTGGTTCAGCAATGTGGTTACAAAGCGCGTAACATTGCGGCGGTGACGTTTACCAACAAAGCAGCACGTGAAATGAAGGAGCGTGTAGGTCAAACGTTAGGGAAAGGTGAGTCTAAAGGTTTGATGGTATCAACATTCCACACTTTAGGATTGAACATCATCAAGCGTGAGTACAAGCATTTAGGGTTGAAAGCGGGCTTCTCACTGTTTGATGACCAAGACCAGCTAGCGCTACTCAAAGAACTTACCGAAAAGCAGCTTGATGGTGATAAAGATCTGCTACGTCAGCTTCTGAGTTGTATTTCCAACTGGAAAAACGACATGTTGACGCCAGAGCAAGCCAAAGCGCGTGCGCAAGGTGAACAGCAACAATTGTTTGCGTTCTGTTTTGATATGTACCAAAAGCAAATGAAAGCCTATAACGCGCTCGATTTTGATGACCTAATTTTGATGCCCGTTTTACTCTTACGTAATCATGAAGATGTTCGTCAGCGTTGGCAGAATCGTATCCGTTACCTACTGGTTGACGAGTATCAAGATACCAACACGAGTCAGTATGAGCTGGTCAAATTAATTGTCGGAGAACGTGGGCGATTGACGGTTGTAGGGGATGACGATCAGTCTATTTATTCATGGCGTGGTGCGAAACCTCAGAACCTCGTGTTGCTGGGTGAAGATTATCCAAATTTGCGTTTGATTAAGCTAGAGCAAAACTACCGTTCAACGAGTCGAATCCTGCGTGCGGCCAACATTTTGATAGCTAACAACCCTCACGTCTATGAGAAGTCCTTGTTCTCTGAAATTCCTGACGGTGAAAAACTCAAAGTGTTGTTGGCTAAAAATGAAGAGCATGAAGCAGAGCGCGTAACGGGTGAACTAATTGCGCATAAGTTCCTAAACCGTACCGAATATAAAGATTATGCGATTCTATACCGTGGTAACCACCAATCACGTTTGATTGAAAAGTCTCTGATGCAAAACCGTGTACCGTATAAAATTTCTGGCGGCACCTCGTTTTTTGCGCGCGCAGAGATTAAAGACATCATGGCGTATTTGCGCGTTTTGGTTAATCCGGATGACGACAATGCATTTTTGCGCATTGTGAATACTCCACGACGTGAAATTGGCCCAGTAACGTTAGAGAAGTTAGGCAGTTATGCCAATATGCGAGGGAAGAGCCTGTTTGAGTCGAGCTTTGAAATGGGGCTCGAACAGCACCTAACGGGACGTGGCCTAGAAAACCTGCGTCGTTTCACCCAATGGCTAGTGGCGATTGCTGATCAAGCTGAGCGTGGTGATACCGTCGAAGCGGTTCGTTCGCTAGTTCGTGATATCCATTATGAAGATTGGCTATACGAAACTTCAGCAAGTCCGAAAGCCGCTGAAATGCGAATGAAGAACGTTTCTGATCTTTATTCATGGATAGTGGCGGACCTAGAGGGTGACAACTACGATCAAGAAGAGAAAACGTTAAAAGAAGTCGTTCAACGTTTGACCTTGCGTGACATGATGGAGCGCGGTGAAGAAGATGAAGACAGTGATGCAGTACAACTGATGACCTTGCACGCATCAAAAGGCCTTGAGTTCCCATATGTATACTTAATTGGGTCCGAAGAAGGTATTTTACCGCACCAAACCAGTATTGATGAAGATAACGTGGAAGAAGAGCGTCGCCTGATGTACGTTGGTATTACTCGCGCGCAACGTGAACTGACTTTCACTATGTGCAAAGAGCGTCGGCAGTTCGGCGAGTTGATCAAACCGACTCAAAGCCGCTTTTTGGATGAGTTGCCATTTGATGACGTTGAATGGGAAGTAAACAAAAAGCCAGTATCAGCAGAAGAGCGTATGGCGAAAGGTCAAGCACACATTGCCAATATTCGAGCAATGTTTAAGAAGTAAAGTAACCCTGTTCTCACTGACTAAAAACAAAAAGGCTTGCCAACTGGCAAGCCTTTTTCGTTGATGTCTTTACTTATAGACCTTCAATCATGTGGTCAATTGCTGCGATGATTTCATCGTCAGAACAGTCCATACAGGTTCCTTTGGCTGGCATCGCATTGAAGCCTTCTAATGCGTGCTTCACTAACGTATCTTTGCCTTGTGCAATACGTGGTGCCCAATCATCGGCATTACCTGTTTTAGGTGCGCCGTTTACACCAGATGCGTGACAAGCAATACAAAAAGTACCATAAACTGTGGCGCCATCACGTGGACCGGTTGGCTCTTCTTTCACTGGCTCAGAACCCGCTAGATAAACATCACCGACAGGTTGGATGCGTTCTGCGATCGCATCGTATTCAGTTTGGCTGATGTCAGAAGCTAAAGCTGCCGTAGAAAACGTTAAGGCAGCGAACAAAACGCTAATCATTTGTCGAGACATATCCATTAAACCCACTTCACATTCCCGAGGTAAGTGACTTACCTATTTATATAGTTAGAGTATTAATGCCGAGCAGAGAAATCATTAAATTCCACTGAATGGCATAGAATGATTAGACAACTTGGTTGCAGCTGTTAAATCAATGTAAATAATGGGTGATTATATCCCGATAACTTGTTGCAATAAACAACAAGTTATCCATGACAGGGCGTGAATCACATCAAAAATCCACTTTAACGGAAGATAACTGTCGAAAAAGAGACCAAACGATAAAAAAAGTAAAAAAAGTACTAGACGGCATAGTGTGATATCCGTATTATTCCACTCCGCCGATAGGGCATGCGCCCGTAGCTCAGTTGGATAGAGCGTTGGCCTCCGGAGCCAAAGGTCGAAGGTTCGAATCCTTTCGGGCGTACCATTGCCTCGGAGGATACATCGGTAAAAATCAGTGGTGGCTATAGCTCAGTTGGTAGAGCCCCGGATTGTGATTCCGGTTGTCGCGAGTTCAAGTCTCGTTAGCCACCCCATTCTTTCTTTTTTAGATTGAATGCGGTAGCATTGCTCCCAATCTTGATTCAATCAAGATAAAACATCGTCGGTGAATAGCGCAGCTTGGTAGCGCATCTGGTTTGGGACCAGAGGGTCGGGGGTTCGAATCCCTCTTCACCGACCACTATTTAGTTTATGGCTCTAATAGAGCGGTAAACAGCAAAAATTGATGGTGGCTATAGCTCAGTTGGTAGAGCCCTGGATTGTGATTCCGGTGGTCGCGAGTTCGAATCTCGTTAGCCACCCCATTAATTAAGGTGACTTCTTAGTTGAAGTGTCCTGTCTGATTTGAGAAAATCAGCAAATACAGTTCGGTGAATAGCGCAGCTTGGTAGCGCATCTGGTTTGGGACCAGAGGGTCGGGGGTTCGAATCCCTCTTCACCGACCACTATTTAAAGCCTCAGTCGAAAGACTGGGGCTTTTTTGCATCTCTCCTGAAAAGAATCGGCATTCCATTTCAATTTTTCCCAAAAGTGTACAGCTCTAGGGGCTTTTGACCACCTATGATCCAAATGCTTTTCGAGCTGACAAAATAAACCCCAGAGCAGTGTCTGGGGTTTTGTAGTTTTCTAATCCGCTGCTTTTATTGGGCGAGTGTTTTAAGGATTTCTTTCAGTTCTACCGTTTCTTGGATTTCAAAACTTGGCGTTATATCCGTTGAGTTGCTTGCGCCTGTCGCATTCACCCATACACTCAAAATGCCCATATTGTTAGCGCCAGCAATGTCAGCAGGTAAAGAGTCGCCCACGTGTAGAGCCTCTTCTGGTTTTACTTCGACCAAGTCGAGCGCTTTTTGGAAAATACTTGTAGCAGGTTTCTCTTCTGGCTCTTCTCCTCCCACAATAATATGGTCCACCCAGTTGCTCATTTGTGTCGCGTTTAATTTAGGGTGTTGAGAAAAAATCGGGCCGTTAGTGATCACGACGAGTTTGTAATGTTGACGAAGGTCGCTGAGCATTTCTTTTACACCAGGGAAGAAAGTGAACGCGCCCATACGTGCAGAGTCAAAGTAGTCTTGAGCTTGTTGAGCCTCTTTTGCAGTGATGCTGACGCCTTGCTCCGCCAAGATGTTTTGGATCAGGCCACAACGGAAGGCATTTTCATCGGGTAGCAGAGCAACAAGGTGAGGGAACTCAGCATTCAGCTTTTTGTATACACCCTGTAAGTAGCGCTGCAAAAAAGCTTTTGGCTCAGTCACTTGTGGGTAGGTTTTATGAATCCAAGTTGTAAACGCTTGTCCTGCAACTTTATCGGCTTGTGACGTTGCACATAAAGTCTCGTCCATATCAAAAAAAATCGCTTTAAGCACAGGGGCTCCTTTTATTTACGGCTTGGCTTTGACACTGTTCATCTATTATCCCACTCTCAATTGTGTCGTAAAGGGTTAAAACCGGCGAGTTTTCTTATGACGTACGAATGAAGATAGCGGTACTTTCCTTTGCTTAGTCAATAAACCGCTTAAGTGGCGCATAATCTGCATTGGAGCAGGATTTGTGTGGTTTTGCTGTTTTGTTCACGTTTTGACCTATCCTTTCTCTTCCTAAGTTTGGCTTTTTGTATTTGCCGACTATTTTATTAATAGTTTTTTATGTTGAAAAAACACTTTTTGCATATGATATTGTTTGTTAAATGTTAATAAATGCACATGAATAATATGGTTAATGATCTTGTTTAGCTCATGTTTACTTTTAGAGCATTTTTCTAGTTTTATTGGTGCATGACGCACAAAAATAGTGTGATATGAAAATGGTTAAATACTTGTTAATGCATTTTTATTCGCTAATTGTGCGTTTATTTAATGTTTTTTCGGCGGAATATACTTTAATTGTTGCTTTTTTGTGTGATTTTTGCCAAATTATTTCCGCATTAAGATTTCAGAGTATTATTCTGAATTTGAACGGATTCATTCAGGTGATGAATGGTGCCTTTGGCATGATTCGATACCACAGACAAGGCAGTAGAGGTCTGAAATGTCACTATTAGAAGTGAAAAACCTTCGTATTGAATACCCATCCCGACACGGCGTTCACGCTGCCGTGAAGTCACTTTCTTTTCATATTGAACGTGGTGAAATCGTGGGTGTTGTTGGCGAATCAGGTGCGGGTAAATCCACCGTTGGTAACGCCGTTATTGATTTGCTTAGCCCTCCAGGTCGCGTTGCTAGCGGCGATGTTTTCTTGGATGGAGAAAAAATTTCTGGCCTATCACCAGAAGCGATGCGTAAGGTTCGCGGCTCGAAAATAGGTTTTATTTTCCAAGATCCGATGACCTCGCTCAATCCACTTTTTACTGTTGAGCAACAGCTGAAAGAGACGATCCACGCTAACATGAAGGTCTCTGATGAAGAGGCGTATCAGCGCGCGCTTTCTCTTATGCAGCAGGTTGGTATTCCGCAACCAGAAAACCGCTTAAAACAGTACCCGCACCAATTCTCTGGTGGTATGCGTCAGCGTGTTGTCATTGCTATTGCTTTGGCTGGTGAGCCTGATCTCATCATCGCGGACGAACCAACTACGGCGTTAGACGTTTCTATCCAAGACCAAATCCTCAACTTGATCCGCGAGCTGTGTATCAAGAACAATGTCGGCTGTATGTTAGTTACTCACGATATGGGTGTCGTCTCCAACGTCACCGATCGCGTGGCGGTAATGTATCGTGGTGACTTGGTGGAGTTTGGACCAACAGCCAAAGTATTGGGCGATCCTGATCACTCTTACACTCGCAGTCTAATTTCAGCGGTACCACGTTCAGACAGAAAGTTAGATCGTTTCCCGTTAGTAAGCTATATCGAAGAAGCGGCGGAAATGGAGCCACTCGATATCAAGAACCACTGGTTAGGACAAAGCCAAGATGAGCGTGAGTACACTGGCCCGCTTTTGGACGTGAAGAACGTTAATCTTCGCTTTGTGACCAAAGACTCTTTGTTCGAGAGCCGCCGAGAATACGTGCAAGCATCTAATAATGTGAGCTTTGAAGTGCACGAAGGCGAAACCTTTGGTTTGGTGGGCGAGTCTGGTTCAGGTAAATCGACCATTGCACGTGTGATTGCTGGTTTATACCAACCTAACTCTGGTCAGGTGAAATTCGAGGGCATTGACCTGACCGCTTTAACCTCTGAGAAAGAGCGCCGCCCGATGCGTCGTCAAATGCAGATGGTGTTCCAAAACCCATATACTTCAATGAACCCTCGTATGAAGGTATTCGATATTATTGCTGAGCCAATCCGTTTCCATAAATTGACGAAAAACGAGTCGGAAACTCGCCAAATCGTAAATGACCTATTGGATCATGTTGGTTTGGGTCGAATGGCTGGGCTTAAGTACCCTCATGAATTCTCCGGTGGTCAGCGTCAGCGTATTTCTATTGCGCGTGCGTTGGCGACTCGTCCTCGACTTTTGATTTGTGATGAACCGACCTCAGCACTGGACGTATCGGTACAGGCACAAATTCTAAACTTGCTGAAAGATCTGCAAAGTGAGCTGAACTTGACTATGTTGTTTATCAGCCACGATTTACCTGTTATTCGTCAGATGTGTGACCGAGTAGGTGTGATGCAAATGGGTACACTTTTAGAAGTGGCACCAACAGAACAGTTATTCACGGCACCTCAACACGAATACAGCAAAAAATTGATTTCTCTGATGCCGGAGTTTACTGGCTTGCGAGAAGAGATCGAAACGGCATAAACCAAGCAATTCGCTTGGCTAACCTTTAGTCATAACAAAGACGCAAACACAACAACAAGGGATCCGTATCCCCGCATGAAGGAGTTATGCAAATGAAAACCATGAAAAGCAAATTAGCAGTGGCGCTAATGGCTGCGGGCCTAAGCTTTAACGCAATGGCAGCAGATATCAAAGTTGGCTATGCAGCTGACCCAGTATCGCTTGACCCACATGAGCAGCTATCAGGTGGCACACTGCAAATGTCACACATGGTATTTGATCCGTTGGTTCGCTTTACTCAAAAAATGGATTTCGAGCCTCGTCTAGCAGAAAGCTGGGAACGTATTAACGATACGACTGTTCGTTTCAAACTGCGTGAAGGTGTGAAATTCCATTCTGGCAATACTCTAACGGCTGACGACGTCGTGTGGACGTTCCAGCGTTTACAAAGCTCTCCTGACTTTAAAAACATCTTCGACCCGTACGAAAAAATCGTCAAAGTTGACGACAACACGTTCGATCTTGTAACTAAAGGTCCTTACCCACTAGTGTTGCAAACCGCAACGTACATTTTCCCTATGGACAGCAAGTTCTACACGGGTAAAACCGCAGACGGCAAAGACAAGTCTGAACTAGTGAAGCACGGTAACTCATTTGCATCGACTAACGTTTCTGGCACGGGTCCGTTCATCGTGACATCACGTGAGCAGGGCGTAAAAGTGGAATTTGAACGCTTTAAAGATTACTGGGACAAAGAGTCGAAAGGTAACGTTGATAAGCTAACACTTGTTCCAATCAAAGAAGACGCGACTCGTGTAGCAGCGCTGCTTTCTGGCGGTGTTGACATGATTCACCCTGTAGCGCCAAACGACCACAAACGCGTTGAAGATGCTGATGGCATCGACCTAGTTACGCTACCTGGTACTCGTATCATCACGTTCCAACTAAACCAAAACAGCAACGAAGCATTGAAAGACGTTCGCGTTCGCCAAGCGATTGTTCACGCAATCAATAACGAAGGTATCGTGAAGAAAATCATGAAAGGCTTCGCAACGGCTGCTGGTCAGCAAAGCCCGGCAGGTTACGTGGGTCACGATGACAAACTGGTTCCTCGCTACGATTTGAAGAAAGCGAAAGAACTGATGAAAGAAGCGGGCTACGAAAACGGCCTGACGCTAACGATGATCGCACCAAACAACCGTTACGTGAACGATGCGAAAGTAGCACAAGCGGCGGCGGCAATGTTGTCTAAGATCGGTATCAAGGTTGATCTGAAGACCATGCCAAAAGCTCAGTACTGGCCTGAGTTCGACAAGTGTGCGGCAGACATGCTGATGATCGGTTGGCACTCAGATACAGAAGACTCAGCGAACTTCAACGAGTTCCTAACTATGACTCGTAACGAAGAAACCGGTCGTGGTCAGTACAACTGTGGTTACTACTCAAACCCAGAAATGGACAAAGTGGTTGAAGCTGCGAACGTAGAGACGGACCCTGCGAAACGTGCAGAAATGCTGAAGGGCGTAGAAGCGACACTATACAACGACGCAGCATTCGTACCGCTACACTGGCAAAGTGAAGCATGGGGCGCGAAGTCTAACGTGAAAGCGGCAGATATCGTTAACCCAATGGTAATGCCTTACTTCGGTGACCTAGTGGTTGAATAATCACGGTTAGTCGACTTTGAGGAGGGATGGATTTCCCTCCTCAACTTAAAGCACTCGACTCAGTTTTGTTTCAGTCGGATTGAGTTGGCTATTTAGACTGAATTTTCTCTCTAATTTAGAGATCTATGGATAGTTAAGGGGCAAGGAATGTTTTCGTTTCTGGTCAAGCGCCTGTTTCAGGCACTGATAGTGATGTTTGTGATCAGTTTGGTGGCGTTTGCCATTCAGGACAACCTGGGTGATCCGCTGCGTGAGCTTGTAGGTCAGTCGGTTTCGGAATCGGAGCGTCAAGCGCTACGCGACGACTTGGGCCTGAACGATCCCTTTATCACAAAGTACACGCGCTTTGTGGGTAATGCACTGCAAGGTGATTTGGGTACCTCATATTTTTTCAAGCGACCTGCGGTTGAGGTGATTCTCGACAAGCTGGTAGCTACATTAGAGCTCGTGTTTGGCGCGACGCTTATCATCATTGTTTTCTCTATTCCGCTTGGGGTGTACTCTGCGATTCATCCTAAGAGTGTTTTTACCAAATTTGTCATGGCGATGAGCAGTGTCGGTATCTCGATTCCGGTGTTCTTAACCGCAATCATGCTGATGTATGTCTTCTCCATAGAACTCGGTTGGTTGCCTTCCTATGGGCGAGGTGAAACCGCTAACGTACTCGGTTGGGAATCTGGCTTCTTTACCATTGATGGTATCAAGCACCTCATCCTACCTTGTATTGCGCTAGCGTCTATCATGCTGCCGTTGTTCATCCGCTTGGTGCGTTCAGAAATGCTGGAAGTTCTGAGTTCGGAATACATTAAGTTCGCCAAAGCAAAAGGTTTGAACTTACAAAAGATTTATTACCAACATGCACTTAAGAACACCATGCTACCAGTATTGACGGTAGGTGGCGTGCAGATTGGTACCATGGTGGCCTACACCATTCTTACTGAAACCGTGTTCCAATGGCCGGGCACTGGCTTCCTTTTCCTAGAGGCAATCAACCGTGTAGATACACCGCTGATCACTGCCTACGTTATCTTTGTTGGTCTGATCTTCGTGGTAACCAATACCATCGTTGACTTGCTGTACGGCATCATCAACCCAACTGTGAACCTAACTGGAAAAGGAGCTTAATCATGAGCCAATCAAATTTAACACCAGCTCCTGCTCCATCAGCGTGGCAGCGTTTCAAAGAGTCAGATTTTCTGTATTACTTCAAACGCGACAAAGTGGCGATGGCGAGTTTTACCGTCTTTATGATGTTCTTAGTATTGGCATTGGCTGCACCGATTCTTGCGCCAACAGACCCGTACGATCTGACGTCTATCGACATCATGGATTCTGAGTTGCCACCTTCGTGGATGGAAGATGGCGATGAGCGTTTTGTTCTTGGTACTGATGAGCAAGGCCGTGATATTTTATCGACCATTCTTTACGGTTCTCGTTTGTCTTTGACGATAGGCTTTTTAGCCGTCGGTCTTCAGTTGATTCTGGGTATCATCATTGGTTTGTCGGCGGGTTACTTCGGTGGTCGTATCGATAGCTTCTTGATGCGCTTTGCGGATGTTCAACTATCGTTCTCAACCATGATGGTGGCGATCATCGTATCGGCCATTTTCAAAGCCAGCTTTGGCAGCGATTTTTACAGCCAATACGCAGTGGTGATGCTGGTGGTGATCATCGGTGTGGCTGAATGGCCGCAATACGCACGGACTATTCGTGCCTCGGTATTGGCAGAGAAGAAGAAAGAATACGTCGAAGCGGCGCGTGTGATGGGCTTTAAAGCTCCGCGAATCATGTTCCGTCACATTCTGCCAAACTGTCTATCGCCAATCTTGGTTATCTCGACGGTACAGGTAGCGAACGCAATCATGTCGGAAGCGGCGCTGTCATTCCTAGGTTTGGGTCTGCCAGTCGATCAGCCGTCACTGGGTGCGCTAATCAGCATCGGCTTTAACTACATCTTCTCTGGTGCATGGTGGATTACTGCTTTCCCAGGCATCGTGCTCGTAACATTGGTTTTGGTTATCAACCTGTTGGGCGACTGGCTACGTGATGTATTCAACCCGAAACTGTACAAAGGATAAGAATTTTCCCACCAAGCGTTGTAAATTCGCTTAATTCCTTCCTAAACTGAGAGCCGGATGCAAATTCCGGCTCTTTTTTTGCTAGTTATTCTTTGTTCACATTTTTTTGGCGCTTTTCCGCCATGATGACCTTACCCACTAATTTAGAGTGAAGTGTATGGATATGAAGAAGGCCCAACGCCCATCTAACGTCTTCCAAGCAAGCCTGGCTTTGGGTTTGTTGCTAGTATGCGCCCAGTTTTCTAATCCAGTTGAGGCGGAGGAGTTCCTTTGCCAAGCCACTCAAGCCAGCGAGAAAGAATTACCGATGCTTGAGAAAACGTGCCCAATTGGTAACGGAGTATGGGGAAAGAAAGTGCCGCAAGGAGGCAACTACCTCTACTGGATTCAATGCGGATTACTACCAAAGCCAATGTCACTCGCGAAAGCAAAGCCGCTTTACAGCAAGATTACGACCGACGTGTGGATGAAGCCTGAATCCAAAGGTTATCGCTGTTTGATTGGACCTTACAAGGCATTGTCTGATGCGAGGGATGACTTACGAGGAGTCAAAACCTTGTCGAATTACAAAGAGGCGTTCATCCGAGTGGTTGGGAAAGGGACGAAACAACCAGTAACACCACCTACACCTAAATCTACTGTATCGTCGAAATCAGCCGCATCTTCGGTTAAGCCAACACCGACGGTGACCCCGAAACCCGCGCCAGTTCCTGCTGTGCGAGCTGATACCGACGCCTTTAAAGCGCGGGCAGAGAAGCCAGATACCAAGGCAAAAAGTTCACGTGATAGCTCTTCGTCTACGCCTGTTGCTAAGACCAAAGCGAAGCCAATTGTCACTGGAAATGATAACATTGAAGTTCGGTTGAGAACTTCAGTACAGGGCAAAACGTACGTGGTCCCATATTTACTCGATCACCATAATCAGTTTTACATGGAACATGGTAAGCCGTGGAACCGCCTCAACTACGAAAACTCGCACAAAGTATGTCAGCAACTGGGTATGAACTTAGCTAACCCTGCAGAGTTTAAAGCGCTGAGGGCGTCTGGGGTGATGGAAAAAAATCAATGGCCACTGCAACTGCCGTATTGGGGCAAAGATAAGAAAGGTTTGTTCGCCGATCGTGAGCCCAATCAGCTCACCGGGACCTCATTATTGAACGTGGTGTGCGTGAAATAACGACTCAGATATTGTGGTCAAAATATAGAAGAAAGCCCCGAGTTCGGGGCTTTTTTGCGGTCTCAAATATTATCGCTATTTGAGTGGCGTTTCTTTGTGACAGTTAGAGCAGATATACACTTCTTTGATGCCGACCAATCGTTCCCAAAGTGTTCTGCGTCTTCTACGCAAATGCACGCTATCACAGCAAGGGTTAACGATGGTTGCTTTAGTCATCATCACCAGGCTCCAAAATCGGTAGTGAACTCGCGATGCTTGTCATGGCTTCTTTGCTGTTAGAGTACAGACCATATTCCGGTGCGGATTCATGACCGTTTTGTTCTTTACTCCAACGAATACCAATATAAAAGTCACCAAAATCGCGGTTGATGTAACGATGACGAGTTTTGTAATCTGACTCTGAGCCTGTTTCTTCTAGAATCAGCAGTTCACGGTCTTCATCATTCTGGATTTCCCAATTACCTGGAGTTTGGAATCCTGTTGGCATGAACGAAGTGTAGTTGTAAGTATCAGTGTCGTATTCGTACGCACCTGACGAGTATTTCAGGACTGTGTCGTCGCCTGTGCCATTACTTTCTACCATCAAGTCATGCTCTACCGTGCCGTGTTTGATGTGTTCTGCAACCGAAAGTGATTCTGCAAATGGGGTATTGCTTGAGTCCATCCAGAACAGCTCATCATCTGATATTTTAACGATCATTTGAGTGCCGTTATGCTCGGTTTTGTGCTGGTACAACATTTCATACTCGTCGCCGTAGCTGTTGTATAGCTTACCGTCTTTCAGCTCAACGTCGTTACAGTCTTTATTGTTGTATTCCGTGTAACCAGTTTGTTGGTCCAGATCGGCAAGAATGGCGTAAGCATCGTGTTCCCATGTGTCTTTTAGGAAGTCACTGATGTTCGCTTTGTACTCTTGATTCATCTCATCGTGGTTTGAACCCCAGCAGAATAGTAGGCCTTCAGAATCTTGCATCAACATGGCGTAGCCAATTTCACCATCTTTCTGTGCAAAGCTACCCATTTTCCATTCTTGACCGTTGAAGTGCTCGTGAGTGAAGCCCAAAGTCGGTACTACTGGTGGTGGCGTGACGCCTTCGATAACCGTTGGCATGCTGAGCGCAATTTGTACCGCGGTATGGCCATCTGTTGCGCTAATCGCAAGTACTGCTCCAGCTTCACCTGCTTTTGTTGGTGTGCCTTTAATGGTGATAATTGCATTACCATCCTCAGATACTGTTAGACCTTCAATGTCTACATAGTCCGCTGAGTAGTCGGTAATTTGACCGTCTTTATCTTGGAACAAACCAGAAATATCGAGTGTTTGTTCAAACACTTCACCTTGTTGTAGGTACCAACCATCAACGATGGACTGCAGACGCGCTTGTTCTGTTTCTACAACCATTGGTGGTAAGTTTGCCGATTCGATTTCGAACTGAAATACGGTGCTTACCGTACCCAAAACCTTACCTGACGAATCAATGTCTTGCGCCGTTAGAACAATCTCAAAATCACCAGCTTTCTCTACGATTGCAGTTGGATGTAGAACAATCAGGTTGCCAGTTTGCACAACTTCAATGCCTGTGCCTGCAAAGCTGTGCGTCAGTTTGGTTGTCACAAGGTTTTGGTCTTTGTCTGCAAATAGACCTTCAATGTCTAGCTCTAAGCCATCAAAGTCCACGCCTTGTACGATTTTTGGTAGTTTTTCTAGCTTATCTTTAGCTGCCTTTTCGACGATTTTGTTTATGGTTAGCTTGTTATTAACTGCCGTTTCAGGTGCTAAGGTGTCGCTGTCTGGGGTCGCGTCAGTGATGATTGGACGTAGATTTGGGTCATTGATGTTTTCGCCAGATGCAACAAGACGTTCCACTTCTTGGTTTGCCGCTTGAGCAAACTCCGTGGCTTTTTTCTCGTAGTTCGTTGGGTTTTGTGCTTTCGAGTCGGTCAGAATCTGAGCGGTTTTATGTAGTTCGGCGTTTTTTGTCGCACCTTCAACAAAATCACTGTACAGATCAATTGGTGCTTCTTCTGAGCCTCCTAGCGCTTGGTTTACTTTCGCTTTCGCATCTTCTTCACTAATGGCTGGATCTTTTGCCATTTCAATCGCCACAAGATCCGTGATAGGTGAAATCACGTTTGATGATGTTGGTGCACGGAATACGATTTCGTGCGCCATAGCTTGGCCTGGATGATCCATATCAACCGTGTATTTGCCAGCGTACTCTTTCGCATCCAAGGCGATGAGCTGTTTCTGCTTTGCACCGTTTGGTGTGATGGTCTGTAGCGCTAGAGTGCTTTCTGGTTTTGCATCCAATTTCAGTTGACCTTTCTCATCGGTCAGACCAAGGAATGTTTCTTGAGTGTCCCATTGGCCGTTGTTGTTCGTATCTTCAAAAACAACGGCATGCTTGAAGTAGCCGTCAAAACCTGTGATCACAACGCCGTCGTTAGCACTGTTTGAACCACCATCTGAACCGCCACAGCCTGTAAGAGCGATAGCCACTGACGCTGCTAGTAAACTCACCTTATTCATTATTTATTTGTCCTTGTTTCGTTTCCGAATGAGAAAGTCGCTTTTTTTATTATTTTTTTCTTTATATCTCACTAGTGAGATATAAGAGAGTGGTGTCTTTTTAATGACTATTGAGCTTAGGTTCAAGACACGAAAATCCGCACAAAACCCGTAAAATTTATTTCTATTTTTTGTCTATGATGGAAAATTTATAATTTGATCACGGTTCCAGTTTTATTTTGGGAATGATTGTTTTGTTAATATAACCACCGGTAAAAAAGGTTTATTGGGTGTCGCTAAGGACAGGGGCGTGATAAATCATGTTGATCTTAAATTCCTCAACGCGATCAGCAAATTGAGGGTGAGGTTTAAGCACATAACTGTAGACTTCGCCTGGAATGAATATGTCGTAATCTGTGTATTCAAGGTTGTAAAACATAAATGTTCGTTGCCAGTAATTATCTGGCCATTCAGCACAATGTATTGGATTTATGCCGTCAAAATCCATTGAGCTAGAGATAATATCGGCAAACTCTCCTCGCCCCGCTACGATAGAGCTGTACCAGTAAAATAAATAATCATGACAAAATAGGTCATGTTGATTTGATTTCATATTGAGATCAGAGTCCAGCTTGTGCACTGGTTCGTTACCCTGAACACTTCTATCAAATATGTAGTTGCTAGCAGTCCCGTTTATGTAACCTCCTCCTGAAATTGGAAAGAGGTAGTCAAACGACGTTCCTTGATATTCGTACTCGCCAGTGTGGACATTGATGCGCTTTTCCATGGACTGCTTGTTCTTTTGCATGGTATAGCTTTCGAATTGTTTACCATCAAACACGGTGGTGAAGTAGTTCCGAGTATCTTCATGAACCTGAGATGGGTATTCTTTTTTGATGGTCCAAATTTGGCGTACACCTTGGACATAAACGATCAACGAGTCATCACTGATTTTGTACTTGCCCACTTTTTTCAAGTCTCCCTTTTCAGGACACTGGCGTTTGTTGTGTGAGGCGGCATAACTTACTTCGCCCCCCTCAAACTGAAAGGCCTCGCAATACACCACTTCATACGCGTACGCGATACCTGCAAGATTTTGTGTCGTCTCTAGGCGATAAACTACATCGCCAACTAACGAGTGTTCTGTGTCATTTTGATCGGGTGTGATAACGGGTAACTCAAAGCGCGTTGTGACCCATGCATGATCGCTATTACCGTGATAATCATCGCGCGCTGCTACCGCCAAATATGTGGTGGTTTTTATTTCCTCAGGCGCTCCTTGCACCATCATTTGTCCTTGGTTGAGGACTCTTAACCCATTGGCGTTTTCAAGCCAAATCTGAGTGGTGAGGAGATCGCCATCTGGGTCTTCAAAAAGCTGGTTAAGGTTGAGCGAATAACTCACCGGAGAGTTTTGTTTCAGCTCCCAAGCATAAATAATGGTTTGTAGCTGCTGTTCCACAGTGAGGTTGATGATGGGTTTATTATTCTCTGATGGGTCCTCTTGTGGTCGGCTGTTCTTATCACCCAATGCTGACTCGTAAAACGTGTTGTCTTCTGTGGTATGAAATGGATTCGTAACAGGGCCTGGTTGTCCTAAAAGGGCGGAGTTAAATGCGTCATCTCCCGCTTTTTTATGAGTGCGATCCAACGCAGAACCTGTCAACGCTTGCTTTACTTCAACTAAAGATGTGCGCTCATATTGACGATGTGCTTGCTGGGTTGACTTGTCGGCGTTGTCTGACGAGTCTTCCACAGATGCCAAATTGTGTTTGTTTGAAATGAAGTAAATACCGAACAAACCGACGCATACTGCGCCGATTATCCAAAGCTTTTTGTTCATGATTACGTGTGCGCCATTCGTGATTGTAGCCAACTGCGAGAGAATTTGAGGTCTTTCTCTATCAGGCTTGCGCTGCATTCGAGTAGCTCACTGATTTCTTGGTTTTTCATGCCCATTAAATACTTGAGTTTGAGTGCGCTCGATTGGCGTGGATAGCGGCTACTGAAACTATCCAGAGCTTTATCCATGATAATCAATTGCTCGAAACGATCTTCTTCATCTCTCATCAATGTAATGTGTTGACGCTTTTGTGCTTGGTGCGAGCGTGCGTTGTCGATCAAGATTTGACGCATCACTTTGGCGGCCATCAAAAAGAAATCGCGCTTTGTTTCAATTTCACTCATGTCGCAGTTGGACATTTTCAGGTAAGCATCATGAATTAATGCTGTGGTGCTGTTGACGCTGTCTGCCAGTACTTTGTTGTCGGTGCCGTACTTTTCTGCATTTCGTTCACGCTCGTGTTGGGCGATCTTACGCAACTGTAAATAAGCAAACTGATAGAGCTCGCTCTCAGCTCGTTTATCACCAGATTGCCATTGTTGAATGATTTGTGTCAGTGCTACTGCTGTTGCCATGGTTATACATCCTCGCTCACTTTGACAAATTCAGAAATGGTGTGGGTTTCAATGCGATCGGAACCGTCTTGGTTGCGCAGAACATTTTGTTGATAGCGATATAAAATGCCTTGCTCCCAAGTTGCACCAGCTGGCAAGTATTCCCAGGTGGTGTAATTGATTTCGGATGGGGTTGTTGACCAACGTACCATGACGTTCATTTGCGCGAGTTCGGCTTTGGGGGCGCTATTGTTGACCCACCACATGTCGGCAAATTCGCGGGTAACATCTTGGGTGTACAGGCTTGTATCGGTTGGGCAGGTGTCCGTATTTTTCGGAAGTCGCATGACTTGTTGATGGCGCATCAATAGGCACGATTGTGTCATGGACTGTTGGTGGTATTCGGTTTGCTGCCACACGCCGAGGTAGTCAATGTCGTGTTCGCTAGTATTGGGATACGTAAACCAGAGCATTTCTGTGCGGTTATTGTGTTGGATGTTTTTTTTACGCCCGAGACCTTGTACTTTTTCCATCAATAACTCGGTGCTCGGATCAAAATTGAGGGCAACGGAGCGGTACTTCCAGTCGCCTTCATCATCGAAGTCTTCGAGAGAGAAGCCATTCAAGTCGTTGCGGGTGCACCCTGTGATTGAACAACCAACGATATTAAACCAATCCGCAAACTTGCTTATCGGTTCGACGACATCTTCCGTGATAGGGCGCTTCATCGAGAGGAAGCAGCCTTGAAAATGATCGCCAATGCTTGGGTGTTCAATCAATGAGTCTTTGGTGATAGTGAATCGAGTTTCACCAATAGGAGGACGATATTTGGGATGATGCTGATAGCGTAGATCGTAAGCACAAGCGCGGCCTTGCCAATCCTTCTTTTTGATGACGATGTTTTTGAACGTCATGTCGCGAGGTTCAAAAATGATCTCATCAGAGGAAAAGTTTTTTTCAATGTACTGCTGGCTTTCGTTTAGGTGCTCAATCGCCTCATTGACAGATACCCAATCGAGATTGAGGTAGCGTTTAGCGTCATCCAGGTAATTGAGATCAAGGCCTTTGAGCTGGCTTTGAAAGTGAGGATCAGACAGCACACGGTTTGCTAGGACAATTTCCTCACGATTCTCAGGCGTGCTGTCGAGAGAAAGCAGCAGACGCGTCATATTGATGCTGCGGCTAGGTTTGGTTGTCGCCATCGTCGGCGTCAGCACTTCTTGGCTTGATAAGGTCGTCAGCAGATAACCTTTATCATCGTTACCAAGGAAGAAGCTAATTACATCACCGGGTTGGTAATGAAATGCTCCTTGCTGAGTGACGCCAGTGATATTGGAACTGGTTTTGTAATACAGGCCAGTCACTGGGGCGTCGATAAAGTAGCCTTGCTTCAAGGTTGAAGCTGGTGGGTGTGAAGTGGCAGCTGAAACGTCTGCTGCCAACGTGGACGTAGCCGTCAATGCAGACAGCCAAAATACCACTGAACGAGTATACATCTTGTTTTAAGCCTTATTGGTTGGTGCTGTCCTTAGACGCACAATTTGGCTGACAACTCATTGGTGTAGTTAGGTGCTTCTCTGGCACCGGTGTCATCATCGCCAACAACATTTTTTGTTTTATATGTTTGGGGATATCAGGGTTAGAGAGTATCCGCCTTCGTGTTAACTCCATCATGGAGTTCACTGAGAGATGTTCGACATTTTGCCCCTTCGCGTGGAAGATGAGGCGAGTCATTTCGTACATCATATCTTCTGCAATCTTCTTCTCTTGTTGCAGCTGGATATTCTTTTGCATCATGGCGCTGCCAAATAACACACCAGAGAGCACAATGATGCCTGACAATACCGAAGCAAGGGGACGTCGCTGTACCAAGCGAAAGGCGCTATACAATGGCCAGTTTTTTTTCTGCTCGATTGGACGGCGTTCGATAATTCTTTCGATATCAATGCGCAATGCTCTAGCATCGGTATATCGCATTTGAGTGGCAGGACGCGTTGCGCGTCTTATCACCCAGTAAACATCAGACCAAATTGTTGGTGATGGAAACATCAAAGCGAGAATTTTGCCCAAGGAGTACACGTCGCTTTGCTCTGTTAGAACCAGTCCTGCTTGCTGCTCTGGGCTAGCAAAATTTTGGCTAAACGCAATCAGCGCTGAGGGTGAGTCTTCTCGGTTAGAGTGCGCTTTTTGAGTCAAGTTGAAGTCAAGCAGTTTGGGACGCTTGCTACGATCAATCAGTATATTTTCTGGTTTTAGATCGGCATGCAAAACCTGGTGCTGATGGGCGTGCTCCATCGCCTGACAGATCTGCTTAAACAGCAGCAGCTTCTCCGTTTTTTCTAGCTTATTTTCAGATAGGTACTCATCCAAAGTTTGACCAAACACCCGCTCCATCACGATGTAAACCGAATCTTGATGGAGACCGCCGTCAAACACTTTCGCGATGTAAGGATGGTTTAGACGCGCGAGAAGTTGAGCTTCATCGAAGAGTGCGCGTTGCCCTAACACATTGCTCAAATTGCTTTGAATAAACTTGATAGCCAGATCTTGCTCGAACGTTTCATCTGCACGTAGAGCTGCGTATACGACACCCATGCCACCACGCCCCAACTCATGAGTTAGGCGGTACTTACTGATGATTTCTCCGCTTAGATCGACGTCTTGGTTCGTTGCCTGATGAGCACCAAAATAAAGTAACTGCGTTAGTTGTTCTTCCGGTGTCTCGTTGGCTAAAAGAGGAACGAGTTGTCGATACAGCTCAGGTTGACTTCGTTGCAATGCTTGGAGGTATTGCTGCTTTTGGGAGTCGTCCAGATCAAGCAGGTGGTAGTAAATCTGGGTTTCGCTAGAGCCTAACTGCACTGTGACTAATGTCTTATTCTTTTAGGTACGGCATTTTATAAGAACTTTGATATAAATGTCATTTATTTATTCGGTTTTGATTCACAATCCATGAAACGCAATTTGATGGCTAATGGAGTAATAACGTCATGATTTTGCGAATTATTTTCACTGAGCTTGTCGGCAGAGAGTCTATTCGTCATAATGTTACTTGTAACATTACTGATAAATCACATATTTATGGCTCAACAGAATAAGAAAACGCGTACGACATTGCAGGATGTCGCAGACCAGGTTGGCGTCACGAAGATGACCGTTTCACGCTATATGCGTAACCCTGAGTCGGTGGCAGAAAAGACTCGGGCTAAGATTGCGACTGCGATTGAAGAGATGGGTTACATCGAAAACCGTGCACCGGCGATGTTGTCAAAGTCCTCCAGTAAAGCCATTGGTATTTTACTGCCGTCTTTGTCCAACCAAATTTTTGCTTCCTTTGTTCAGGGCATAGAGATGGTGACCAAAGCCAATGGCTATGAGACGCTTTTAGCGCATTTTAGCTACGATGAGCTTGAAGAAGAGCGCAAGATCGCGTCATTACTCTCTTATCAAGTCGATGGACTTATTCTAACTGAAAGCCATCACACGCCGCGTACATTACAGATGATCAAAAATGCGGGCATTCCGGTGGTCGAAACCATGGAACTGCCATCGGAGCCGATTGATATGGCGGTTGGACTCGATCATGAAGATGCGTCGTACACCGTGGTTAAGCAGATGCTAGATACGGGGAAGCGTACAATCGTCTATTTTGGCGCGCGTCTGGATACGCGAACCAAATTGCGGATGCAAGGTTACGATCGCGCGATGACAGAAGCAGGGCTAGAACCCAAACATGTATTAACTGGTGATCATTCTAGTTTTTCTTTAGCGCATGATTTGCTCGAACGCGCACTGGAAATGCACCCAACGCTCGATGGGGTGTTCTGTACCAACGATGACATCGCAATTGGCACCATGCTGAGTGCGCAGCAACGTGGCATTCAAGTTCCACAGCAATTGGCAGTGGCGGGCTATAACGCGCTGGATATCGGTCAAACCATCAGCCCGAAACTGACCAGCGTTGATACGCCGCGTTTCCAAATTGGTGTAAAGAGCGCAGAGCTATTAATTGCGCGCCTGAAAGGCGAAACACAAGAAGAAAAAGTCTTCGATATGGGTTATCAGATCACGTCGGGAGAGAGTGTTTAACTAATTGTTAACTGCTCTTTGTATTCGCTCATCAATGGTATTGGTAGGTTAGGGTATGGCACATCAGCTGGATGCATTGGATCTCAACTTAATGCGTTTATTAAAAGCTGTGGTGGAAAACCGCAGCATCAAGCTGGCCGCAATGCAGCTTGGCATTTCTCAACCGAGCGCCAGCCGCGGCGTGATGAAGTTGAAGCAAGTGTTTGATGACCCGCTTTTTGTGCGTAAAGCACATGGGGTAGAGCCATCACCCATGGCGATTCGTCTCGCCGCCGAGTTCGACAATATGGTTGCACCACTGGAAAAAGTGGTGCAAGAATTTGAAGTGTTCGACCCACTGCAATACCAAGGGCAGATTGCGATTGTAACTGACCCTTATTTGATGGATGAGCAAGGGCAGCGACTGCTCACTGGTTGTCATCGAGCCTTTCCCAAAGCGCACTTTGCCTTTTCCAGCTGGAATACTTACTCTCACGATGAAATGTTAGAAGGTGAGCACGATTACTGCATTCTTGACCAAGAGACCGAGCTGTCGAAAGACATTTACATGCGCCCGTTATTCGTTGAAAAACGAGTGATTTTGGCGCGCAAAAACCACCCAACGTTGTCGAAAGTCAGCAATGATTGGGACACGGTGTCCAAACTACCACTCGTCTCTTTGCCTGCGCCTGCGTCATATAAACCGCTTTGTACCGTGGAGTCCGAGTATCGACGCATGGGTTATGAGCCAGTAGTGTTACTGAAGTCCTATAATTTGCGTTTGGCTTGCCAAATGTTGCAAGAAACCGACGCGATTATGTATGCCAGTCAAAGCTCGGCATTGTTGATGCCAGAACTCGCCTCTTACGCAATGCCACCCGTTAATCGTGAGTTTAGCCAGTTTGTTGTCTCTGGCGGTTTCCTTCAAACCAACCGCAACCATCCTTTGCACAGACACCTACATAAAGTGGTGCGACAAACCCTCAATACGCCGCTGATTTTTACGCAGTGACGTCACCTTATGGCATCGGCTGAATGAGAGAGTAGATGCTTTAACCTTATCAATATTGTGTGATTACATAGACAACTTACTTCTTAAGATATTCAAAAATGAATATCTCAATTACCTGTCTCTTTTTCCTACCCAGCGCTAATCTTATCTCAAATAGTCAGGAGAAGTGGCTCATTTTTATCTTTTTAACTTTTTGAATGTCGATACAGGTACGCGACATTCACCATTCTCCGTTATGCATTTTTTTAATTTCTGATGGAGGATTAATCATGCTAGTTGCACGTCTATTTTTATTGCTCGCCATCGTTGCCGAAGTAGCTGGCACCAGCACTATGTCTCTTATCGGACAAGGGCACGGGTGGTGGGGCTACATCGTAATGTATGTGCTGATCGCAATCTCTTACTACTTTCTTGCGTTTGCCGCGAAGAAAATATCTATCGGTGTGGCATACGCTGTCTGGGAAGGGTTAGGTATCTCGTTGATCACCGTGGTGTCGATCATCGCCTTTGATGCCAACTTAAACCATCAAGAGTTGTTTGGTTTGATGTTAGCCGTTGTTGGCATTGTGTGTGTGACCTTAGGGGAATCACATGGTCAACCTAACGCCAAGAAAAATGCCGATAAACCGGCAAAAGAACGTTCATTTTCTACTAGTACAAGGTGCGAATCATGAGTCAATTTTTTACGATGTCATTTGGATTTGTCGTGATGGCTGCCTTGGTCGATATCATGGCCAATATGGCGCTGACACGCTCAAAAGGTTTTAAATATAAAGGCTGGGGCATTGCGGCGATTGTGTTGGTACTGACAGCATTCACGCTGTTGGCACAAGCGGTGAAAGAGATCGACTTAGCCATTGCTTATGCCTCTTGGGGTGCGATCGGTATCTTGGGTACCGCAGTGGGTGGAGCCTTGCTGTTTAAGCAGAAACTCAAGCCAATCGGCTGGTTTGGTATCTTTGTGGTGATTGCTGCCGTCGTAGTGATGAAGACCGCTTGATGTAATTTACTGAATGCTAGATATCGTCATTCTGAGCAGCAAGAGACGAGCAAGGTTCCTGATCTCGCCTAGGCTCGTCGGAATGACGGATTCATTTTTTAGAAAGAACCGTGATCAACCCCCAAAGTTTGTCATTCTGAACAGCGAAGGACGAGCAAGATTCAGAATCTACCAACAAAAAGTACTGTAGCAGAGGTGCTTTCTCTGGTTTCACAGCATTTTGCTATTAGGTTCCTGATCTCGCCTAGGCTCGTCGGAATGACGGATTCACTTTTTTAGAAAGAGCAGTGACCAATCCTAAAGCTTGTCATTCTGGACAGCGAGGGACGAGCGTGATTCAGAATCTACCAACAAAAAGTGCTGTGGTAGAGGGGGGGCTCTGGCTTCACAGCGCGTTGATAGTGGATTCCTGATCTCGCTTAGGCTCGTCGGAATGACGGATTCATTCGTTTTTAGAAAGAGCGGTGGCCAATCTCAAAACTCGTCATTCTGAACAGCGAGGGACGAGTGTGATTCAGAATCTACCAACACAAAAAGTGTTTCGGCAGAGGGGATTTTCTCTGGCTTCACAACACGTTGATATTAGATTCCTGATATTGCTTAGGCTCGTCGGAATGACGGATTCATTCGTTTTTAGAAAGAGCGGTGGCCAATCTCAAAGCTCGTCATTCTGAACAGCGAGGGACGAGTGTGATTCAGAATCTACTAACAAAAAAGTGCTGTGGCAGAGGAGTTTTCTCTGACGTCATAGCATGTCGATATTAGATTCCTGATCTCGCCTAGGCTCGTCGGAATGACGGATTCATTCGTTTTTAGAAATAGCGGTGGCCAATCTCAAAGCTCGTCATTCTGAATAGTGAGGGACGAGCGTGATTCAGAATCTACCAACAAAAAGTGCTGTAACAGAGGGGGATTTTCTCTTGCTTCACAGCACGTTGATAGTAGATTCCTAATCTTGCTTAGGCTCGTCGGAATGACGGACTCATTCATTTTTAAAAAGAACCGAGGCCAATCCCAACGCTCGTCATTCTGAACAGCGAGGGACGAGCGTGATTCAGAATCTACCAACAAAAAGTGCTGTGGCAGAGGAGTTTTCTCTGGCTTCACAGCACGTTGATATTAAATTCCTGATCTTGCTTGGGCTCGTCGGAACGACGAAGTCTTTCTTCTCGCCTTAAACAATAAAGCTTGCGCCTTCTTCTGCACTCGATACGTTTTGGCGGATCACGCTAAACAGACCTCGTCCCCAAGTTTGTTGGGTCGATTCGGTATCGAAATGAATCAACTCGCGACCAGTGGTGTCGCTTAAGTTGTTCAGTTCACCCGTTTGGCAATCCAGACGAATCAAATCACCGTTGCGCACCAAACCAATCGCGCCACCACGAATGGCTTCTGGAGAAACGTGAATCGCAGACGGAATTTTACCGGATGCACCAGATAAACGACCGTCCGTCACCAGCGCCACTTTAAAGCCCGCTTTTTGCACGTTCCCTAAAATTGGCATCAGCTTGTGCAGTTCAGGCATGCCGTTTGCCGCTGGGCCGTTGTGTGTGACCACAACGATGCAGTCTTTGTTCAGGTCGCCACGTTTGTACGCGGCCTCCACTTCGTGTTGGCATTGGAATACGATCGCTGGTGCCACAATCACGCGTTGCTCTTCTTTCACCGCAGACACTTTCACCACGGCTTTGCCTAAGTTGCCAGTCAATACGCGAGTGCCGCCAGTATTTTGGAATGTGGCGTCTGGTTTGGCGATCACGTCACCGTCTTGGCTGCCTTGGCACGGTGTCCAAGTCAGTTGGCCATCGACAAGGCTCGGTAGCGTCATTTGGTCTTCAAATTCACCAAACACGGGTTTCACATCGCGATGCAAAAGCTCGGATTCGTTCAAGCGGTGCAATAACGCAGGCACGCCACCCGCGTCTTGGAACGCGTTCATATCGGCTGGGCCGTTCGGGTAAACGCGAGCTAACAAAGGAACCACATCCGACAGATCGCTGATGTCTTGCCACGTGAGCAAGATGCCAGCAGCACGCGCCACGGCAATCATATGAATAGTGTGATTGGTGCTGCCGCCAGATGCAAGTAGAGCGATGATGCCGTTGACCAAGCTCTTTTCTGTGACCACCTCGGCCAGCGGACGGAAGTGTGCAGAACCCGCCGTCATTGAGGCGATTTTCAGAGCCGCGTGATCGGTTAACGCTTTACGCAGTTGGGTATGGGGATGAATGAATGCCGAACCTGGCAGCATCAAGCCCATGGCTTCGAACACCAACTGGTTGGTGTTGGCGGTGCCGTAAAACGTACACGTCCCCGCAGAGTGGTAAGCGCGACACTCCATATCCAGCAGAGCGTCTTTGCCGACTTCTCCCGCTGCGTATTTTTGGCGCACGTCGACTTTCTCTTCGTTGCTGATGCCTGTTGCCATCAGACCCGCTGGCACAAACGCCGTTGGTAGGTGTGCGTAAGACAGCGCGCCCATCAGTTGCCCCGGTGCGATTTTGTCACAGATGCCAAGCAGTAATGTGGCATCAAAGACATTGTGACTCAAAGACAACGCCGTTGATTGCGCAATTAAGTCACGCGAAAACAGCGACATATCCATGCCTGCTTGACCTTGAGTCACCCCATCGCACATCGCTGGCACACAACCTGCGACTTGCGCCGTATGGCCGTAGTCCGCCAGCACTTTTTTGATTTGTGCTGGGTAGTCTTGGTACGGCTGGTGGGCGCTCAACATGTCGTTGTAGGCGCTTATCAGCGCGACATTGGCATGAGTAAAATCGAGAATATTTTTCTTTTCAGAAGAGCAAGAAGCGGCGACTGCATGGGCTAAGTTACCACAAGATAAACCAACGCGGCCTTTACCTGCTTCGGCTTGGACTTCGGTGCGAGTAAGAAAGGCAGCGCGCGCTTCACGGCTGCGCTCGGTCAAGCGTTGTGTGATCTCAAGAACAACAGAGTGAGTCATTACGCCACCTCGATCGCTTGCATTTTGATTAGCTCAGCGGCAGAGCGTTCCACCACGTCGCTGATGTCTCCGTCGATACTGACGATCAGAGTTTGAGGCTCGTTGTCTGGGCGCTCTAGTGTCTCGAATTGGCTCTTCACCATGTTTTCTTTCATGAAGTGGCCTTTGCGCATACGCATGCGATTAAGGATCAACTCCCTATCGCCATCAAGGAACAGGAAGGTCACGTTGTTGTTGCCTTCGCGGATCTGATCGCGGTAAATCTTTTTCAGTGCTGAACAGACAATAATTCCGTGTTCGTTTTTGCTTTCTAGGCTGTACGCCGCATCACGAATGCGTTCTAGCCATGGCTTGCGATCATCATCGTTCAGAGGCTGGCCCGATGCCATTTTCTGAATGTTCGCTCGTGGATGAAGATCATCACCATCAATGAATTTACGCCCTAGCTTTTTCGCTAGATGCTCACCAATTGTGCTTTTACCACTAGCACAAACGCCCATAACGATGACACTACTACCAGCCATAACTTATCCTCATAACCAAATTTGCGCGTGATCTCAATTTTTGAATTCACTTTAAAATATGGGTTTATCTTATTCATGTTATCGGTAACATGTTACCGGTAACTGAAATAAATGTGAACCATAACACAAACAATAATTCTTAAAGGTGAACCTATGGAGCAATTAACCCTAGCCCCAGATCCTACGTTCCTACTGACGATTGCAGGCCTTGCCATTGCAGCGTTACTCGTTCTGATCATTAAACTGAAAGTCCATGCTTTTGCTTCCCTTACTATGGTGAGTTTAGGTACGGCAATCGCCACTGGCGTTCCTTCAGAGAAAGTCGTATCGACCATGATGGGTGGGTTCGGCGGTACTCTGGCTTCCGTGGCATTGCTGGTTGGTCTTGGTGCGATGATCGGTAAAATTCTTGAAGTGACTGGCGGTGCGAAAGTGCTGGCAGACACTTTGATTGGTCGCTTTGGTAAAGAGCGCGCACCATTTGCTTTGGGCGTCGCTTCATTACTGTTTGGCTTCCCAATCTTCTTCGATGCTGGCCTTGTAGTGATGATGCCTATCATCCTAAGTGTGGCGGCTCGTTTTGGTGGCTCACCAATTAAATACGCGTTGCCAGCAGCCGGTGCTTTTGCGGTTATGCACGCGTTTGTTCCACCACATCCAGGTCCGGTTGCAGCGGCAGAATTCCTTGGCGCAAACATCGGTCTGTTATTGGTGGTGGGTATTCTGGTGGCTATTCCAACTTGGTACCTTGGCGCTTACCTATTTGGTTTGTACGCGGGCAAAAAATTCGATATCCCACTATCTAAAGCCTTCTTTAATGGCGAAGCGATGGTGGATGAGCGCAACGCACCAAAATTTGGCACGGTTATGACCATCCTTGTGCTGCCAGTCCTGCTAATCTGTTTGGATACGGTATTGAACACACTGGCGGTTGCGGGTGTGATTGATGGCAAAACGGCACTGGTTGAGTTCCTACGTATGCTAGGTAAAACCCCAGTCGCGTTGCTGATCACTTTGATTGTCTGTCTGGCTGTGTTTGCCAAAGACTACGGCATGGCAAAACTAGAAAAATTATGTGGTGAGTCATTGGCTCCTATCTGTGGTGTTATCCTAGTCACGGGTGCAGGTGGCATGTTTGGCGGCGTACTGCGCTCAAGCGGTATTGGTGATGCACTGGCTGACGTTCTTACAGACACAGGTATGCCTGTGATTGTGGCGGCGTTTGTGATTTCAACTTGTCTGCGTGTTGCTCAAGGCTCGGCAACCGTAGCGCTAACCACTACGGCGGCTCTTATCGCGCCAGTTGTGGCAGCATCAACAGGTTTGAGTGAACTCGACCTTTGCTTTATCGTAATCGCGATTGCGGGTGGTGCAACGGTACTGTCTCACTTCAATGACTCTGGTTTCTGGTTGGTATCTCGTCTCCTTGAGATGGATGAGAAAACCACATTAAAAACTTGGACGGTAATGGAAACGTTACTTGGCGGTATCGCGTTTATTATCGTCGCAACATTAAGCTTTATTCTTTAGAGGTTCCCCATGACAACACTTGAACAACGATTAAGAGAAATCAAAATCGTCCCAGTTATCGCAATCAACGACGTAGCACACGCTCTGCCACTGGCAAAAGTGTTGGTAGAAAACGGTTTACCATGTGCGGAAGTAACATTCCGCACCGAAGCGGCGGCGGAGTCGATTCGCATCATGCGTGAAGCGTACCCAGAACTGTTGATTGGCGCGGGCACCGTTCTGACCACAGAACAAGTCGACATCGCAATCGAAGCGGGCGTGGACTTTATCGTTAGCCCAGGCTTCAACCCAACCACAGTGAAATACTGTCAGCAACGTGGCGTGACTATCGTACCGGGTGTAAACAACCCAAGCTTGGTTGAGCAAGCGATGGAAATGGGTCTGCGTACGTTGAAGTTCTTCCCTGCTGAGCCATCAGGCGGCGTAAACATGCTGAAAGCACTCACGGCGGTTTACCCAGTGGAATTCATGCCAACAGGTGGCGTAAGCCCATCCAACGTGGAAGATTACCTAGCGCTGAAATCGGTTGTAGCTTGTGGCGGTACTTGGATGGTGCCAACCGCAATGATGGACAACGGCGATTGGGAAGGCATTGCTGAATTGGTTCGCGCAGTTAAGTAAAACGCACAAACGGCTCCGAAATACCCCCGAACGTTAGAAAACGTGATACGAAAAAGGGTCATCAAGTTACTTGATGACCCTTTTGCTTTTGGGAATGAAACGGTTTTAGAAGTGATGCTTCATAAAGCGCTTAATAAAGCGAATGAAATCTGCTTCGGCTAGCTTCGCGCACTTCAATGTTTGGGCGTGAGACAATTCTACATCTCCCAAGCCTTCTGCCATGTTGGTGATTGCACACACTGCCAATACGGGTAAGCCGCAATGCGCCGCAGAAATCACTTCTGGCACGACCGACATGCCCACCACATCACCACCGATGATTTGCATCATGCGGATTTCGGCTGCGGTCTCAAAGTTGGGGCCTGTGTAAGAGACAAACACACCTTCATTCAGGTGAATGCCATTGGCTTTGCCAACTTCAAACGCTTCTGCGCGCAGGTCTTTGTCGTACGCATTGGCGAGGCTGAAGAACCTCGGGCCGTACTCTTCATCATTCGGACCGATCATTGGCGATTCAGGCATGGTATTGATGTGGTCATGAAATACCACCAGAGAACCGACGTCGATGCGTTCAGGGCGAAGTGAGCCTGCCGCGTTGGTGACGAGCAAAAACTTACAGCCCAGCTTTTTAAAGGTGCGCACGGGCGTGGTCATGACCTTCATTGAGCCGTGTTCGTAGTAGTGACCGCGACCTTTCATGCACACTACGTCTACGCCGCCCATGGTACCAAGCACCAACTCACCAGAGTGGCCTTGCACGGTACTAACCGGAAAGCCTTCGAGCTCTTCGTATGGAATGACCACTTTGTCTTGTAGCTCGTCTGCCAATACGCCTAAGCCAGAGCCTAAAATAAACGCCGCTTTAGGTTGGAAGTTTGGTTTGCGTTCGCGAATGGTTTGTAGCGCGCCGATTACTGGATCGTGATTCATGTTAGTCACCTTCTGGTTGTGTGTTGATTCCATTGTGTGACTTTCTGCGCTGGTTATCTTTGCTTTATTCGCTACTATCATCCTTAAAAAGAGGATGATGAAATTCGCTAGGACTCAATGCATGAAGTCAGAACCATTTGAGCGCGTGACGCTGAAGATGCTGCGTTACTTTTACGAGGTCGCACAAACCAAGCATTTCACTAAGGCGGCCGAGAACCTCAATATCACCAATTCGCCGTTGAGCAATCGCATCAAAGAGTTGGAAGAGGTGCTTAACGTCAAACTGTTTGAGCGTGATTCAAGAAACGTCATGCTGACGGAGGCCGGACGATTGTTGGAGTCCAAATGCCAACTGATTTTTCAGACCTTAGATGTCTCGCTCAATCAAGTTCAGCAAGTGGGGTTGAACCAGAGAAACATCTTGCGAGTTGGTATGGTAAGTAGCGCATTTTGGGGCGGATTTGATCGTCTGTTACAGCGCTTCCATGCTGAGCATGACACTTATCACGCCGACATTTTTGACCTTAACCCAGAGACGCAAAAGAAGCATCTGAGCGAGAAGAAAATCGATGTGGGCATTGTGCGTTTTGCTGATGCACTCAACATTTATCCGTATCAGTCGGTATCTTTGGGCAAAGATGTGTTTGTGGTGGCGGTGTCGGAGCAACATGAGTTAGCCAGCAAATCTTTGCTGCGGCTCCAAGATTTAAAGACGTGTGAGTTTGCGTTTATGAGTCTGGCGAATTCTGCCTCGGCAAACTTCATCATCAATGCCTGTCTGCAAGAAGGCTTTTCACCCCATATTGGCAAACAAGTGGTGGAGCCAAGCACCTTGATGGCGTATGTGGCAAACAGCAATACCGTGACGTTGGTGCCGTCGACGTTTTCTCAGCATCATTGGCATGGAATTCGTTTTATCAATCTGAAAGAATCACTGCGTGCAGACTTGTGTCTGATTCATGACGGTAAGCAGGAGAGTGCTATCAAAGCCGAGTTTATTCGCACGTTATTGGAGAATGCGAGTTAAGCATGGGATAACAAAAAAAGGTCATCCTAAGATGACCTTTTCAAATGATTCGCTGAAATCAGCAATGCGATTAGCGCGTAATTAACGCATCGTTACGAACTCTTCTGAGCCCGTTGGGTGGATAGCCACAACAGAGTCGAAGTCTGCTTTGGTTGCGCCCATCTTCATTGCTACGCCGAAGCCTTGGATCATTTCATCTACCGTGAAACCGATGCCGTGCAGACCAACAACCGTTTCTTCTTCGCCCGCACATACAAGCTTCATCTTACATGGTTGACGGTGCTTAGTAACGGCGGTGTACATCGCCGTAAAGCCAGATGTGTAGACTTTGATGTTGTCTTTGCCGTACTTCTCTTCCGCTTCTTGCGTTGTAAGACCGATAGTGCCGATTGGTGGGTGGCTAAATACCACAGTTGGTACCAAATCGTAGTCCATCTTCGCGTTTGGTTTGTTGTTGAACAAACGCTCAGAAAGTTGACGACCCGCTTTCACTGCTACTGGTGTTAGCTCGATACCGCCTTCCATTATGTCACCCACACAGTAGATGCCTTTCACGTTGGTTTCTTGGTATTCGTCTACCTTAATGTAACCTTTTTCGTTCGTTGCCACACCGGTTGACGCTAGGTTGATTGCGTCTGTCGCTGGGTGACGACCGATTGCCCAAATCAGTTGGTCAACGTTTTGGCTTTCACCGTTTTCTAGGTGCAGAGTTAGGCTGCCATCGGCTTCTTTTACCACTTCTTTTGGTACAGAGTGGGTGTGCAGTTTTGGACCTTCTGCGTCCATTACTTCAACCAACGTATCGATGATCATTGGATCGAAGCTACGTAGTGGTGACTCTTTACGTACGAACAGGTGCGTTTCTGTACCTAGCGCGTGCAGTACGCCAGCAATTTCAACTGCGATGTAGCCTGCGCCCACAACCGCAACGCGTTTTGGTTGCTCTGCTAGGTCGAAGAAGCCGTTTGAATCGATGCCGTATTCAGCGCCTGGAATGTTTGGAATAGTAGGACGACCACCAACCGCGATCAGTATGTGATCTGCTGTGTAGTGTTCACCGTTTACTTCGACAGTTTTTTCGTCAACAAACTTAGCAAAGCCTTTAATCACGTTTACTTTGTTGTTGCCAAGAACGCGATCGTAAGATTGGTGAATACGACCGATGTATGCCTGACGGCTCTCAACCAGTTTGCTCCAGTCGAAACCTTTCACGTCGACATCAAAACCGTAATCTTCTGCGTACAGGTTCATCGCTTCTGCGATTTGCGCGCCATGCCACATCACTTTTTTCGGTACACAACCTACGTTTACACAGGTACCGCCAAGGTCTTGAGCTTCGATTAGCGCAACTTTCGCGCCGTACATCGCCGCACGGTTTGCAGATGCGATGCCGCCACTGCCGCCACCGATACAGATATAGTCAAAATGAGTCGCCATTACTTTCTCCAAGAGCTTATAAATTTTATCTGGTACATAGATAGATTGGGATGACCTTGCCCGAACTCAATGCCACCGTTATCCCACTATCATAAATCGAATTCGACTAATTCCTAAATGGGAAAAAGCGACAATACTTATGACAAATAGCGATGAGAGGCACAAAAAGAAGAATAAGCACGACTGGAGGGAGAAGGTGAGAGCATAAAAAAGCGCAACGAGAATATCGTTGCGCTTGAAGATAGCAGTACTGAAGTGCTTACTCTGGCACAATCCAGTCCACTTTCCAGTGGCCAGTTGCTGGTGCGATCGCGTCTTGCAGGAATGGCAGAATCTCTTTCATCTGGCTTTCCAGTTTCCATGGCGGGTTAATCACAATCATGCCGGATGCCGTCATGCCGCGCTCGTTGGTATCTGGTGCAACACCTAACTCGATTTGCAGAATTTTACGAATACCGAGTGCTTCCAAACCTTCGATCATATCTTCGATGTCGTGACGGTTTACCACTGGATACCAAATCGCGTAGATACCGGTTGCCCAACGTTTATGGCTCTGATGAATCGCTCGCACCACATCGCGGTACTCTTTCGCGAGTTCGTATGGTGGGTCAATCAGCACCAAACCACGACGTTCTTGTGGCGGTAAGCTTGCTTTGAGGCGTTGGAATCCGTCCTCTTTGAAGATGCTCACTTGGCGATCACGATGGAATTCTTGCTCTAACAATGGGTGATCGGCTGGGTGCAACTCGGTCAGCACCATACGATCTTGTGGGCGGATTTGCGCGCGCGCTACACGTGGTGAGCCTGGGTAGTAACGCAGCTTCTCGCCGTTGTTGAGCACTTTAATGGCATCGATGTAGCTTTTGATGTCTTTGGGAATGCTTGGGTTATCCCAGATACGTGCGATGCCTTGTTTGTATTCACCCGTTTTTTCAGACCATTCGTGAGTCAGATCGTAACGGCCCACACCCGAGTGGGTATCGTGATAAACGAATGGCTTATCTTTTTGTTTCAGCGCATCAAGAATGAGGCTTTGAACGATGTGTTTGACCACGTCGGCATGGTTGCCAGCGTGGAAGCTGTGGCGGTAACTTAACAAATTAAACTCTCGAAACACTCTTTGGCTGAGTGTGGTCTGTGATTTTCACTCTATGGCGGTATTATACTCAAGTAACTTAAAGATGTAGAACTTCCAATCAAATCTGTTCCTCTGATAAGGGGACGCTATTGAAATTTCTTTAAGTCACCCACACTTACTATTGGTAATCGAATTGAACTAGGTGAGTTTCTCGCACTCAAAAGGGTGTGAAATTTCATTTAGGTATAACAAGACTCAAGGACAGAGTAGCGCTGGTTGACTATATGATGGTCATCGCGGCATAGAGAAAGGGAACGGAGCTCCCCCAATCCATGTTGCTGGCTCGTCTGTACATTGAGTTGGCCTATCTACACAAAATAGACAGGCAATCACAGAGTCAAAACACAAAAGGAATTATTCATGTCTAATCCTCTTCTGACGTTTACGGACCTACCTCCGTTTTCTCAAATTAAACCAGAACACATCAAGCCTGCCGTTGAGCAAGCGATTGCTGACTGCCGAGCAAAAATCGATGAAGTTCTACAAGACAACGCTCACCCAACTTGGGACAGTGTGATTGCGCCAATTGAAGAAGCGGATGATCGCTTAAGCCGCATCTGGTCGCCAGTGGGTCACATGAACTCGGTAGTGAACAGCGAAGAGCTACGTGAAGCTTACGAAAGTTGCCTACCAATTTTGTCAGAGTACGGCACTTGGGTTGGTCAGCACAAAGGGTTGTACGAAGCGTACAAAACCATCAAAGCGAGCGAGGAATTTGCAACGTTAACTCGTGCCCAGCAGAAAACCATCACTGATGCACTGCGTGATTTCGAGTTATCAGGCATTGGTTTGCCATCCGATGAGCAGCACCGTTACGGCGAGATCAGCAAACGTATGTCTGAGCTGAGCTCTAAATTCTCTAACAATGTGCTGGATGCCACCATGGGTTGGACCAAGCACATCACAGACGAGAAAGACCTAGCAGGTATGCCAGAATCGGCGCTGGCAGCAGCGAAAGCTGCCGCAGAAGCAAAAGAGTTAGATGGTTACCTCATTACGCTAGATATCCCATCTTACCTACCTGTCATGACGTACTGCGATAACCAAGAGTTGCGTAAAGAAGTGTACGAAGCGTACGTGACGCGCGCTTCTGATCGAGGTCCAAACGCAGGCAAATGGGATAATTCAGAAATCATTACTGAGCAGCTAAAACTGCGCCATGAAATTTCACGTATGCTAGGTTTCAATACTTACAGTGAAAAGTCGTTAGCAACAAAGATGGCTGAAACGCCGGATCAAGTGCTGGGCTTCCTGAATGACCTAGCGACACGAGCGAAACCGCAAGGTGAACGTGAAGTCGAAGAGTTACGTCAGTTTGCGAAAAGTGAGTTTGGTGTTGAAGAGCTGAACGTTTGGGATATCGCTTACTACAGCGAGAAACAAAAGCAGCACCTGTTCCAAATTTCGGATGAAGAACTGCGCCCATACTTCCCAGAGTCAAAAGTCGTGAGCGGTCTGTTTGAAGTGCTAAACCGCGTGTTTGGCATGACCGTTACTGAGCGCGAAGGCGTAGACACTTGGCATGAGTCCGTGCGCTTTTTCGATATCTTTGATGCTGAAGGCACACTCCGTGGCAGCTTCTACCTAGATCTCTACGCTCGTGAACACAAACGTGGCGGCGCGTGGATGGATGATTGTCGTGGTCGTCGCGTTACGCTATCTGGCGAGCTGCAAACGCCGGTTGCGTATCTAACGTGTAACTTCAACCGTCCAGTGGGCTACAAACCAGCACTGTTCACGCACGATGAAGTCGTGACGCTATTCCATGAGTTTGGTCATGGAATCCACCACATGTTGACGCAAGTTGATACAGGTGCTGTTTCAGGTATTAATGGCGTGCCTTGGGATGCGGTTGAGCTACCAAGTCAGTTCCTAGAAAACTGGTGTTGGGAAGAGGATGCGCTGGCGTTCATTTCTGGTCACTATGAGACAGGTGAGCCGCTACCTAAAGCGATGCTAGACAAAATGCTCGCAGCGAAAAACTTCCAATCTGCGATGGGTATTTTGCGTCAGCTAGAATTCGGCTTGTTCGATTTCACGCTTCACACCGAATATGACCCAGAAGTGGGTGCGCGTGTACTGGAAACTCTGGCAAAAGTGAAAGAGAAAGTCGCGGTAGTTCCTGCGGTTGAGTGGGCGCGTTTCTCACACAGCTTCGGCCATATTTTTGCTGGTGGCTACAGTGCGGGTTACTACAGCTACCTATGGGCTGAAGTGCTGTCGTCAGACGCGTATTCTCGCTTTGAAGAAGAAGGCATCTTCAACAAAGAGACGGGCCTAAGCTTCCTGAACAACATTCTAGAAATGGGGGGCAGTGAAGAGCCAATGGAGCTGTTTAAGCGCTTCCGTGGCCGCGAGCCACAAATCGACGCACTGTTGCGCCATTCGGGTATTGCGGCGTAAATTGAGCAAAAAACATCAAGGCCAACCGAACGGTTGGCCTTTTTTGTACATTTTTTATAAAAAATTTTACGGATTTACGTTGCGGTTGATCGGGTTCTGCAACGATATCAATGTCTCCGTGGACTGAACCTCATCAATGGCTTGCAGCTTGTCGATCAGTACAAATTGCAGCTCTTCAATCGATTTGCACATCAATTTGACGAATATGTTATACGCGCCCGTGGTGTAGTAAGCTTCAACGACTTCGTCGAGCGCGTTGAGTTTTTCTAACGCGGAGTGGTAATCACGAGCTGCATTGAGGTTAATACCAATAAAGCAGCACACATCGTAGCCAAGCTTTTTAGTATTGATGATCACCTCCGTTCCTTCGATGATGTCCGCCGACTTCATCTTCTCGATACGCACATGGATAGTGGCAGGGCTGACATCGAACTGCTTTGCCATTTCTGCGTAGGGCGTTCTGGCGTCAGCCATTAGTGTTTTTAATATTGCGCGGTCAAGGTCGTCGAGTTTTGGCAGGCTCGCATTCATACTATGATTTCCGTTAGGGATAGAGTTTTACCTCCCTTTTATACTCATAGCGGATAGGATTCACAAGGTTTGGCAGGAGTAACTGCGGGTTAACTCCGAGCTATGGAGATAATGTGCAGCGTTTTCTGGTTATTGCCGCGCTATGTTGGAGCGCGTTTGCTACGGCCTCAGATCCGAAGGTGTTGGTCGTGCACTCCTATCATCAGGGTTTTTTCTGGACGGACTCCATACAGCGAGGCATCGAGCAACAGCTGGGCGATCGAGCGCTGGACATGCGTGTGCTCTATCTAGACTCGAAACGTAACCAGAGTGAGCAGTTTTTTGCACAACTAAAATCCTTATATCTTACGAAATTACGCAAAGAGCGATTCGATGCCATTTTAGTGAGCGATAACAATGCGCTTGAACTCATGCAGCGTTTAGCCCCAATCATCAAAGACACCCCAGTTATATTTAACGGCATTAATAACTACCATCCTTCTTTACATCGTTCTCTGAATGCAACCGGAGTCATGGAAGATGTCGATTTGGAAGCGAATCTCGCTCTTATTGAGCGCTTACATCCGAACTACACACAAGTTCTCATCGTCAGTGACCACTCGGTGACCGGTGAGGTGTTGCGTTATCAAATCGACAATTTTGTCCTCAAGCTCCCGCAATATCGAGACAAAATCGTACAACTTGTCCCAGACAGCATCATCGATCTAAAACAACAAGTCGCAAAACTGAGTTCCGATAAAGTCGTCTTGTTCTGGACCTATTACCGAGATAAACAAGGTATGGTAGGCAGCGAGCGTGACTGGGTTGGTGTCAACAAAGTCTCAAACGCGCCGCTGTTTATGGTGCATGACATTGGTTTGGGTCATGGCGCAGTTGGAGGGGTTATTCAAAGTGGTTATCGGCATGGTATTGAGAGTGCAGAGATGCTTGAATTCGTTTTGGATAACCCTGATCAGCCTCTGCCTGAGGTGAAAAAAAGTGATTCTGAAATAAAGCTCGATTACCAAGCGGTAGCGCGTTGGGGATTGGGGGCTGAACAAGAGGTTTCTGCGGTATTTTTTAATAAGCCAATGAAGCTTTCTGAACGTTTTGCCAAGGAAATTCGCCTGTTTGGTAGTCTGTTTGTGGTGATGTCGGTGGTCATTTTGCTGATGGGTTATTATTTACAGCGGATGCGTCGCAGTGAGAGCGCTGCGCGAGAAAGCCAGGCTATTCTAGAATCGATTTTCGATCAGAGCATGCAGTATATGGGCATTTTGGATGCCAACGGTGTGCTTAAATCGGGCAACGATCACCTTCAATCCTTACTTTATCACCAAGGACTGCGCTTAGACCGACCACTTTGGTTTCACCCCAACTGGAGTGAAAAAGCACAAGCGTTGCTAGAGGAGTATTTCCACGCGCCTCACCATCAAGTGTCGACGTTTGAAGCTGAAATTTGGAGTAAAGAACACGGCGCATTGGTGTTAGAAGTTTCGCTCAAGCCTTTTTCTCAGCAAGTAGGGAATCATAAGCAATACTTGTTTGAAGCGCGCGATATTACCAGTCGTAAATTGATGGAGGACAAGCTCTACCAACGTGAGTCAACCCTACGCAACTATTACGAGCAGCAGCCCGTGATGATGGTGACGCTTGATAGTAATAACCGAATTCAAGAAGTGAATCGATTTGCTCAACTACTTCTTGGCTACAAACCGATGGACATGCTCGGACATCGCCTGAGGGAGTTCTATTTTGATGACAAAGTGCTGTTCCCTCGCCAAGTGTTATTGCAACCCAACCAGCAAGTGCATGGTGTTTGGCGACGTGAAGTCGAGTATCGTCATGCAAATGGTCATCGTGTTTGGGTGCGCGAGAATATTCGTCCGCTGAGTGAATCTGAGCAACTGCTGATTGTGGGCGAAGATATTACCGAAACCAAACTGCTCTCCGAGAAATTGGAATACCAAGCTCGCTATGACTTACTGACGGGGACTTACAACAGAAACCATTTTGAACTAGAGCTTAAGACCGCACTGTGCGAAGTGGACAGCCATCGTCGAGTCCACGCCATGCTGTACCTCGACTTAGATCAGCTAAAAGTCCTCAATGATACGGTTGGGCATGATGCAGGTGATGCGGCGATTCAATTCTGCGCCAGTATGCTGGAAGGCGTTCTGCCGTACAATTCCATCTTGGCTCGAATGGGAGGCGATGAGTTTGCGGTGTTACTCAAAGACTGTGACGAATATGGCGCCATCAATATTGCCAAACTGATCATCTCGACACTAAGCGAACACCTCTTTATTTGGGAAGACACACGCCTGTTCATCAGTTGCTCAATTGGTATCCGTATCATCGATCATACCGCTGATACGCCACAAATGGTGCACGCTCAAGCAGACTCTGCTTGTCACGCCGCTAAAGAGCAAGGCCGTAACCGCTATAATCTATTCAGCTTAGATAACGAAGAGTTGCAGCGTCGTCAGATGGAAATGCAGAGCGTCAATTTGGTGCATGAGGCATTGTCGAATCAACGTTTAGAACTGTTTGCTCAACCGATAAAAAGCTTACAAAAGCACGAGACTCAAATGTATTTTGAGATTTTGGTGCGTATTCGCAATGGGTACGGTGATTATGTTTCTCCTGCGCTGTTTATCCCTGCTTCCGAGCGCTACAACATTGCCCATTGGATTGATAAGCAGGTTATTACTCAAACGCTAGAGTGGTTTGAACAGCGTCCTGAGGTGATTGAACAGCTTGGTCGCTGTTCGATAAACCTTTCAGGTCAATCTATGGGGAATCAAGAGTTTATTGACTTCTTATTGGAGCGATTGGAAAGTTCGACTCTGCCGTGTGAAAAAATCTGCTTAGAAATCACCGAGACAGCGGCGATGAGCAATCTGGATCAAGCCATTGAGCTGTTTACCAAGCTAAAGGCTTTGGGTTGCATGATTGCATTGGATGATTTCGGATCTGGATTGTCTTCATTTGGTTACTTAAAGAAACTTCCTGTCGATATCGTGAAAATTGATGGTCTTTTCGTGCAAGATATCAACGTAAATGAAATGGACCGCGTGATGGTTCGTTCAATCAATGACTTGGCGAAACAACTAGGCAAAGTGACGGTGGCGGAGTTTGTCGAAAATGACCAGGTCATGCAGCATTTGATAGACCTCGGTGTGGACTACGGCCAAGGCTACGGTATTGGCCATCCTAAGCCGCTTTCTGAGCTAGTGGAGCAACTGACGGCTGTATAACCTCTGCGTAGCAAGCTCAACCTAGCATTAATAGGTAACTTAGGTATACACTCAGCGCCAGTTACCTCGATTTTTATTGGAGCCTCCTTTTGCAACTGCAATTGATCTGTGAAAACCCGTCTCAACAATCTCATCTTGATGAACTCGCTGCGCGTTGGCAGCTTTCACACACTGACGATAGCGATTTTGCTTTGGTGCTAACCACCGAGCGTTTGGAGCTACGTAAAGTGGATGAGCCAAAGCTGGGTGCAATCTTTGTGGATTTGATTGGTGGTGCGGTCGGTCATCGTCGCAAGTTCGGTGGTGGTAAAGGCCAGGCAATTGCGAAAGCTGCGGGGTTGAACAAAGGGGCAACGCCAACCGTGTTAGACGGCACGGCAGGTCTTGGTCGTGATGCGTTTGTGCTCGCCTCGCTAGGTTGTAAAGTGCAGATGGTCGAGCGTCATCCAGTCGTAGCGGCTTTGTTAGATGATGGCTTGGATCGAGCGAAACAAGACCCAGAAATCGGCACCTGGGTATCTGAGCGCATGTCGCTAATCCATGCTTCTAGCCATGATGCGCTGGAACAATTGGCGCAAGATAAAGACTTTGTCCAGCCAGATGTGGTGTATCTTGACCCGATGTATCCGCACCCAGAAAATAAAAAGAAGTCGGCGCTCGTGAAAAAAGAAATGCGCGTTTTCCAATCGTTGGTTGGCGCTGATTTGGACGCCGATGGCCTACTAGAACCAGCCATGGCGTTAGCCACAAAGCGTGTAGTAGTTAAGCGCCCGGACTACGCGAATTGGCTGAACGAGCAAAAGCCAAGCATGGCGATTGAAACCAAAAAGAATCGTTTCGACGTCTACGTCAAAGCCTCGATGGCATAACCTCCTGACTCGCAAAAACTTCTCGTCACAGCATTGAACCAAGTGCTGTGACGCTGCCATTCTTTCCTGAACACTATTGATAGTTTTCACTTGCTAATTCGACACTCTGACTGTATATCTAACTAAGAATCATTATTATTTCACTTGTTGTGATGCTGTCGATAATTGGGAAGCTGGAGTAGTCGAATGTCTAAACGCTTATGTAAGATGAACCGCAAACAAATTGCGGCCAACTTGGGTGACATTCACCGTTTGGTCGTCGCACCTAAGTTCGTTTGTCGCTCTTGCGCACGCTCTTCATCGGCCAAAGATACCCTTTGTAAGCCAGCCGCAATTCCTCCACAAAAATGCCAAGACAAGCCATTGAGTGAGCAACAAGCATGTGGCTTATTGGTTGAAGCTCTGCCATCACAAGCGATTCCAGTGACCACTAAACAAAGCAACGAAAAAGCCGCGATTGTGAAGCGTGTTGTTGAGCGCGTGAAAGAGAAAAAACAAGCCGAAAAATCTCCGGAGCCAGTAAGAGCCGACGCATCAGTATGGTTTGATTTAGCGGATAAAAAATCGCTCAAGAAAGCGAAAAAAGCACTGAAAAAGCACTATAAGCAGCAAAAGAAGTTGCTAAAAGTGGCGAAAAAACAACAAAAGTTACTTAAGCGTCAGCGTAAACTGGAAGCGCGTAATGCGAAACTAGAAGTGTTGCTGCCAACGCCACCTAATGCTTTGATGAACGCAATCTCACAAGCCAAAGTGCATTAATCAAATAAAAAAACGCTCTCCAGTCGGAGAGCGTTTTTTATTGTCGAAATGTTTATAGGATTAGCTGCGTTACTTATTGGCGTAGCTCATCTCTACGCGCTTTTTCACCCAGGTTTCGTTAATCCATAGGGATAGCATGATGATCGCACCGCCAATGGCGAGTCGCATGACATCAACATCGCGGTTCCAAATCACAATGTTTACAATCAAGCCCGCCGGAACCAATGCATTGTTCATTACTGCCAGTGCACCTGCGTTCACCATAGTCGCGCCTTTGTTCCAAGCAAAGTAACCAAAACCAGAAGCAATCAACCCAAGGTATGTCAGAATGCCCCATTGTGTTGCAGTGGTAGGTAGTTTGTCGAGGTTACCCATGAGCGCGAAAGCCACGGTTGCTACACAAAGTGCACCTAAGTAGAAGTAGCCAAACACGGTGTGTTGTGGCAAATCGACGGGTTCACTCTCCATGATATATTTGTAGCCCACCTGACCGATGGCAAAGCAGAGGTTTGCTCCTTGTACGACCAAAAAGCCCAGTAGGAAATCTTCATTAATGCCTGCAAATTTAATCCAGGCGGCACCAAATACGGCTATTGCAGCGGTAACTAAGTACCAAGGTGAAAAGCGACCTTTCAAGAAGTCATAGATTAGCGTGACGTAAATGGGTGTGAATACGGTGAACAGCAATACTTCTGGCACGGAAAGGAGCAAAAAAGATTGGTAGTAGAAGCAATACATCAAGCCGAGCTGGAAGCCACCGACGGTCATCAGTTTCGCGATCAGGGGTTTGCTAACGCCACGGAATTTCAAAAAGGGAATGAAAACCAGGCTCGCCAGTGCCACGCGCATGAACACCGAGAACCAAGAATCAACCTGACCGGCGAGGTAAACGCCGATCAGGCTAAATGAGAATGCCCAAAGTAGGGTAACTGCGGATAGATAAGCCATGGATGAGAATCTTTATCAACAACAAATGTGCCCGCAGTCTAACCAAGTTTTATCGCTGCGCCAATCAGTCTTTTAGCGGTACGACCAGCATATCGACTGGTGAGCAGTTAATCAGCTGTCGAGTCGAAGATAGAATCTTGCTCCAGAAATCTTGGTGATGACCACAAACCACCAAATCAATACTGTAATCTTGAATGGTATCGCACAGCTCATTACTCAAATCGCCACTACCGACTAAAGTATGGGCAATTGGGTATTGCGCATATTCAGCGAAGTTTGCCAATTGTGTGCGCGATGCTTCCATTGCTTGATGTTGCGCTTCTGCCATATTGATATCGATAAGCCCGGTGTAGAGTTCTGCGTAGTTCACGTCGATGTGAATAAAAGAGACTTTCGCATCCAGAGGTTTAGCCAGTGATACGGCTTTCTTAATCAACACTTTACTGTCGTCTGAAAGGTCGACTGCCACAAGTATGTGTTTGTAACTCATATTGCTATCTCCTTGTAAGGTCATAGTTTTAGATTAGCACCAACCCCAAAAAAAATTTGCTGAAGTGATCTCATATCGGTGCCGTAGGTACAAAGTCTTGTCTCAGTAATCATGTTATAGTGGCGTTATACCCAAGTGACTTTGATATGCTGAAATAAGCGTAGTGTTACTGACTAGAGTTGAAGTGAAACTTCGCCGTGTCTGCCAGACCAAGCTATTCTCGCAGCGTCATTTATTTCGAGGTTACTTGGGTATATTGCATGCACAATAATAGGAGTTAACATGCTGTCTCAAACTATGGTCGAACAATTGAATGAGCAAATTAACCTAGAATTTTTCTCATCCAATCTATACTTACAAATGAGTGCTTGGTGTGAAGACAAAGGTTTTGAAGGTGCGGCTGAATTTTTACGCGCTCACGCCGTAGAAGAAATGGAGCACATGCAACGCCTATTCACTTACGTGAGTGAAACTGGCTCAATGCCAATCTTAGGCGCTATTGATGCGCCAAAGCATGACTTTGCGAGCCTAGGTGACGTTTTCCGCGAGACATTTGAACATGAGCAAATGATCACGGAAAAAATCAACAAACTGGCGCACGTTGCATTTACTAGCCAAGACTACTCAACGTTTAACTTCCTACAGTGGTACGTGTCAGAACAGCACGAAGAAGAGAAGTTGTTTAAAGGGATTTTAGATAAGATCGAACTGGTAGGTGAAGACGGTAAAGCGTTGTTCTTCATTGACAAAGATCTAGCACAAATGGCGAAAGAAGGTTCATCTTCAATCATGGATGCTCCAGCTGCGTAAACGCGTTTTGGGACGTTGTAAGTAGCGGGTAAAGACGAAGTGTTGATCGTCTTTTTCTCTTGAGCATTGTTGAAGATGTAGGGAGGAAAAGATGATCAGTGGAGACACAATCTTATTTGCGCTAATGGTGGTAACTGGAGTTAATATGGTCCGGTATCTCACCGCTCTTCGTTCTCTAATTTATATCATGCGTGAAGCGCATCCGCTGTTATATCAGCAAGTTGATGGTAATGGTTTTTTTACCACTCATGGAAATGTCACCAAGCAGGTGAGGTTGTATCACTACATTAAAAGTAAAGAATATCATCATCACCACGATGAAATTTTTACTGGTAAGTGTGAAAGAGTGCGTGAATTGTTTGTTCTATCGACCGCGTTGCTCGGCGTGACGCTACTTGCGGCCTTCATTCTCTAAGAGTCAATAATCCAGAAGTTGTTCTGTCTGAGATTTTGCGGACATACAGAGCGCTTAGAGTTTAAGCGCTTTTCCCTTTCGGTATTTGTCGGTAGAATGTCGCGCCTAGAAAGCAAGGATGTGCAATGTGCACATCCTTTTTTATTTTGATTCGATACCAATCAGTCTAAGAGCTACCGATGAGTAAGAAATTTGATGTTGTTGTAATTGGCGCAGGCGCAGCAGGTTTAATGTGTGCTGCAGAAGCAGGCAAGCGAGGCCGCCGTGTTTTGGTGCTCGATCATGCTAAAAAGCCAGGACGTAAAATCCTTATCTCGGGCGGTGGTCGTTGTAACTTCACTAACTACGACGTTTCAGCTAATCACTATTTGTGTCAAAACCCGCACTTTGTTAAGTCGGCGCTCTCCCAATACACTAACTGGGATTTCATCTCGATGGTGTGTAAACATGGCATTGAGTTCGAAGAGCGTGATCACGGCCAGTTGTTTTGTGTCGATGCATTTACGGCCAAAGATATCGTGAAGATGTTGTTAGCTGAGTGTGACATGCCGAACATCGAGCAGCGTTACCAATGCGATGTTCATTCGATTGAAAAAATTGATGAAGGCTTTCGTTTGCATGCTGGTACTGAGATTGTCGAATGTGAGTCTTTAGTTATCGCAACAGGTGGCTTGTCGATGCCAAAACTGGGAGCGACACCATTTGGTTATAAAGTCGCGGAACAATTTGGTCTTCGAGTTATCCCAACCACGGCAGGTCTTGTACCATTTACTCTGCATAAAGAAGACAAAGAAGACTTTGCTGAGTTATCCGGTATCGCGGTACCTGCGGAAATTACGGCTGAAGATGGCACCATGTTCAAAGAAGCCCTGTTGTTCACACATCGTGGGTTATCTGGTCCAGCAGTGTTACAGATTTCTTCATTCTGGCGGGCCGGACAAAAGGTGTTGATCAATCTTGTGCCAAACGATGATGTTGCTGAGTTATTAGAACGCAGTCGTGAGAAGCATCCAAATCAGTCACTCAAGAATACGCTTGCCAAAGTGCTGCCTAAGCGTCTGGTTGAAGTCTTAATTGAACGTAAAGAGCTAGTCGATAAACCGCTAAAACAGTTCAATCAAAAGGAGCTTGCGGCGATTGTGGAGCGCCTAGAGCATTGGGATATCGCCCCGAATGGCACTGAAGGCTACCGAACTGCGGAAGTGACACTCGGCGGTGTCGATACTGATCACTTATCCTCGAAAACCATGGAATGCAAAGACATTAAAGGGCTTTATTTTATTGGTGAGGTGATGGATGTGACTGGTTGGCTAGGGGGCTACAATTTTCAGTGGTGCTGGTCGAGCGGCTTTGTTGCGGGGCAGTGGGTTTAATCAAACACCAAACGCAGCCTAACTGCATAAAAGATAAGATACAAAAAGAGCACTGAATAAAAGTCAGTGCTCTTTTTGTATTCCCATAGCGAGTTACTCGTCTTGATACTTTTCGAGTTTGTTATAGAGCGTTTTCACGCTAATGCCTAACTCCTGCGCTGATTCCGTTTTATTGCCTTGATTCTCTTCAAGGGTATTGAGAATGGCGGCTTTTTCTAGCTCTTCTAGCGAAACGCCCGCCGGAACAAGGTCTTCGATGCTGGTGCCTGTTTCCAATGGTGGTGTGTCGAAGATAAGGTGTTCATCTCGGATGGTGTCATCAGCCAAAATAAATGCACGCTCGATCGTGTGTTTGAGCTCACGGACATTACCTGGCCAGTCGTGTGCAGCGATTTTTTGGATCGCAGAGTCAAGAATCGTTTTGGTTTTTGCCTCATTGGCGTTGCGGTGCGCGATAAAGTGCTTGGCCAGACCGACGATATCACCGCCTCGTTCTCGCAGTGGCGGTATCGTTAATGGGAAATGCGATAAGCGGAAAAACAGATCTTCACGCAGGAACTGCTCCTCAATGGCGATTTTAGGATCACGGTTTGTAGCAGCAATGATGCGAGTATTAGCGATATGAACCGTATTACTGCCAACTGGGCGATACTCTCCGGTTTCTAGCACCCGTAATAGCTTCACTTGATGCTCGATAGGCATCTCGGTGATTTCATCTAAAAATAGGGTGCCGCCCTCTGCCTGCTTAAATACACCTTGGTGAGTTTTATTTGCTCCGGTAAAAGCGCCTTTCTCATGGCCAAACAGTTCACTATCAACCAATTCAGGGCTAATGGCACCACAGTTAATCGCTATAAAGGGCTGTTGTTTACGCTCACTCGCTAAGTGGATGGTCTGCGCCACCAGTTCTTTGCCTGATCCACTTTCACCGACAATAAGGACGTTGGCTTCTGTTTTAGCAACGCGCCTGATCATACGATAGAGCTGATGCATCGGAGAGGAAGAGCCGACCAAAAGACCAAATTGGTCAAGATCGCTGGTGGACACTTTACGCCCTTGATCTTGTTTGTGTTGATAGTACTGGCTGACTTCGCTCAGGGTGTCCGTCAGAATGGCAATATCAACGGGCTTTCTGTAGTGAAAAATAGCACCCAAGTTCATCAGCTTATCCAAGTTCTCGTTTGGAGCGCCTGAGCTAATGATGATCAAGTCCATATCGTAGATGTCTTCGATATTAGAAAGACGTTGATAATCTGCACTAGTAAAGTGGGCGACTTCAACAATCGCAACTTCCGGTTTGAGTTGTAGGAAATCTTCAATCCATTGGTCTGCGGCATCGATGTCATGCAGACGAAATTTGTTCAGTTCCTGGCAAGAAGCGATGGCATTTTTAAGTGATGGATCTTGTATTCTTAGAAACAGGCTTGGCATCGACATAGAAATGTCCTCTTTACTATGACAGAAACAATGTACGTGGATTATTCTCACTTCACAAGACAAAATATTGTCAGCATAGATTTAAGGATTTGTTCGGTATTTTTATGTTGTTAGCCCCTTTTTGATATATATCGGTGAGAGCCATCAGTAGATATTTCCTTTTGTTCAGATTTTTATTTTTTAAATAATAATTTTGCTATTAATTGATTCTGGAGAAATAGCCTTTCTGTTTTATCAGGTTATTTAGGCACAAGTGACGGAGGCTTTATCACCGATTAAAAATTACATTTTTTACGTGTAAATAATTCATGCTTATACTTTATTGCTCATCTCATTTTTACCTCTTTCCTTTATTAGTCAATTAAAAACAATGAGTTATAAAGTTGGCACATGGTTTGCTCCTAGGGAAGTGCAACGTCAATAAAGGAGAATTACCATGAATAACATCGCAGCTAAAATTGTACTTACGTCAGTTCTTGCTACTTCATCTACAGCAGTCTTAGCGAGTGATAAATGGGAAAAAGAATCCATGGACGCTTGGCTAGATGGTAAAGCTGAAACCACACTACTGCTAAACAGCAATCTCAACTCTTTTGATATCAATACCGATGTAGAGAATCAGGTCGTTACCCTTTCTGGTTCGGTAAACAATGATCTTGAAAAATCACTTGCCGAAGAGCTTGTTACTGGTCTTGATGGTGTGAAAAAAGTAAACAACGAATTGTCAGTAGTGAATGAAGGCAAGAAAGAAACTGATTCAGAAGCTTTAGCTACACTGACCGATTCTAAAATCACGACTATAGTTAAAACGCGCCTACTAATGGATACCAATGTGAGTGGTACGGATATTGATGTAACGACAGAACGCAAAACGGTAACGTTGGCAGGTAAAGTTAATTCAGATGCGGAGCATGATCTTGCAATTTCAATTGCAAATAACACCAATGACGTAAATAAGGTGATTGATAAGCTAGAAGTGGTTCAATAATAGCGAGCCGAGTGATTTAACCCACTTTTATTAGGAGGTAACACTATGGTTCGTTGGATGTTTATTTTTCTGGCACTGGCACTAATTTCTGCACTATTAAGCTTTACCGGTATTGCAGGAGCTGCTGCCTCTATCGCGCAAGTGATATTTTACCTATTCCTATTGTCATTAATTGTATCAATAGTGATTGTTCTGCTGGGAAGAAAAAACGTAAATAGATAGGAGATTCCATGCGACTTACGTCATTTGTTTACCGTATCGCCGCAGTATTCGGTTTGGTGTTTGCGTTGGCAGCTTGTAGTGAAGAAGGGCCAATGGAACAGGCCGGCAAAAAGATAGATGAAGCCGCCGAAGAAACCCAAAATGCGATTGAAGATGAATGTGAAAACATTAAAGAAAATCTAAACGCTGAAGACCAAGACTGTTAGCCGAATCAGGTTAGGTTTTTTACGCATAGCTATGTAAGAGAGGGGCGGTCAATCACCGCCCTTCCTTTTGTCCCAATTGTTTACAATCAGATAAGGAGTCAAAGATGAAAAACATATTTGATGTACTGAAAGAGAGTCATGAAAAGCAGCGCCTTTTACTCGATGCTCTGATGGAAACGTCTGGAGATTCCCCCGCTCGTGAAGAGTTTTACCACAACCTTAAAGAGGAACTCGAACAGCACGCAGCGGCAGAAGAGCGATTTTTCTACGCGCCTTTAATAGATAGCGATAAGACCATTGATCTCACTCGCCATGGCATCGCAGAGCATCATGAAATTGATAAAGTGATTGCACAGCTTGATGCAACCGATATGAGCTCGCCAGCGTGGCTCAACCTAATGAAAACCTTGCGTCACAAAGTGTTGCACCATCTTGAGGAAGAAGAGCAGCGTTTCTTCCAGTTAGCCGGTAAGGTAATGACCGATAAGCAGAAAATGAAACTAGCGGATGGTTATGTTGAAGAGATGGCAAGCTAGGTAGAGTGTTGGACCTTTTCGTGCCATTTCGGCACGGGAAGGCACTCAATCAAGGCGTTTACTCAAGTTCATGTATCCAAGCTCAATCCCCCGCGTATTCTAACTTCCACTAAAAAGTGCACTCGCTGAAGGCAAGGAGAGTGAATGTTTATCATCAAATATTATATTGTTGGCGCTCTGATCAGTTTATTGGCCGCTATCTATACGCCTCAAATTATCGTTAGTCTGCTGTTCTTGTGGATATCTCTTTCTTTAGCGTTGGTCAGCGTAGCCTACGTATTCGACATTCCCTCTATTTTTAGAAAAAACCAAGATGGCAAGATTGTCAGGTGGATTCGCTGGGCATTCATCCCATTTCTATTGGGGGCTAGAGCGTATAACGCCTGGGAGAGACGGCGTGATACTGTACCTCCAATCCAAAAAGTCAGCGACAATTTATACCTATCTCGCCGTTTGTTTCAGAGTGACTTAGATTTTCTCGAATCCAATGAGATCTCTTGTATTGTCGATGTCACCGCAGAATTTGCAGGCCTTGAAAGTGCGATGACCGACAAGCAGTTTCATTACCTTTCGATTCCGGTACTCGACCACAAAGCCCCAACGCTAGAGCGTCTTCGCCATGCGATTAACTGGATTGATACTCAAATCTCGTGCTCGCGGGCCGTGGTTGTGCATTGTGCGTTAGGGCGTGGTCGTTCAGTGTTTGTTGTGGCGGCGTATTTACTGAGCAAAGACCCGTCACTGACGGTTGAATCCGTGATGAAAAAAATCAATGACGTACGCAGTACCGCGAGATTGAATAAATTACAGATTAGGACGTTACGAGCGATCAGTGAAAAAGGCGCACTGGGGCTGGATCAATCCACTTGGATGGTGGTTAACCCTGTTGCAGGTGGCGGCAAATGGGAGGAAAACGAACAGCACTTGATTCGTGAGCTAACCAAAAAATATCGCTTGAGTATTCATCAAACCACCACAAACCTCAGCGCCGAGCAGCTAACACAACAGGCAAAAGAAAGTGGAGCTAAGCAAATCATCGTAGCTGGTGGCGATGGCACAGTAACAGAGGTGGCGAGCCAATTGGTGGATACCGACCTCAAACTCGGTATTGTTCCGCTCGGAACTGCCAATGCGTTATGTCATGTGCTCTATGGCGTTGGCGCAAAATTCTCACCGGTCGAAAAAGCGTGTGAAGCGTTGCTTGGCGGACACTGCCAACGTATTGATACTGCGGAATGTAATCAGCGGCTTATTTTATTGGTCTTAGGCATTGGGCTAGAACAGAAAATGATCGAGCACGCTCAGCGAGAAGAGAAAAATGTTTTTGGACAACTCGCTTACCTCACCGGCTTTTTTAATGCTGTAGTGGCGGAAGAAACGCAAGCTTTAACCGTTTCGTTAGACGCTCCCACTGAAGATGGAAAATACGACAATAATACACAAACGCTTGAAGTCCATAGTTTTGTCGTTGCGAATATCGCCCCATTTAGTACGTTGCTTGCCCAAGGTGGTGATGCGCCGCAGCCTGATGATGGCAAGCTGCATATCACATATTTAGATAACACCGAGTCTTTAGGCGGACGTCTTATCGCATTGTCGGATCTGACATTAACGAGCGTAGGCGCACAGGAAGAATCGACACATTTTCAATACGCGACGGCTCAGAGTGTCACTATTTCTGCGAATAAGCCGATTGAGTATGTGATTGATGGTGAACTGTATTCTGATGAGCAACTGGCAATCAAGCTGCGTCCAAAGTCATTGAACGTATTTGTTCCAAGCCAGAGACGTAAATCAGCTTCGCTTTAACACAGATAATCCGCGGATAACGCGCCATTTTCTTCGTATTCTACATGGCGCTTTTTCTGTGTTGTTTGATGATTTGGTGCGCGTCGTAAAAAGGCTATTAAGGTCGCTGCGTAGATGCAGCGGCTTTTGTCTATCTACACCTTTTTATTAGGTTGATTGGGGATGAGGGTTAAACAAAGTGAAGAAAGAGGGGCGAGTATAATTACTCACCCTGAGGTAAGTGCTTTTCAATTTCATCGTTTTCAACTTGTAAAGCAGCTAACCAATAAGAAACAAGTGCGGTTAAGTTGGTGTCGTCAATGGCTCTAAGCAGGGCTTTTAAATCATCTAACAGTAATTTATTCATAAAATGCATTTCTTTGTAATTACCTAGCTCGGCAACGCCGTATTCGGTGGCATTTTCTGCAATGAATTGTTCACCGTCTTGATCGAAGAACAGCTTCGCCATCTTTTTGATCATCACTTTTTCTATTTTCACGAATCGATATGCCGCTCTTGCGAGTGTCATATGTGATTGCGGGTTAACGAGAGGCAAACACGTTTGGCGATGGTGTGTCATTTTTACGAGTAGCTCCCTTACTCGATTGTTATCCAATGTCATAGTGACCTCTTTATTTATGACTATTGTCGTGGGACATTTCTCGTGATGGTTATGTTAATGCGCCTGTGGGCTTGTCAGAAATGGCCAAAGCAAGTTGGCCATTTCTTTGCTCAATACCGAGCTTTATTGCAAAGGCGACCACCAGGTTTTAGCTAATAAGGCTGATGCTGCTGAGTTTTTCTTTGCAGCTTTTTATATCGCTACGGACTTTCAGCAGAACCGAGTTATCCGCATGCTCTGGGTGGGAAGTAATCAAATTCTCAATCTCTTTGAGTACCTTGCTTTCGACACCTTCAAGCTGTTCTAAATACATAGACTCTTTGTCAGAGGACACTTCCTTCATCACGTCGCTGTAGACCTCACGCGCCTTGATGGTGTAGGAAACCGGAGTGTCGTCGGCAGATTCATCATTGTTACTTGCTAGAGAGTAGGGAGTGAGCTCAATGACTGCACGCTCACGTACTCTGAGCAGTTCTACCAACACATTATTCAAAGAAGTGTTGTCGATGTTCTCGATGGCCTTGTTGTAAATTTCATTTCCGCTTTCGATAAGCTCAATGATTGAGGCGATGTTTTCATTTTTCATATGCCACTCCTTATTTACTGGTGATAGGGGTGTTTGAGCGTATGGAATACAAACACGATGTTTCGTCTTCAGTTGCAGGTTGTATGCCAATGAACTTTAAGTCTTATTAATCAGTGACTTAATATCTTGTTTTGCAATAACTTGCTAACAGTCGGTAAGGCGCTAAGAAAAAATTACAAGAATGGCGGGGAAAGCCTGGAAAGAATTACACGTACAGATACGGCTTTTTATCGAAATAAAAATAAAATCAATAAAAAACAATAACTTAAAATTCTGGCATGGATATGGCTTTGTAGGGAGTAAGTGAGGTCAAACATTGTTTCACTTGATTCACTATTCAACTCATTAATGGAGGCTAGTTATGGCTACTACAAAAGAAAGCACAGTAAAACCTCAAGAGCAGTTAGAAGAAGCATATCACTTAGCGGAACAAGCCACGACGGAAGCCGTTGGCGCGATGAAAGACCAAGCCAAAGAGAAGCTGGATGTCGGTGCACAGCAAGTTCAGCAGGCGACTAAGTCGGCAGAAAATATAATCAAGGAGCGCCCATTGCTGAGCATAGGCTGTGCCTTCCTTGCTGGTTGGGCGGTTTCGAAGCTGATCAAATAATAGTGGTAACTAAGGATTAAGCCACACAACAGAAAGGCGAGGCTTCACATGAATAACTCAGGGCAAGTTACCAATCAGCAATCAGGCTCGGCGGCTTCAGACAGCGGCCGAGCCCCTGATGGGGCAGAAGAAAAGGATATCCAACAAACCATTAATGGTTTGAGCAGCATTCTTGCGCAATTGGACCAACTGACGAAATCGCTAAAAGCATGGTCAGGTTCAACGTTGGATTTGTTCCTCTTGGAGATGAAAGTTAACGTGTCCGCAGTGCGTCAGATTTTGCTGTGTACCGTTGTTTTTACCCTATTGTCGGTATTGTTCGTATTCAGTTTGTGCCTTGCCTCTGGGGTGGTGGCTTATCAGTTAACTGCCAACGTATATGTTGCCGTGGGTGTATTTATCACATCATTAGGCTTGGCATTATTTGCTTTAGCCTGGTGGCAGAAGCGTTTAGTTGGATTTCTTGGATTCAAAAATACGACAGAACAATTACAGGAGGGGTGGGATGCGCTCGCTACAAAAGCTCAATCGAGCCATGCGGATCAAGCGGATGGAAGGTAAAGCATCTCTAGAGCAATGTTGTTTGTCGATGGAAATGTTCACGTTTACCACCAAGAAGTTTGTGAGAGAAAACCCTTGGACGACATTAGGCATTAGTGCTGTCGTTGCCGTTACCGCAGCAAAAGCAGGTCGATTGTCTCGACTGACTTCTTCTATTTCGTCAATGGGGCTATTGGTTAGCAGCGTGTCTGATATTACCGATTCGCTCACAAAGCCGGTCGCGGCAGCTTCTCTGGATGAGTCAGATGCGGAGCAAAATGGAAATGCAGCAACACAAGTAAGCAACGCTGCGACGACAGAGGGCGAACCACTCTAATAGCGGATTTCACCGCAAAATTTTCTTACCGATTCTGAGCTTATTATGACAGCGAAATTGAACATTCCTGCCAACACTGCGATTGGTGCAACGCTTCTCGTCCTGTTACTCGTCCCAGGGCTGTATTTTGCCAAGCCAATATTGTTACCTATTGTGCTTAGCACCTTTATTTCTCTGCTGTGCAGTCCTTTCATTAATTATCTTGAAGACAAAGGCTTACCACGTGCTATTACCGTCGTGTTGACGCTGTCATTCCTCGTTGGCGCTTCAATTATTGGTCTTGCCGCCATGTCGGAGCCCGCCAAGCAATGGTGGTCTGAGCTGCCCAGTATCGTGAAAAATGTGTCGCAAGAAGTAAGCGAAGTTACTAAAGCTTCGGCTGATCACCTTAATACTCCATTGAATATCGCCAACGATATGAGTATGGATGAGGTCGGGAACAACACCGTATTTTCTTTGGTAAAAACGCTCGCGACCACTACGCCGACGATTTTGACACAAGCGATGATCGTGCTGTTTATGGTTTACTTTATGCTCAATCATGGACGAAGCTTATTTCGAAAGTCAGTGTCTTACTTACATGGGTTCGCCAAACAGCGCCAAGCGATTGAGTTGGTCAAAGCGCTACAGAAAGACCTATCTCGATACATTGGCACCATCACTTTAGTGAATGCGGGGCTGGGGTTGAGTGTTGGGGCCGTGTTTTTTGTTCTAGGCCTTGAAGATCCATTTCTATGGGGCGCATTTGCAGGCGTGATGAATTTTGCGCCGTACCTCGGCCCTGTCATATCCATGGTGAGCTTTGGCTTTGTTGCTTATCTTCAGTTGGAGTCGGTCAGTTTTATGCTGACGGTGGTGTCTATCTATTTACTGCTCAATTTGATTGAAAGTCAGTTTGTTACACCAACACTATTGGGGAAAAGGTTTAACTTAAACCCGTTAGTGATTTTTGTTTGGCTTGTTTTTTGGGGCTGGCTTTGGGGCGGAATGGGACTATTGATCGGTGTGCCGTTACTGGTTTGTATCAATATTTTGGTTGATCGCCTAGAGCTATGCCAATCAACCCAAAATCAAGCAAAGCAAATCACCTCCGCGGACGTGGCACCGCGAGAGTGACTTGAGGATCAAGCTGGTTCAACGAAACAGTTTTTCAGCGCTCACTGGCTGACTAAACAAATATCCCTGACCATAAATACAGCCTTTTTCGAATAAATAATCGGCTTGTTCCCGAGTTTCTATCCCTTCCGCGACGACTTTCAACGACAGCGTTTTTCCCATGGCAATAATGGCATTCACAATCGCGTTGCTGTCGCTATTACTTGGGACATCACTGACAAATGAGCGGTCAATTTTCAGTTTGTTGATTGGCAAACCTTTCAAGTAAGACAAAGACGAATAGCCAGTTCCAAAGTCATCCAGAGAAATCTCAATACCCAGTTCTCGTAATTGATTTAACGATGCAATGGCTTGTTGAGGGTCGATTAGTAAAAAGCTCTCTGTGATCTCCAAATCTAACCGTTGGGCAGGGTATCCGGTGTTATCGAGGATAGTACTTAATCGCTGAATGAAATTTGACTGCTGAAGCTGCAACGCAGAAACATTGACGGCGATTTTGCCAAACTCGATGCCTTGGTCCAGCCAAGCATTACCTTGCAAACAAGCTTGTTGTAACACCCACTCACCAATGCTTTGAATCAGCCCTGTTTTTTCTGCAATTGGAATAAAGTCTGCTGGTGGTACAAGGCCAAACTCTGGATGCTGCCAGCGTAATAAAGCTTCCACGCCGACAATCGAATTTTGTTCCAAGTTGTATTGCGGTTGGAATTCTAACCGGAGTTGTTGTTTTTCTATTGCTTGATGCAAAGCGGATTGAATGCGTACATGGGATACGGATTTATCGGTCAAATCCGGTGAGTAAAACGCGTAGCCGTTGCGTCCATTTTTCTTCGCTAAGTACATCGCGGTGTCTGCGTTTTTCAGTAAGGTTTCACTGTCTTGACCATCTCTTGGGTACAAGGCAATACCAATACTGGTTGAGACACGAAGTGAGTCGTGGTTTGCCAAGTCGAATGGTTGCTGGAATACGCTTAGAATATCGCCGACGGTTTCCAGTAAGGCAACATCACTATGGATGTCTGGCAAAATAATCACAAATTCATCGCCGCCAATACGAGCCACATGCGCATTGAGGTGAAGCACATCTTGCAGACGAATCGCTAACTTAGACAGCAATTGGTCACCACAGAAGTGGCCCATGCTATCGTTGATGTGTTTGAAATGGTCGATATCTAAGAATAGGGTGGCAAACGTCTGCTGGTTTTTGTGTCCGGTTTCGATGTGTTGTTCGAGTAAGCTGAGTAAATGGGTGCGATTAGGTAGATTGGTTAATGGATCGTAAAAAGCCATGCGCTGCAGCTTTTCTTCGTGTGCCTTACGTACAGAGATATCTTCAAACACACAAATGTAGTTAATAAGGTGGTTTTTATCGTCCATTACGGCGCTAATGGTCGCTAATTGCGGATAAATGCTGCCATCTTTCTTTCTGTTGATGAATTCGCCTTTCCATTGGCCTTTGTTTTCGAGTTGATGCCACAACTGTTGATAGAAACCTTGATCATGATGACCTGAGCGCAGAATTCGTGGGTCTTTTCCTATCACCTCTTCAGAGCGGTAACCTGTAATTTGGGTAAAAGCCGTGTTTACATCAATGATGTTGGCATTGCGGTCTGTAATGACCATGCCTTCTTGCGAATTGTTGAAAATTTGGGACGCTAAGGAGAGCTGCGTTTCTACCATTTTTCGGCGGGTGATGTTACGTGTCATCCCCAGAATGCCGATTAAGTTTCCCGCATGATCACGGACAGGAGACTTAATGGTTTCTAGCCAAGTGGGGTTATTGTTTTCATCAATTTGACGGCATTCTTCAACAATATTTTGCGTGCCCGTGGCTACCACCAATTTATCGGCATCAATGAATTTTTCCGCACGTTCATGGCTAAACAGGGCAAAATCGTCTTTGCCAATGATTTCACTGTTGGTTTTTTGCCACGCATTTTCTACGCTTCGGTTGGTCATCGAATAAAGACCATCCATGCCTTTTATCCATACGTGGTCTTCAAGGCAGTCGATAAACTCTTGTAGTGTTGGTGTTGGCTTTATTTCCGCGCTTTGATGTCGCGTTTGTTCTTGCTGACAGTGCAAGTTGATATCAAAGCTGATCCGTCCCGCGATTGCGCTTAGCCATGCCGAAATAACCGTTGATTGATCATTAGGGTGAGTCAGTGTCAGTACGGCAAGCAATTCGCCATTAGGTAGCCAAATCGGTCCAATGCTCAAGGTTTGCTCTTCAAAGGGGGTATGGCTAGCTGTAAAATCTGTCGGCGTAAAGTGATCGACAACTTGCGTTATCACATCGATGATAGCACGATGATTTTGGGTTGAGGTGGACACCTCAGTCGATAGCCACTGCTGAGTATCGCTCAGAGTATAAAGCTGTCCCTGAGCTTGAGTTACATCACAGCATTGTCGCAGAACGTGTTGCCAGTCTGCCATCAAAGGCGAAGGAATAGCGAAGCGAAACATAATTAATAACGAGTCCTAAATCGCCCAAAGGTAATTATATTAGAATCTAGCGTAAGCTATTGGGCTTTGTGAGTATCGTATCCAACGCGTAGCTAAATCCTAGCAGCGTAAAGTGCTTTCTATCATTAAAATGTTATCTATATCTCTTTTTTATCCAACTTATTGCATCGTTTTTTAGGGCTTTTGATAGGTGATTAAGAAGCGTTTACCGCTTTGGTTTTCTTGCCCCATGAGACTTGCTGAATGACTAAGCCACTGATGATCAATACCAGGCCAATCAAGGTTGAAGGATGAATTTCTTCGCCGATGATGGTAGCTAACAACATGAGTGAGATAAATGGAGAAGCAAAGATCAGATTACTGATACGCGCGGTGTTTTGCGTTGATTTGAGTGCGCTCAGCCACAAAACGAAAGTGATCCCCATTTCAAACAGTCCGACATACGTCACCGCTGCCCAGCCTTTAATTGAGATTGCCTGCCAGCTCGCACCTTCATAAAGACTTAAACCAATGGCGAATGGAATAGCGACCAAAAAGCCGAGCAGAACGCCAACCACAGGGTCGGCCTTATTTTTGGTATTTAAAATCCAGTAACCGGCCCACAGCAGCGTTGATAGCAGAGCAAGACCAACACCCAACGGGCTTTCAAATTCCATGCCTAAAAGATTGCCTTGTGTGGCAATCACTATCACGCCGACATAACTAAAACCGCAAGCCAGCCAGTCCTTACCACGGATCTTTTGTCCTAAGAAAACAGCGGCCATTAACGTTAAGGTGATGGCCCAGCTGTAGTTGATCGCTTGAGCCTGAGATGCGGGCAGCAAGTCATATGCTTTGAACAGAATAACGTAATACGCCAAAGGGTTAATCAACCCAAGCAGTAGGTAATACCAAGGGTTTGAGAAAAATGTAGCGCTTAACTGGCCCAATTTACCTTGCACACCACAGATTACTGTTAGCGCAATCGCAGAGACGATGCTGGCAATGCATAGCATTTGAATTGGCGTAAATTCTGCCAGCGTGAGTTTAAATGCGGTTGCAACGGTAGACCAAAGTAATACTGCTGAGAGCCCAAATCCTAGGGCGCGACGCTCGTTCATGATGCCTCTGCGTGATGATGTACCGCTCGGTTTGGATAATTTGAGCGGAAGAAAGAATATTATAGGAAGGCCTAGTGTATGCGAGGATTTTTCATCCAACAAACTGGACATTTATCCAGTGTCTAAATACCATTGTTATAGATACAAAACACAGGCTAACTCGCTATTATGCAATGGATTCTTGAGTACCAATCTCTCATTCTCTCTTCTCTTTGTGCTGCCACGCTTAGTGGTGTCGCTGCCGGTTGGTGGGTGAAACAGCGTTTTATCACCCAAACTCAGCTTCTCGAGCAACAACTTGTTTCAGAAAAACAGCTTCATCAACAGCAACTTGAACAGGTCAAGCAAAGCCTTGCCGATGCCCAGCAAGAGTTGGATGAATTAGATGATGAGCGCGATAAAGCCGCGTTTGAAGTACGCCAAACACATGGAAAGCTGATGGCAGCTATGGAAAAACTGCGTTACTTCGAGGCCGTAAAGCAAGAGCGCCAGCAATACTTTGATGAGCTTGGTCAAATGCGTGAACACAAATCACGTCTAGAAACGCAACTGCGTGAACAGCAAGCTCGCCATGAGCAAATTAACCAAGCCAATGCAGAAAAACTGCAAATTTTAGAACAAGCGGAAGCACGCTTGAAACAACAATTTGAGCACTTGGCAAATCAACTGTTTGAAGAAAAAACCGCGAAGGTCGATTTGCAAAACCGTCAGAGTTTAGAAGGCTTGTTGTCACCGCTTAGAGAACAGTTAGAAGGGTTCAAAAAGCACGTTAATGACAGCTTTAGCCAAGAAGCTAAAGAGCGCCATACCCTAGTGCATGAGCTGAAAAACCTGCAACGTTTGAACGAGCAAATGACGCGCGAAGCGGTTAATTTGACCCAAGCGTTGAAAGGGGACAACAAACAACAAGGTAACTGGGGCGAAGTGGTGCTCGCTAGGGTACTTGCCGAATCTGGCTTGCGTGAAGGGCACGAATATCAGACTCAGGTGAACTTACAAAATGAAGCAGGCAAGCGTTACCAACCTGATGTCATTGTTCATCTCCCACAAAACAAACAAGTGGTTGTGGATTCTAAAATGGCGCTGGTTGCCTATGAGCGCTACTTCAACGCCGAAACTGATGCTGAGCGCGATCAGGCTTTGAATGCGCACTTAGCTGCTCTACGTGCACATATCAAAGGGTTAAGCATGAAGGACTACCACAAACTCAAAGGTATTCAGAGTTTGGACTATGTACTTATGTTTATTCCGGTTGAGCCGGCGTTCCAAGTCGCGATTCAAGCCGATCCGAGCTTGATTAAAGACGCGATGGAGCAAAACATCATTTTGGTGAGCCCAACAACGTTGCTGGTGGCATTGCGCACCATTGATAATCTATGGCGCAATGAACGCCAAAATGAAAACGCCAAAATGATTGCGCAGCGTGCGACAAAACTCTACGACAAATTACGATTGTTTGTAGACGACATGGAGGGGCTCGGTGGTGCGCTGGATAAGGCGAATCAAAGCTATCAAGGTGCGATGAACAAGCTTGCCACAGGGCGCGGAAATGTGATTCGCCAAGCCGAAAGCTTTAAACACTTGGGAGTTGAAATTAAACGACCGATTTCTTCCGACCTCGCGCAGTTAGCGCAGAGTGATGCATTTTCAGAAAATGACCCGTTAGTAGAAAGACATCCGGCTGAGGATAAAGTAAACTAATCGCCCGCAGTGCAGTGGGCGATTTTATTTGTCAACAAACGCCCCGTAGAGGAAAGCGCTGCCTAAGAGGAATTAGAATGACGGACACAAGTTTGCAATCCAATACAGCGTTAGAGAATGAAACCACTCACTTTGGTTTCTCTACAGTGGCAAAAGACGAAAAAGTGACTAAGGTTGCCGAAGTATTCCACTCCGTGGCAACAAAATACGACATCATGAATGACCTGATGTCAGGTGGTATTCACCGCCTTTGGAAGCGCTTCACTATCGATTGTAGTGGCGCTCGCCCTGGCCAGCGTATTCTTGACCTAGGTGGTGGTACGGGGGATTTGACGGCGAAATTCTCGCGCATTGTTGGCGATGAAGGCCATGTCATCCTTGCCGATATCAATAACTCAATGCTTAACGTTGGTCGCGATAAACTGCGTGACAACGGTATTGTGGGTAACGTGCATTACGTTCAAGCCAACGCAGAAGAACTGCCGTTCCCTGATGATTATTTTGATGTTATCACCATCAGTTTTTGTTTGCGTAATGTGACAGACAAAGACAAAGCGCTTCGTTCAATGTTCCGCGTACTGAAGCCAGGCGGCCGCCTATTGGTGTTGGAATTTTCAAAACCAGTGCTAGAGCCGTTATCTAAAGTATACGATGCATATTCATTCCACTTGTTGCCGAGAATCGGTGAGCTAGTTGCGAATGACTCAGAGAGTTACCGCTACCTAGCGGAGTCAATCCGTATGCATCCAGACCAAGAAACGCTGGAAGGCATGATGCAAGACGCAGGTTTTGAAAACACCAAATACTACAACTTAACTGGTGGTATTGTGGCTTTGCATCGCGGTTATAAATTCTAAGGGTTAACGGCATGCCATTTGAACCACTTATCACCGCTGTGATTGAAACGTCACTGAATACACTGATCAAAGACGACCCTGCATTGGGCCGTCGTTTAGCGCGTCTAAAAGGTCAAGTTATTCAAGTTCACCTGAAAGAGATCAATAAAACACTGACATTCGTTTTTAGTCAGCAAATTGATGTGCTCGGTCATTACGAAGGGCAGCCTAACTGCTATCTATCGCTCAACTTGAGTGTGTTACCAGAGCTGCGCGATCAGGCCAACATCACTCGTCTTATTAAGCAAGATAAACTTGAACTCGAAGGCGATATTCAATTGGCGCAGAAATTCTCTCAGTTGATGGTGGATTGCAAACCAGATGTTGAAGAGTGGTTGTCTCGCGTGACTGGCGATGTCGCCGCACATACCTTTGTGCAAGGTTCAAAAAACATCGGCAACTTTCTTGCGTCTCAAGCAGAAAAACACCAGCGTCATCTTGCGCAAGTAGTGACTGAAGAATGGAAACTGGCTCCCGCTCCGTTAGAAGTGGCCTATTTCTGCGACCAAGTTGATGAGGTTCGCAGCCAGGCTTCTCGCATTGAAGCTCGTTTAACGGCTTTGCTGAATAAGCTGGATGCAGATAAGCCTGCATTGGAGAAACCATGACGCCAGCAGAACTAAAGCGCTTATACCACATCGCCAAAGTACAACTGGAATACGGCTTAGATGAGCTGCTTCCCGATCACCAACTGACCAAAGCGCCGCTTTTACTGCGCAAAAGCTTGTTTTGGATTAAGAACAAGCACCCAGAAAAACCACTCGGTGAACGTCTGCGTTTAGCACTGCAAGAGCTGGGGCCGGTTTGGATTAAGTTCGGTCAGATGATGTCGACGCGCCGTGACTTATTTCCTCCGCATATCGCTGATCCCCTAGCTTTACTTCAAGACCAAGTCGCGCCTTTTGATGGCGAGTTGGCAAAAAAGCAGATGGAGCAAGCATTAGGTGGTCCGTTAGAAAAATGGTTTACCGAGTTTGATATCAAACCACTGGCGTCTGCGTCGATTGCTCAGGTACATACTGCGCGCATAAAAGACACTAACCAAGAAGTGGTATTAAAGGTTATCCGCCCAGATATTCGCCCAGTCATTGATTCAGATCTAAAACTGATGCACCGAATGGCGCGTATAGTCGCCGGAGCGATGCCTGAAGCACGTCGTTTAAAACCAGTTGAAGTCGTGCGTGAATACGAGAAAACCCTGCTTGATGAACTCGACTTGCGACGTGAGGCGGCGAATGCCATTCAGTTGCGCCGCAACTTTGAAGGCAGCGAAGAATTATATGTTCCTGAAGTTTTTCCCGACTTCAGTAATGAAACTGTCATGGTTTCTGAGCGAATATATGGCATTCAAGTCTCTGATATTGAAGGCTTGAAAGCAAATGGCACCAATATGAAATTGCTCGCGGAACGCGGTGTGAGTGTGTTCTTCACTCAGGTGTTCCGAGACAGCTTTTTCCATGCCGATATGCATCCGGGTAATGTGTTCGTCAAACCCGAACATCCAGAGAACCCAATGTGGATAGGGCTAGATTGCGGAATCGTTGGTACACTTAATAGCGAAGACAAGCGTTATCTGGCGGAAAACTTCCTGGCGTTTTTCAATCGTGACTACCGCCGAGTGGCGGAGTTACATGTGGATTCAGGGTGGGTGCCTGCGGATACCAATGTCGATGAGTTTGAGTTCGCGATTCGCATTGTGTGTGAGCCTATTTTTGCTAAGCCATTGTGCGAAATCTCCTTTGGTCATGTGTTGTTGAATTTGTTCAACACGGCACGTCGATTCAATATGGAGGTTCAGCCACAACTTGTACTGTTGCAAAAAACGCTGTTGTACGTGGAAGGGCTTGGTAGGCAGCTATATCCTCAACTTGATTTGTGGGAGACCGCAAAACCATTCCTGGAAGAATGGATGATGAATCAAGTTGGGCCGCAAGCTCTAGTGAATGCGATTAAAGACCGCGCACCATTTTGGGCAGAGAAATTACCTGAACTGCCAGAGCTACTTTACGATAGCCTGAAACAAGGTAAAGCGATGAACCAACGTATGGATCAGCTTTACCAAGGGTATCGTCAGAGCAAGCGCCAGCAGGCGACAGGAAAGTTTTTGTTTGGCGTTGGCGCGACTTTAGTCGTATGCTCGGCAATATTGGTGAACGATGCTTTTGAGCAGCTTTCGTTGGCCTGCGGTATCGCAGGTGTCACATTTTGGCTGCTTAGTTGGCGAGCTTATCGTCAATAGACGTTAAACTCTTGAAATATTTTTGTTTGTTTAAAGACCCGAGGTAAAGAGAATGGGTGGTATCAGTGTTTGGCAACTTCTAATCATTGCTGTAATTGTTGTATTGCTATTCGGAACAAAGAAACTACGCGGTATCGGTGGCGATCTGGGTGGTGCCGTTAAGGGCTTCAAAAAAGCGATGAGCGAAGATGAACCTGCGAAAAATGACAAAGACGCAGACTTCGAACCAAAAAGTCTAGAAGAGCAGCAGAAAAAAGAAGCTGCTCCTGAAACGAAAAAAGACAAAGAGCAGGCGTAAAACGTGTTTGATATCGGTTTTTGGGAACTGGTATTAATATCTGTTGTTGGTCTGGTCGTTCTTGGGCCGGAGCGTTTGCCTCATGCTATTCGCAGCGTGTCTCGCTTTATCGGTGCCGCTAAGAGTATGGCAAATAGCGTCAAAGACGAATTGTCACACGAGCTGAAAGTCCAAGAGCTGCAAGAAAACTTGCGCAAAGCAGAACAAATGGGGATGGATGATTTATCCCCTGAGTTGAAATCTTCAGTTGAAGAGTTGAAGAAGGCAGCGCAATCTGTAAATCGTCCTTACGCAAAGAACACCGATTCAGAGGCTGAGCCTGTAAAAACAGAGCCAGCAGCAGAAAAGGTAGAGAAAGCGGAAGAGAGCAAGGTTACAGCGGCAGATAAGAAAGCCGAATAGTCTCATTAGGAGGAGCTACTAGTGATTGGTAGCTCCTTTTTGATCTGGTTTTTAATAAGAGGTTTGCCATGTCTACCGTCGAGCAGACACAACCTTTAATTAGTCATTTGTTGGAGCTTCGCAACCGACTACTGCGCTCAATCCTCGCAGTGTTGGTCGTGTTTGTCGGACTAATTTATTTCTCTAACCACATTTACGAGTTTGTTTCCGCACCTTTAGTAGAACGTCTACCTGAAGGCGCGACCATGATTGCTACGGATGTAGCGTCACCTTTTTTTACGCCACTTAAGCTGACGTTAATTGCTTCGGTATTTATTGCGGTGCCGTTTATTTTGTATCAAGTTTGGGCCTTTGTAGCGCCAGGTTTGTACAAGCATGAACGTCGATTAATCATGCCACTGCTGTTCTCTAGTTCGCTATTGTTCTACTGTGGAGTGGCATTTGCCTACTTCGTGGTATTTCCATTGGTGTTTGGCTTCTTTACCGCCATCTCTCTTGGTGGAGTAGAGTTTGCAACTGATATCTCGAGTTATCTCGACTTTGTGCTGGCGCTATTTATGGCGTTTGGTATCGCATTTGAGGTGCCTGTTGCGATTATTTTGTTGTGTTGGACTGGGGCCACTACACCAGAAGATTTAAGACAGAAACGTCCTTATATTATAGTGGCTGCGTTTGTCGTAGGTATGGTGTTAACGCCACCAGACATGATCTCGCAAACCTTACTCGCTATTCCGATGTGTTTACTGTTTGAAGTCGGTTTGTTCTTCGCGCGTTTTTATACTCGTCGAAGCGAAGAAGTAGAAGCGGAAACCGAAGAATAAGGCTAATCTAGATGTGAAAAGCGGCTCAATTGAGCCGCTTTTTTTTGCGGTTGGTTTTTTCTTGGGCTAATTACTTAACTTTCATGACGTAACCACATTTTGTGCATACGTATACTTCCTTGATGCCCAGCAGCTTTTGAAAAAAACTGCGCGGTACGCGTTGTAAGTAAGCACCATGTGTACACACTTCAACTTCCATATTCATGCTGTTTTACATTTGTGCTAATTAATGGGCGTAAATCAGTATAGAAAAATAATGTGTCGAGTTGTCGACAGTTTTGCAAAGCGGACGAAGTAAAGTGACGATATGAGAAGTAAGTAGAGTTGCTAGTTAATTATTATGTTTATCAATAATTTTGTATGGATTGTTCTACTATTTCAACGGGTTGAATCGTTCATTCAATAGTTTAGGTGATAAAAAAGCGACGTTGATTTCGTCGCTTTTTTCAATTCTCGTGAATTAAATATTAAACAGCTTTTTGGCATTCTCAGTCGTTATGGCATCGATGGTTGCGATGTCGACATCACGCAAGTCGGCAACACGTTGTGCAACGAGAGAAGTGTAGGCTGGTTCATTACGTTTACCACGGTGTGGCACCGGCGCTAAATATGGACAGTCGGTTTCTAAAATGACCCACTGCATATCCAAATGTGGAATGACTTTATCCATCCCGCCATTCTTAAAGGTTGATACGCCACCCAAGCCTAAGTGGAAGCCTAGCTCATTGATTGCTTGTGCTTCTTCTAAGCTGCCTCCAAAACAGTGGAATACACCACGCAGACGACCATCTTGCTCTTGTCGTAGCAAAGTGAGTGTTTCTTCAATCGAATCACGAGTGTGGATAACGACCGGTAAATCCATCTCTTTTGCCCAGTTAAGTTGAGCTACGAACGCCATTTCTTGCTCAGCACGATAGGTTTTATCCCAATATAGGTCGATACCAATTTCGCCCACCGCAATAAACTTGTGTTTCTCAAACCAACCGCGGATGATCTCCAACGTTTGTTCAACATTGCTGTCCACATAACAAGGGTGCAGCCCCATCATTGAGTGGCATACGTCAGGATATGCCGCTTCGGTTTTTAGCATGGGCTCAATTGAGTCCAGATCGATGTTTGGCAACAGGATTTTATTAATGCCTTGCGTTAAGGCGCGTTGTACTACTTCATCGCGGTCGTTATCAAATTCGCTAGCATAGATGTGCGCGTGGGTATCGATCATCGTTACTCTCTGTGCTTCATGGTTGGTTTCGTATTCGAAGTATACTTGAGTGTGAGTGCTGGGTCATTTTCAGTTTTTTTCATTACCTTTTTCCAGATTGTCACTCGCAACATGCATCAAGAGTGATATGATTTTGTTCACCAGATGATTTGATCATCATAACCGTCCAGACAAGGAGAAAATGGTGTCTGTATCAATTCAAGGTCCATTCCCTGCACGCCGTATGCGTCGTTTACGTAAGCACGATTTTAGTCGTCGTTTGATGGCTGAGAACCAACTTTCTGTTAATGATCTGATTTACCCAATGTTCATTCTTATGGGTAAAGATCGTCGTGAGAGCGTGGAGTCCATGCCGGGTGTAGAGCGTTTGTCGATTGATTTAATGCTAGAAGAAGCACAATACCTTGCAAATCTAGGCGTTCCAGCAATCGCGCTTTTCCCTGTCGTAAACCAAGACGCTAAAAGCTTATGTGCTACTGAAGCCTACAACCCAGAAGGTTTGGTTCAGCGAGCAGTACGAGCGCTTAAAGAACACATTCCTCAAATTGGTGTAATCACAGACGTGGCACTTGACCCATTCACGACACATGGCCAAGACGGCATCATCGATGAAGATGGCTACGTAATGAATGATGAAACCACAGAAGTATTGGTTAAGCAGGCTTTGTCTCATGCAGAAGCGGGTGCTGACGTAGTCGCGCCTTCAGACATGATGGATGGCCGAATTGGTAAGATCCGCGAAGCATTAGAAAACGCGGGCTACATTCATACTCAAATCATGGCTTACTCGGCTAAGTACGCATCGAACTACTACGGACCATTCCGTGATGCGGTTGGCTCTTCTTCAAATCTAAAAGGCGGCAACAAGAAAAACTACCAAATGGACCCAGCAAACATTGATGAAGCGATTCACGAAGTGGCGCTAGACATCAATGAAGGTGCGGACATGGTGATGGTTAAACCTGGTATGCCATACTTAGATGTAGTTCGCCGAGTAAAAACTGAACTTCAAGTACCGACATTTGCTTATCAAGTCTCTGGCGAGTACGCGATGCATAAAGCGGCGATCATGAATGGCTGGCTCAAAGAGCGTGAAATTGTGATGGAATCACTATTGTGCTTCAAACGTGCAGGTGCAGATGGCATCTTAACGTACTTTGCGAAAGACGTTGCTGAGTGGTTGGCAGAAGAGAATGCACAAACTGCTCAACACCTAAATCGTACTCCGGAAGCGACAGAAGAGTAATTATCGCTCAGTGAGAAATACCAGACCAACAAGAGTTGTTCGTCTGTATATACCCAAGTAACCTCAGGCGGATTACAACAGTAACAATCCAAGGTGCTTGGGTATTTTTATTTTGGAGAAGAGAACAATGACAATGCTGATTCGTGAAGGCACATTGGAAGAAGCACTTCAAGTTGTGGCGCGTGTTACCGAGTTTTCGAAAGGAGAAACGGTAGACTCCATGACTCAACGTTTAGAAGAGAAAAACAGTTTAATCCTCGTTGCAGAAAAAAATGGCACGATTGTCGGCTTCAAAATAGGTTACGAATTAGAGGATGGTGTTTTCTATAGCTGGTTAGGTGGTGTTGTCCCTGAAGCTCGAAATGAAGGCGTGGCACAACTGCTTTTGGAAGCTCAAGAGGATTGGGTGGCAGAACAAGGCTACAACACATTAAAAGTGAAATCTCGAAACCAGTTTCCGGCTATGCTTCGCTTGTTATTGAGAAATGGCTATATTATTGAAAAGTTTGAAGAAAAAGTAAATCTTCGAGAATCTAGAGTGCATTTCATTAAAGCAATGTGAAAATAAATGAGATTTTTTCTCATTTAACTGTTGACTACGAAATGAGAATCATTATTATTAAACCTGTCTTAGGGAATGAGGAAAGTTCACAAGGACGTTGAGTGACTTATTAACAGAAGTTAATTAACTGAAAGTTGAGAAGTGATGAAACATTTTTCCGAGAACTTGCACGAATTCTTTTTGACACGACATTGCTCACATTGCTTCCAGTGTAATTTATAGCTTCTTGGTTAAGCTGCTCTATTTACAGAATTTGCTTTACCACTTCTGCTAGGCGACCCCATTCGGGTCGCTTTTTTCTTTTCTACGATTTCTATTTGACGTCACTATTAATATCTTTTCCACATGCGATGATCATTTTAGGATCGTTGATCTTCTCGCCGTTATGCGAATTTGTTGTTATTAATCAATGGTTTGGGTTGGTGTTTTCTTGTGTTTTTTGTTATTGGATAACCAGTGGATAATTTCTATAAACAGAGTTATCCACAGGAGGTGGTGTTTTCGTGAATAAAGTCGGAAAAATTTACGCGACCTAGATCGAGCGAACAAGATAGATTCAGATCAGCAGTCATGGCATCCTAGGCAGATCTCTCAAGTACTGAATTGGATACAGACAATTATGGCAAGTATTCCTGAAAATCCGTTGATCCTTATCGACGGCTCTTCTTACCTATATCGCGCTTTTCACGCCTACCCGGGCACCATGAGCAATGGTGAAATTCCAACTAATGCCGTTTACGGCGTCGTGAACATGTTACGCAGCATGATGCGTCAGTTTGCGTCTGAGCGCATCGCGGTGGTTTTCGATGCAAAGGGAAAAACCTTTCGTGATGATATGTATGCAGAATACAAAGCGAATCGTCCGCCAATGCCGGATGACCTGCGTTGTCAAATTGAACCATTACACAATGTTATTCGTGCAATGGGTTTGCCGCTGATCTGTGTTCCTGGCGTCGAGGCGGACGACGTCATCGGTACGTTAGCATACCAAGCATCACAAAAGGGCATGCCTGTATTGATCAGTACTGGTGATAAAGACATGGCGCAGCTAGTGGATGATAACATTACCTTGATCAACACCATGACGAACGTCGTAATGGATCGTGAAGGTGTGGTTGAAAAGTTTGGCATTCCACCTGAGTTGATCATCGACTACTTAGCACTGATGGGCGATAAAGTAGATAACATTCCTGGTGTACCGGGTGTCGGTGATAAAACAGCGACCGCACTACTGCAAGGTATTGGTGGTCTGACGAAGTTGTATGAAAACCTCGATGATATTGCAGGGCTTGGTTTCCGTGGTTCTAAAACCATGGCGAAAAAGCTCATCGACAACAAAGAAAATGCCATGCTTTCGTATGAGCTCGCGACCATCAAATTGGATGTTGAGCTTGAGGAAACGCCAGAATCATTGCTGAAAGCGGAACCAAATAAAGACGAATTAGTGAAGCTGTATGGCCAACTGACGTTTAAATCTTGGTTGAATGAACTACTTGAAGGCGGTTCTGGATCTGTGGAGGCCGTAGAGCTTGCAGGATCTTCACAAGCTTCTTCTTCTCAAGCCGAGATGGAAACTTTTGCGGTAACAATCGATCGCAGCCAATATGAAACAATTCTGGATAAAGAAACCTTCAATGCTTGGCTAGATAAACTTCAAACGGCTGAGCTGTTTGCATTTGATACGGAGACCGATAACCTAGATTACATGCTAGCGAATCTAGTTGGTTTGTCATTCGCTGTCGATGAAGGTATTGCGGCTTATGTGCCAGTTGCACATGACTATTTAGATGCGCCTGAACAGCTTGATCGTGATTGGGTACTAGAACAGCTGAAGCCAATTCTTGAAGATGCAGCGAAAGCAAAAGTCGGTCAAAACTTAAAGTATGATGCGTCTGTACTCGCTCGTTACGACATTGAGCTAAAAGGTATCAAGCACGACACGATGTTGGAATCGTATATCTACAACAGTGTCGGCGGTAAACACGATATGGACAGCTTGGCGCTTCGCTTCCTACAGCACAGCTGCATTTCTTTTGAGCAAATTGCAGGTAAAGGCAAAAATCAGCTTACGTTTAACCAAATCGAACTGGAACAAGCATCGCCATACGCGGCAGAAGATGCGGATGTGACCCTTCGTCTGCACAATCGCTTGTTTGCTAATATCGAGCAGGATGAAAGCCTGAAGACAGTTTACGAAGAGATTGAAATGCCGTTGGTGCCAGTTCTTTCGCGCATTGAACGCACTGGGGTCTTTATCGATGAAATGAAGCTGAGTGCGCAGTCGGTCGAGATTACCGCTCGCCTTGATGAGCTTGAAAAGAAAGCGTACGAAATTGCAGAGCAAGAGTTTAACATGAACTCGCCAAAGCAATTACAAGCCATCCTATTTGAAAAAATGGGTTTACCGGTTGTGAAGAAAACGCCATCAGGCACACCATCGACGAATGAAGAAGTTCTGCAAGAACTCGCGCTAGACTACCCACTACCAAAACTGATTTTGGAATACCGTGGTTTGGCGAAGCTAAAATCAACTTACACCGACAAACTGCCGAAGATGATCAACCCATCAACGGGGCGCGTGCATACTTCTTACCACCAAGCAGTGACTGCAACGGGTCGTCTATCTTCTACTGATCCGAACTTACAGAACATTCCAATTCGTAACGAAGCTGGCCGTCGTATTCGTCAAGCGTTTGTCGCGCCATCAGGGCATAAAATCTTAGCGGTCGACTACTCGCAAATCGAACTTCGCATCATGGCGCACCTTTCTGGTGACCAAGCGTTATTGGATGCATTCCGTGATGGCAAAGATATCCACGCGGCAACCGCAGCAGAAATCATGGGTGTTTCTATTGAAGACGTTTCAAGTGAGCAACGTCGTCGTGCGAAAGCGGTTAATTTCGGTCTTATTTACGGCATGAGTGCGTTTGGTTTGGCGAAGCAATTAGGCATTCCTCGTGGTGAGGCTCAAGCGTACATGGATACATACTTTGAACGTTACCCAGGCGTGATGCAGTACATGGAAGACACACGCAGCACGGCAGCAGATAAAGGGTATGTTGAAACGATTTTTGGTCGACGTTTGCATTTACCAGAAATCAAATCACGCAACGGGATGCGTCGTAAAGCTGCTGAACGTGCGGCAATCAACGCACCAATGCAAGGTACGGCTGCGGACATCATTAAGAAAGCGATGCTGTTGGTTGATCAGTGGATTCAGGAAGAAGGCAATGGTCGTGTGAAGTTATTAATGCAAGTACACGATGAATTGGTCTTTGAAGTTGAAGAGTCATCATTGTCCGAAATTGAAAGTAAAGTACAGGAATTGATGGAATCTGCAGCAGAGCTAAAAGTACCGTTGGTTGCAGAAGCAGGTCACGGTGATAACTGGGATCAAGCTCATTAGTCACTTTTAGACCAAAATAACCAATTAATTATGAGCCAGCGCACAAACGCTGGCTTTTTTTTGAGATTAAAAAAGCTAGCGCAAAGTTAACTTTGATGTTGCTTAATAAAAATTTCATGAAAAAAAACTACAAAAATTCTTTGCAATTCTGACCAATTGTTGTACATTAATACTCGTAGGGTACAGAGGTAAGATGTTCTATCTTTCAGACCTTTTGTTTCACGTTATTGGATTAGGCTGATTCAGCCGCCCCAGTCAGTTTTTGACTGGGGCGTTTTTTATTGGGCGAAAGAAAATTATTCTTTTGGATCAGCAGCTTAAAGTTAGCCTTCAAAAACCTTCTTTTTTGACCTTTCTAAGTCACTGCAAAATCTCGATTTTTCCTTCAAATTTATTGCGTTATTCATCCTGTAAATTTACGCCAGTCACACTATTATTTTTTCTTGAAAGAAACTAAGTTACATCTTTTTGAAGATTTGCTTGGCTTAACTGTCTGAATTGTAACGCTATTGGGTGTTTTTGGAGTGAATGTTTGGTGATACACAGGAAACAAGAGCGCTTTTTAACCTATTGAAATCGAATCTCAGTTCAGCAATGCTTCGTCACATAACAATAATTACCAATTTTTCTCTCCCGTTATCCCTGCCAGGAAGGCGGGGATTTTTATTGCCTGTTATTTAGTTCAGATAAACAAAAGCCCCACCAAATGGCAGGGCCGTGTCGAAGAAATTTAACAAATATTGTTAATTATTCTTCATCGCTCGCTGGTATCTCTTGTTCGTCTTCTTCTATCAGGTGTGCTAGTGCTGGTGCAAACCAGGTATCCAGTTTTGCACGTAGCTGATCGACACCTAATCCTTTCAGTGAAGAGAACACATCAACAGAAACGTCACCACCGAAAGTTTCTACTTGCTTACGAACTTTCAGTAGAGTTTGTTTGCGTGCACCACTTTTTAGTTTATCTGCTTTGGTTAGCAAAACTTGCACAGGAATGTGGCTATCGATGGCCCAGAAAATCATTTGTTGGTCGAGATCTTTCATTGGATGACGAATGTCCATTAGAACCACTAAGCCTTTTAGGCACTCGCGTTTCTGTAGGTATTCACCCAAAGATTTCTGCCATTTGTTTTTCATCTCTACCGGTACTTGAGCAAAACCGTATCCAGGTAGATCGACAATGTGACAACCTTCTTCTACTTTGAAAAGGTTGATTAATTGCGTACGACCAGGTGTCTTTGATGTCTTGGCTAAGCTTTTTTGATTAGTTAGACGGTTAAGTGCACTCGATTTACCAGCGTTTGAGCGTCCTGCAAACGCAATTTCGACACCTTCGTCTTCCGGCAGGTGACGAATATCGGGTGCGCTGGTGATGAAATGCGTATTTTGGTAATGAATTTTTACGCTCACTGTTAACTCCATCTCGACTTTGTGTAGTCGATTGATTACTTTTTTGTGAAAATGTGTAAAATAACCGTGCTCGGCATAAGGTCGCCTATTGTACCATGAGTGTACGCGGTATGTTCACATTCCGTGGTACTGGAAGCTTGATAATTATAATGGAATGTCATGAAGAAATTAGCGCTAATTTTGAGTCTTTTAGCCAGTTGCTCAGTATGGGCCCAAGGTAATATTGAGGCTGGTAAAGCAAAATCACAAACCTGTGTCGCCTGTCACGGAGCAGATGGCAACAGTGCAATAACAACGTACCCGAAACTCGCAGGCCAACACGCTAAGTATCTTGAGAAGCAGTTAAAAGAACTTAAGCTAGGCATGACAAGTGGTGGTAAACAAGGTCGTTACGATCCTGTAATGAGTGGTATGGCAATGCCACTGAGCGATGAAGATATCGCAGACCTATCTGCTTACTACGCTTCGCTACCAGTTTCAGAAAACTCAACACCTGAAGATGTAGTAGCAAAAGGCAAAACGCTTTATACCGCTGGTGATGCCGAGCGTGGCCTAACCGCATGTATTGCATGTCATGGTCCTCGTGGCAATGGTACTGAGCTTTCAGGTTTCCCGAAAATTTCTGGTCAGCATGCTGACTACATCAAAGCTCAGCTAGAAAAATTCCGTGATGGCGACCGTGGCAATGATATGAATGCCATGATGCGCGACATCGCGAAGAAAATGACAGACGAAGATATCGAAGTGCTGTCTAAATACGTTGGCGGTCTGCACTAATATACCTAAATCGCTCAAGATCCTGCATCTTGAGCTGGTTGGGTAGATGTCCCTACATCGTTCGAGCAACTTGTACAAAAATGCCCTAGTGAATCCACTAGGGCATTTTTGTTCGTGACAGATATCACAGTCGAGTTTGGATGCGAAAGCGATAGTTGGCTCGGCAGTTTGTGAGACATTTGCCATACTTGATGTTGGCTTTTTCTTGTTAGTGTTTTTAAGCTTTTGATTAAATGATAATTTTGATTTTTTAGAAAAATAGGCGGATTATTTTTTCAACCCATTACTTGTGAGCATAACGGGATGGCGTAAAGTAGAAGTCGTTCACAGGGAGTGAATGTAAGGATTTAAGACCACGGTTTAGGTCTCCAAGGATGTAGCTCGGATGCTTGGTGATTTAGAAAGGGATTTAGATAGGTAGGGAGCCTATCAGATAAGGATGGTCATCTCGTCTGACGGTTAAGACAGTGAAACGGATCAGGCACAGGAAGTTGCTCAGTAGACAGGAAGTAAACGGATAGCCAAAACTCATCAGGAAGATGAAAAACAACTCTTTTTGGCAGGGAAAGCTCTAAAAACAAAGGGATCATTGGTGCACCAAATGTGTGCAACACAGTTTCGCCAATTGATGGCACTTAGAAAGCGACAGTCTGACTGTCGCTTTTTTTATATCCGTTGACTTGCTCAGTCGTAACTTGAATTGAGATTACTGCACTTATTTAGCTTTATAGGTTGTAAACAAAGTTTTTTAATAAAAATTGCTGAAAAAATACTCAACAACACTCCAATCCGAGTTCACTTTCTGGTATGTTTCGCATCCCTGTTTGAGGAAGTCAGCATGCATACCTGTCCTTTATGCCAAAATCAGCGCACTCACCATTATTTTGAAGATAAGCGTCGTGAATATCTTCAATGTGAGCAGTGCAGCTTGGTATTCGTAAATCCAGACCAACGTTTGGATGCGGAAAGCGAAAAAGCTCACTATGATTTGCATGAGAACAACCCCGATGATTTGGGTTACCGACGCTTTTTGTCGCGTATTGCTGACCCGATCACAGAGCGAATTTCTCCACAATCAAATGGTATCGACTTTGGTTGTGGTCCTGGCCCAACGCTCTCCTTGATGCTGGAAGAGGCGGGGCACAACATGGCGTTGTACGATCTCTACTACCACCCTGATACGTCGGTTTTAGAAAAAACGTACGACTTCATGACAGCAACAGAGGTGATAGAGCACCTCTACCACCCAGATTTGGTGTGGAAGCAATGGTTGAATTTAGTTAAGCCAGGGGGCTGGATAGGCCTGATGACGAAAATGGTCATCGACGTGGAGGCTTTCAAATCATGGCATTATAAGAACGATCTCACTCACGTAGTGTTCTTTAGTCGTGACACGTTCCAGTTCCTAGCAGAGCGGGATAAGCTCGAACTCGAATTTATTGGTAATGATGTAATTTTACTGAGGAAACCCCAGTAATGAGCCGTAGTAAAAAATCTAGAAAACCAGGTGCCGCTGGTGCACCTGAGTTTGTTGTAACTCGTAACCGTACAGAATCTGATGTGGAAGGCCGCTTACGCAAGCGTGCTAAAAAGCGTAAAGGTCTGAAAACGGGTAACCGTAACTCAGAAGTTAACGAGCAGAAAAAGCAAGCTGCTGCACAAAATCGCGACCCGCGCTTAGGCAGCAAAAAGAAAATACCTCTGATTGTTGAACCTGCGAAGAAAATGACGAAGCAAGAGCGTCGTTTGTCGGCAGAGCAAGAACTAGAGATGCTAGAAAATGACGCGCAATTGAACGTGTTGCTAGACCGTATTGAAGCGGGTGAAAACCTGGGCACAGGTCTACAGAAATTCGTCGATGAGAAACTCGATCGCATTGAGAAGCTAATGGACCAACTAGGTTTGTTGGAACCTGAAGAAGAGGAAGACTTCACTGCACCTGCTGAGAAAAGCACGCGCAACGATGATGACTTGCTGGCAGATTTCGACGACATTAATTTCGACGACTATAAAGGATAATTAAGCTATGAATGTAACCTTATTAGCTATTGCTGGTGTTGTGATTATCATCGCACTCGCTTCTTATGCAGGTTACCTTCTGCTTCAATTGAAAAAGCAAAAGGAATTGCAGCTGAAGCATCAAAAATTGGCGATAGACAAACGTAACGCCAACATTTTTGAGAATGTGCATACCTTGTGTCAGGCGGGCATTCAAGGCCAGTGCGATTTATCTGAAATCAGTATCCGTGTGTATAACATCATGGATTATGTACAAGGTGAAGACCGCGTTGATTTCGATAAAACGTACCCTGCGATTTCTGAGCTTTACCACATCGTGAAAGATATGGCGCGTGGCGAAGAACGCCAACAACTTGCCAAGAAAGAGCGTATGCAACAGAACTTGACGCGTCATAAAGCGGAAAGCCGCCTCACTGATGCGATTATTGAGGAGCTCAAAGTGTTGCAGAAAAACGTCCAGCCACTGAATAATCAAATCAATATTCAGATGATTTAAGCGCGACCCCCAATAGTCTCCTTATGACTAATGGGGGTATCGTGATCACGCTAGCACTTCTTTAGTTTTATACTTAAAAAGCCAGTCGGCGTTGCCACGCTTGTCATCGTCGTATGGCAAAATAGCGGCTCTGAATATCGGGTGACGGCTTTCGTTGCCCTAGCATTTAACGGAAAGTACCACCATGTCGAATCAACACACTGAATCGAAACAGCAAATCGTCTGGGATCAAGCGGTATTGGATAAGTACAACTATTCCGGGCCTCGTTATACGTCGTACCCAACGGCGCTGGAGTTTCATGAAGCGTTCACCATTTCTGATTATGATATGGCATGCACTCAATACCCAGAACGCCCATTATCGCTGTACGTACACATTCCGTTCTGTCACAAGCTTTGTTACTACTGTGGATGTAATAAAGTCATTACACGCCACTCGCACAAAGCGGATGAATACCTCGACGTGCTTGAACACGAAATTCGTCAACGTGCTGCATTACTTGTTGGTCGCACCGTGACGCAATTGCATTTTGGTGGTGGTACACCGACGTTTCTCTCTGAAAAGCAAATCACGCGTGTGATGAGCCTGCTACGCCAAGAGTTTACTTTTAGTAGCGATGCTGAAATCAGTATCGAGGTTGACCCGCGTGAAATCGAGCTGACCATGCTGGATCATCTGCGTAGTGAAGGCTTCAATCGCTTGAGCATCGGTGTTCAGGACTTCAACAAAGAAGTGCAAAAGCTGGTGAATCGTGAGCAAGATGAAGAGTTCATCGTTGCGATGGTTGCGCGCGCAAAAGAGTTAGGCTTTCGTTCGACGAACCTAGATTTAATTTACGGTTTACCGAAGCAGACCAAAGAATCTTTTGCCAAGACTCTAGAACAAGTGCTAGAGATGCAGCCGGGCCGTCTATCCGTGTTTAACTACGCGCACATGCCACAGCTATTTGCAGCGCAGCGTAAGATTAAAGACGAAGACCTGCCAAAGGCAGAAGAGAAGATGGCGATTCTGCAAGATACCATCGCGACACTGACTGATGCTGGCTACCAATTTATCGGTATGGACCACTTTGCTTTGCCGGACGATGAACTTGCTGTTGCCCAGCGCGAAGGTATTTTGCATCGCAATTTCCAAGGCTACACCACACAAGGTGAATGTGACTTGGTTGGCTTTGGTGTTTCTGCAATCTCGATGATCGGCGATGCGTACGCGCAAAACCAGAAAGAGCTGAAGAAATACTACGCTCAAGTCAACGAACTTCGTCACGCTCTATGGAAAGGGGTCTCTCTGGACTCCGATGATTTGCTCCGTCGTGAAGTGATTAAGCAGCTGATTTGTAACTTCAAGTTAGACAAGAAAGCCATTGAGTCTGAGTTTAAAGTGAGGTTTGAACAGTACTTTAAAGAAGATTTGCAGCTACTTCAGACCTTTATTAACGATGAGCTGGTGGAAGTGGATGATAATGAAATTCGTGTGACGCTGCGAGGTCGTTTGTTGATCCGTAATATTTGTATGAGCTTCGATAAATACCTACGAGCAAAGGCACGTCAGCAACAGTTCTCTCGTGTTATTTAATCAGAGATACAGATTCAAGATATAAAAAATGCCAGCAGATGCTGGCATTTTTTTATGTTTTCGCTGGATTTAAGCGCGATCTTTTACTTTTTCTCTCAGTTCCGATTTTTCTGCTTCTGAAAGGAACGCAATCTCAAGGCCATTGATTTGCGCTTGGCGAATCTGGTCTTGGCTCAGGCCAGCGGCTGGTGCCGCTACTTCGTATTCGTATGGCAGTTCGATACCTTCAACCGCTGGATCGTCAGTGTTCAAACACGCAAGAACGCCATGCTCTAGGAACTGCTTGAGAGGGTGGTTTTCTAGCGTTTCTACCGTACTTGTTTGGTAGTTTGACGTCAGGCAAGATTCAATACCAATGCGGTTTTCTGCTAGGTAATCCATCAGTTTTGGATCGTGAATCGCTTTTACGCCGTGACCGATACGAGTTGCGCCCAGCTCATTAATTGCTTGCCACATGCTCTCTGCACCTGCTGCTTCACCAGCATGGACCGTTACCCCAAGGCCAGCATCGCGTACTTGCTTGAAGTGAGACACAAAGCGATCACCCGGTTGGCCTAGCTCGTCACCCGCAAGGTCGACGGCAACGATGTGATCTTTCTGGCTCAGAATGCCGTCCAGTTCTTGTTGACATGCGTCAGTACCAAATGTGCGACTCATGATGCCGATCAGGTTGGCTTTCACGCCAAAATCGCGCATACCCGCTTGCACACCGTCCACGACGGCTTCAACAACCCCCGCTACTGGCAGTTTGTGTTTCATCGCCATGTAGTAAGGAGAGAAACGCAGCTCAGCGTAATCGATTTGTGCATTTAGCGCGTCTTCTACGTTTTCGTACGCGACACGACGACACGCATCTAGGTCGCCCAGTACCGCAACACCCCAGTCGAGCTTAGAAAGGAAAGCAACAAGAGAGGGTTCCGCTTCGACAATTTGAACGTGAGGAGTGAGAGACTCAATATCGTACGCTGGTAGGGCAATGCCAAACTTTTGGCCTAGCTCAAGAATCGTTTTAGTACGAATGTTACCGTCGAGGTGACGGTGCAAATCAGTAAGAGGAAGGTTCTTCGTTATCATTTTGTCGATCCGGATAGTTATGAACTGGAACAGGGCCCAAACATCATCTGTGACAATACATGGGTAAGATTTGCAGTTAAGTATAAATAACAGTTGGGTAGATTGTCAGTAGAGGATGACTAGGAAATCAACGATTCTCGCTCTTTTCTACTTCATGTTCACCAAATGTGTTGGCCATTCTTCTAGTGGCATAGGGCGGCTGTAGTAGAAGCCTTGCACCTGATTACAGCCTAAAGAGCGCAGTAATTGTGCTTGATTGCTATCCTCGACACCTTCCGCGACGACATTAGTTTTGAGACCTGCTGTGATATTGATGACGGCAGCGACGATTGAACTGTTTAAGTTTTCTTGTGTGAGTTGATTGATGAAGGTGCGATCAATCTTCAAGCAGGTAAACGGCAGAGAGTGGAGGTAACCCAGTGATGAGTAGCCGGTGCCAAAGTCATCTATCGCGATACCAATACCCATTTCACGCAGTTTAGTCATATTTTCTAGTGTGGTCGGTGCGCTATCAATGATACGTGATTCTGTGATCTCTAGTGTGAGGTTACTTGCTGGTAATTTCGTGATATCCAATACGCTTATCACCGTATCAACAAAACTTGGGCAAGATAGTTGATTAACGGAGATATTCACATGCAGTTGGAAGTCCGACGGCCACTGTTTGCTTTCGATCGCTTGGTAAGTGTCGCGACAAGCTTGTAACAGAATCTGTTGGCCGATGGCTTTGATCATGCCGCTTTCTTCCGCGATTGGGATAAAATCTAATGGTGACACCATACCTGAGTCGCTATGCCAGCGCGCAAGTGCTTCGGCGCCACACACTGTGCCACTGACGAGATCCACAATCGGTTGGTAATGAGGAATAAACTCTCGGTTTTCAATGCCAGTTTGGATCTTGGTCAGCATTTGCGTACGAAACTTTGAAGCGCTCGCTAGTTCTGGGCTGTAGTGACATACACCAGTCAGTGAGTCTTGTTTAGCGTAACTTAATGCGATGCTGGCGTTGCGTAACCATAAAGGCATGGTTTCGTTTGGCTGGGTTTGTACAATACCAAGTGAAATCTTCATCACTACATTCTCGCCTTCCACCATAAATGGGGTGGAAAAGAGATGCTGTAATCGACGCTCGGTTTGTTTAATTTTGGTTTCAGTGTCGACATTTGAGAGAAACACCGCGAACTCATCACCACCAATCCGAGCCAATAATGCGTTGTCACGAAACTGCTGTTTTAGCCTTTCAGCGATGCTGACCAACAACTGGTCGCCGTTGTGATGACCCACACTGTCGTTGATATCTCTAAATTTGTTGATACCAAGTAAAAATAAACTGCCGTGACAAAGATGAGACTGATTTTCACAGATTTCGACCAAACCCTGACGGCTATATAAGCGTGTTAGAGAGTCATAAACTAACTGTTCACGCAATGCTTTGAATGAAGCTCTTAGATTGTTCGCCATTTCATTAAAAGCATGAACCAGTACGGTTGTCTCATACACATAACCAGGCTTTGGCATGCCGCTATCCCAATCCCCATTTGCCAGGTGCTGAGCGGCGGCGGCCGTCGCGTTAATTGGTCTGGTAACTCGGTTGAAAATGATCCAACTGATGGCGATCCCAAATAGGCTTACAATAATGCCAACGAGCCAACTCTCTTGCTGGCTTTTCGGTAACAGGCCGAGAAGTTCAGACTCCGAAATGGAGGTGCCGATAAACCATGTTAAGCCGTCTTGGTCTCGATACGGGGTTAGCCGACTGAAAATACGTTGGCCATCATGTTCAAATGAAAAAGTATAAGGTTGCTTGGTGTTGTTGAGATCGAAAGACCGGACGCGGCTCGCACTGATTTTGATGATCGGGTCTGCGTTTTCAGCGGCAAGCAAACGCTGCCCTTTATCCGAAAATTTTGTGCCCCATGAGATGACGCTTCCCGGGCCTGAGTGAGCGATTAAACGATGATCTGGGTCCATGATGTAGACCGACGCTTTAGTGTTGTATTTTAACTCGCGCAGGAATTCGTTGAATGTATTGATACGAATGTCTGTCACCAAAACACCAGCAAATTGGTCGTGTTTGTACACCGGCGTCATGGCTGATAGCGTAATATCCTGGCGTTCATCAGCATTGGTATAAATTTCAGACCAAGTGGCGTTTTGGCTCTCTGCAACGGGCTTATACCATGGGCGAGTGCGAGGATCGTATTGGGAGATAACCGTTCGAATGTTGTTACTCACATGGTTGGTTCCATAAATAACCAGATCACCATCGGTGTAGCGATCTTGCACCATTAAGGTGTAATCGTCGGAAAGCTCGCGGCGAAAGCCTGCAAAGTCGCCGTTTTCTGAACCAAATGCGATTACATCCAACTGCGGTATCGATTGGTAAAGATTTTTGAATGCACTCAGCAGGTAGTTTTGAATGTCTGAGGTATCGTGAGGGCGATAAAGGTTGTGATAGCTGACGTTGTGCGCGAGAGCCATAACTGCAGTAAAAGGCTTACGTAGATAGCTATTGAGGTGGTCGTGGACACTTTCGGTTAACACGGAAAGTTGCTTGTCACTGATATCCGTGACCACTTCTTCGTAACTTTGTTTTTGGACGTAGACAATGACACCGATCGCCAGTAAGAAGATCATGACAAATGGAATCAGAACAGCAGTACGCAGTGTAATTTGAGTCGTAGCAGTAGACATCGCCTAATCACATAGATGGTGGTGCGCCACAATTGTACTGATGTTTTTATTAATATCGAGTGACAAACGACGCTCGTTGTTAACGCACCACGTAAGTGATTGTCAGTACAATTCTTTTAATTTTCTGGTGAGTGTATTTCGCCCCCAGCCTAATACTTTAGCGGCATCTTGCTTATGACCTTTAGTGTGCTCTAAGGCTGCTTCTAATAAAATGCGTTCAAATTCTGGTAAAGCGTAAGAAAGTAGTTCTTTATCTCCTGCTGCGAGTGAATGCCGTGCCCAATCCGCCAATTGTTCTTGCCAACTACCATGTGCAGAGTCTGAAATGGATTTTTTCTCTTCGAGTAGTTCGCTTGGCAAGTCATTTGGTAACACTTCGCTACCACTGGCCATAACGGTTAACCAACGGCAAATATTCTCTAATTGACGAACGTTGCCAGGCCAATCAAGGCGGTTAAGAATCTCTACAGTCGACGGGTGGAGAGTTTTTGTTTCCACACCAAGCTCATCAGCCGCACGGATAAGAAAATGCTGTGTAAGCTTTTCAATGTCTTGCTTACGCTCACGCAGTGCCGGGATCTGCACGCGAATCACGTTTAAGCGATGAAAGAGGTCCTCACGGAAGTCACCTTCTTGCACCAGCTTTTCTAAGTTCTGGTGTGTTGCCGCGACAATTCGTACATCGACACTGATCGGAGAGTGACCGCCCACTCGATAAAACTGCCCGTCAGCTAGAACGCGTAGCAAACGAGTTTGAATGTCCAATGGCATGTCGCCGATTTCGTCTAAAAATAGAGTGCCGCCATTGGCTTGTTCGAATCGTCCTTGACGAACATTGTTTGCCCCCGTAAACGCGCCTTTTTCGTGGCCAAACAGTTCTGATTCAATCAAGTCTTTGGGAATTGCCGCCATATTGAGCGCAATGAAAGGTTTGTTAGCACGTGGACTGTGACGGTGCAGTGCATGAGCAACGAGTTCTTTACCCGTGCCCGATTCACCGTTAATCAAGACTGAAATAGAGGAGCGAGAAAGACGACCAATGGCGCGAAACACCTCTTGCATCGCTGGTGCTTCACCGATAATTTCAGGCGTTTCTGCTGGAATGTCTTCTGGAGAGAGCTGCTCGCGTTTGTTTTCGTGGCTGTGTGCAATGGCTCGTTCAACCAGAGTTAAAGTTTCATCAATATCAAAAGGTTTTGGTAAATATTCAAAAGCACCTTTTTGGTACGCATTCACTGCCGCATCTAAATCTGAATGCGCGGTCATGATAATCACGGGAAGGTCTGGGTAATCGCGCTGTACTTGCTTTAGTAGCTCCAACCCATCAATACCTGGCATGCGAATGTCTGATACTAGAACATCCGGCACTTCGCGTTCGAGCGCCATTAACACGCTTTCCCCATCGGCATAGGTTTCACATTTGATGTTGGCAGAGGAGAGCGTTTTCTCCATTACCCAGCGAATTGAACTGTCGTCATCAACGACCCAAACATATCCTTTACTCATGTAGTAATCCTTGCAGCAAACCGAAAAACTGACGCGACTTGAAGTCCATTAGCGCACTCAGATCGGCAGATAAATAGTAAATGTTGTGTGACCAGGCCAGCTTTCTACGTCTATTTTTCCATTGTGCTGGTCGATCAAATTTTGCGAAATAGATAGCCCTAATCCAGTTCCTCCCTCGCGGCCACTGACCATGGGATAGAACAGCGTGTCTTGTAGTTCCGGTGGAATACCTGGGCCGTTGTCTGTGATTTCGACACGAGCAGCGAGTTTACAGCGTTTGCCGTGAATATTGGCTTGATGCACCGTTCTGGTGCGAATGGTTATTTTCCCGTGCTCTTGATGGCTAAGAATTTGTGCGGCGTTGCTGACGATATTAAGCATTGCCTGCTCGATTTGGTCTGTATCCATCAAAATCTCTGGCAAGCTTGGGTCATAATCTCGTTCAATGATGATTGAGCGTTGTGACTCTAATTCAACCAGTTGGCGAACCTTTTCAAGAATTTGGTGCAGATTCTCTTGTGTCTTCTTACCTGGCTTTTGCGGTCCTAGTAATCGATCCACGAGCGCCCTTAAACGGTCTGCTTGCTCAATGATGATGTGTGTATATTCGGTGAGAGAGGGCTCTGGCAGCATTTTTTCTAGCAATTGCGCCGCACCGCGTAAGCCGCCAAGCGGATTTTTAATCTCATGTGCAAGCCCTCGGACTAACAGCTTCGCTGCTTGTTGTTGGGCGTGTTGGTTCAGTTCTTGAGAGAGTCGGCGCTGCTGATCAATTTTGCGCATCTCGACCAGAAGCATCAACTGCTTTTGCCAAGTGATAGGGCTAACCGTCACCTCTAGCATTAAAGGGCGGCCATCAACAACGAAAGTGACGTCACTGTCGGTGATGCTTTGGCCACTTTGCAACGGTTGAGTGAGCAGCGCGAGATCCAGCGACGCATGCTGAATCAATTGAGAAAGTGATTGTTCAATAATTCGTTTGGCGCTTTGAGAAAACAGCAATTCGGCAGCCGGATTGGCATAACGGATGGCCAATCCATCATCAAGAATCAGCGTTGCTGTCACCATATTGTTGAGAATGGCACTAGGAAGACTGGTATCCACATTACGTCCTTGTTTTGCTTTAAGATTGTGCGATGCACAATAATGGTGCAATTGAACGTTAAGTATGGCGAATAAATCTTAGAAGAAAAAGTGAAAAGCATCGCTGTGATGTGATTTTTTTCACCAGATATTCTATTTTGCCCCTTTTACGGTCGGCTTAACACTTGCTCTATGTAAATGCACCGTTATAGGGCTAGTAGATGCAATAAGCTTGCCGCTTCTTTTCGCGTGCACAGCAAGTGTGTGAGTGCCTCGGTCAATATTGTTTAACTGCCACACTATATGGTTTTGTGGTGCACCATAAGGTTTTCCATCGAGTAACAATTGCAATTGCTCACCGATACCAAGCTTGCGATTGGTTTCTAATTGAATATTGATGATGCCTCGATTGCTGCGGATGGTCTCGTTGTGCTTGGGGGTCTGCATTGAAAGTTTTAATGGAAGAGGCTTCTCGGTTGTTTTCTCTGGCTTGTTTTGTGATGCAGTAGATGGCGTAGTCTGAGGTGCGAGCGATTCAGTACTTTCTACCTCAGGAGCTGGTGCGCTGGCTTCAAGGTTTGGCAGTGCGATCGCTTTTGCTCCTTTGTTTGGCGTATCACTAAAGTGAACCACGCCATTTTCATCTACCCATGTATACGCGACCTGCGCAAAGGCGGTAGAGGCGATTAACAATCCGCTGAGTGCACACAGTGATGGAATAAGCTGAACTTTCATTGCTCACCTTCTCTTGTTCGATGATTTCACGTTTCAATGGCTTAGCTCTTTGACATGTAAGGAAAAATTCTAAGCGTGTTTTTATTATCCCCTCATGTTAAACGGCGAAGCTTGACTGGCGAATACAAAAAAGGCCCGCCTGCGAGGCGAGCCTAATATTTTATTGCTGTGTTTACATTTTACACAGAGTAGTAAAGTTCGAACTCAACAGGGTGAGTTGTCATGTTCACACGCTCTACGTCCTGAGACTTAAGGTCGATGTATGAATCGATGAAGTCGTCAGAGAATACGCCGCCCGCTGTTAAGAACTCACGATCAGCATCTAGCTCTGCTAGCGCGTCTTTTAGTGAGTATGCAACAGTTGGGATTTCTGCTGCTTCTTCAGCTGGAAGATCGTAAAGGTCTTTATCCATCGCTTCGCCCGGGTGGATCTTATTCTTGATACCGTCAAGACCAGCCATAAGCATTGCTGCGAAACATAGGTATGGGTTCGCCGCTGGGTCACCGAAACGAACTTCGATACGACGTGCTTTCGGGCTTGGTACCACTGGGATACGGATTGAAGCAGAGCGATTACGCGCTGAGTAAGCTAGCATTACTGGTGCTTCGAAGCCTGGTACAAGACGTTTGTACGAGTTTGTTGATGGGTTAGCGAATGCGTTGATTGCACGAGCGTGTTTGATGATACCACCGATGTAGTAAAGCGCCATTTCAGATAGACCGCCGTACTTGTCACCAGCAAATAGGTTTACGCCATCTTTTGCTAGAGACTGGTGAACGTGCATACCGCTGCCGTTGTCGCCAACAAGTGGTTTAGGCATAAACGTCGCTGTTTTACCAAACGCGTGAGCAACGTTGTGTACAACGTACTTGTAGATTTGGATTTCGTCAGCTTTGGTTGTTAGCGTGTTGAAACGAGTTGCGATTTCGTTTTGACCCGCCGTTGCCACTTCGTGGTGGTGCGCTTCAACAACAAGACCCATTTCTTCCATCACTAGACACATAGCAGAACGGATGTCTTGAGATGAATCTACTGGAGCTACTGGGAAGTAACCACCTTTAACGCCTGGACGGTGACCTTTGTTACCTTCTTCGTAGTCAGAACCTGTGTTCCATGCCGCTTCTACGTCGTCGATTTTGAAGAAAGAGCCTGACATGTCTGTCGAGAACTTCACGTCATCAAATAGGAAGAATTCTGGCTCAGGACCGATAAGTACAGTATCTGCAACACCTGTAGAACGCATGAAGTCTTCAGCGCGTTTTGCGATAGAGCGTGGGTCACGGTCGTAGCCTTGCATTGTTGCAGGCTCTAAGATGTCACAACGGATATTTAGTGTTGCGTCTTCCGTGAATGGGTCAAGCACAGCAGAAGATGCGTCAGGCATCATTACCATGTCTGATTCGTTGATACCTTTCCAGCCAGCAACTGATGAACCATCGAACATTTTACCTTCTTCGAAGAAGTCTGCGTCGATTTGGTGAGCAGGGATCGAAATGTGCTGCTCTTTACCTTTTGTATCAGTGAAGCGTAGGTCAACAAACTTAACTTCGTTTTCTTGGATCAGCGATAGAACGTTTTCTACTGACATCTTGGATAACCTCCAGTGTTAATAAGCGGTAAAAGCTCGATTTATGAATTATTCATGAAACCTGGCATTGATTAATCAATTTGACTTTTCATTAATCGATGCTGTTTTAACTAAAGCCAAAACCGTGCCAAAAAAAATATTCCATTAATTTCAAGCAATTGTGTTTTTGAATGCTAGTTTGGTGCACTTGCTTGCACCAAAATGATCTTTGTTTGCACTATTATGGTGCCAAAAATCATTGTTGCACCATAATGTGACAGGTACATTGCGTATTCAGCCCAGTTTTTGAGCAAGAGTCAATTTGAATTATGCATCGATTAGAATAAAGTTGCGTTTAATCAATTCGTTCTGAGGAAGAAAATGGGCATTAAGCGTAAAAATCGCAGAAATGCTCGGGAGTAGATCACATATTTCTAGGCTTTTTGCTAAAATCTGGTACATTATGGCCGTTTTTTTAATCAGCAAATGTCGCCAGAGAGCACCCGTTCTCAGCGTGGGGGCATTTCATCTATCTAAGTGAATCAATATCCATGGCTACTCCACAGATTGATAAATTAAGAAATATCGCGATCATCGCGCACGTTGACCACGGTAAAACCACGTTGGTTGACAAGCTGCTACAACAATCAGGCACGCTTGAGTCTCGCGGTGAAGCTGAAGAGCGAGTCATGGACTCGAACGACATCGAGAAAGAGCGCGGTATTACCATTCTTGCTAAAAACACAGCAATCGACTGGAACGATTACCGTATCAACATCGTAGATACTCCGGGACACGCGGACTTCGGTGGTGAAGTTGAGCGTATCATGTCGATGGTAGACTCTGTACTACTTATCGTTGACGCAGTTGATGGTCCAATGCCTCAAACGCGTTTCGTAACACAAAAAGCATTTGCTCACGGTTTAAAACCAATCGTTGTAATCAACAAGATTGACCGCCCTGGTGCACGTCCTGATTGGGTTATGGACCAAGTGTTCGATCTATTTGACAACCTAGGTGCAACTGATGACCAGCTAGACTTTAAAGTAGTTTACGCATCTGCACTTAACGGTTGGGCTTCTCTAGAAGAAGGCGAAACTGGCGAGAACATGGAACCACTATTCCAAACTATCGTTGATGTTGTTGACGCGCCAAATGTTGACCTTGATGGTCCACTACAGATGCAAGTTTCTCAGCTAGACTACAGCTCTTACGTTGGTGTTATCGGCGTGGCTCGCGTAACTCGTGGTAGCGTTAAACCAAACCAGCAGGTAACCATTATTGGTGCTGACGGTAAAACTCGCAACGGTAAAGTGGGTACAGTAATGGGCTACCTTGGCCTAGAGCGTCACGAAGTGGAACAAGCTAACGCGGGTGATATCATCGCAATCACTGGTCTTGGCGAGCTGAAAATTTCTGACACTATCTGTGCACAAAACGCAGTAGAAGCATTACCACCATTGTCTGTTGATGAACCAACAGTAACAATGACGTTCCAAGTAAACACGTCTCCATTCGCGGGTAAAGAAGGTAAGTTCGTAACGTCACGTAACATCCTTGAGCGTCTTGAGAAGGAATTGGTACACAACGTTGCACTACGCGTTGAGCAAACAGACGATCCAGATAAATTCCGCGTATCAGGTCGTGGTGAACTTCACCTTTCTATCCTGATCGAAAACATGCGTCGTGAAGGCTTCGAGCTAGCAGTATCTCGTCCAGAAGTAATCATCAAAGAAGAAGATGGTCAGTTGATGGAACCGTTCGAAACGGTAACTATCGACGTAATGGAAGAGCACCAAGGCGGCATCATGGAGAACATCGGCCTACGTAAAGGTGAGCTGAAAGACATGTCTCCAGACGGTAAAGGTCGTGTGCGTATGGACTTCGTTATGCCATCACGTGGTCTGATCGGTTTCCAAACGGAATTCATGACACTGACTTCAGGTTCAGGTCTTCTTTACCATACGTTTGATCACTACGGCCCTCACAAAGGCGGTAACATCGGTCAACGTGTAAACGGTGTACTAATCGCGAACGCGATGGGTAAAGCGCTAACTAACGCACTGTTCAACCTTCAAGAGCGTGGTCGTCTATTTATCGGTCACGGTGTTGAAGTTTACGAAGGTATGGTTATCGGTATTCACAGCCGTGACAACGACCTAACGGTAAACGCACTGAAAGGTAAGCAGCTAACCAACGTTCGTGCATCTGGTACAGATGACGCACAGGTTCTTACTCCGCCTATCAAGATGACTCTTGAGCAAGCACTAGAATTCATCGATGACGACGAGCTAGTAGAAGTAACGCCTGAAAGCATCCGTATCCGTAAGAAGTTCCTAACGGAAAGCGACCGTAAGCGTGCTTCTCGTGGCGCGAAATAATTTTCGTTAAGCGATTCAATTAAGAAGAAGCCTCGAGTTATGCTCGGGGCTTTTTGTTTTCTGGAGTTGAATATGAACCCGATTATTATCACCGGTGGGCCTGGTGCGGGAAAAACAACACTGCTGAATGCGCTAGACGCGTATGGTTACGCCACGTTTCCTGAAGAGTCTCGCGACTTGATTGAGCAGCAAAGCCAGTTAGAAAATGGTGTTTTGCCGTGGACGAATTTACCTGAGTTTGCCAAGTTATGCCTTGGGTTGATGGACAAGCAAAAGAATGATGCGCGTTGTCATGATGTTGCGTTTGTTGATCGCGCCATCCCCGACATCATTGCATACCTGCAAGTGGGCGGCTGTAAGGTTGATCAAGCTTTCTTAACCGAAAGTGTTGGGTATCATAGTCAGGTGTTTACTTGTCGACCTGAAGCATCCATTTACGTACAAGATGAAGTGCGTCCGCACAGCTTTGAAGAAGCATTGGAGATTCATCAGTCGTTAGTGAGTGTCTATACTGAGTTGGGTTATGAAGTGGTAGAAGTGCCATGGGGAACTGTACCAGAGAGGGTAGGCTTTGTTCGAAGAGTCATCGGTTTACTCGGTGAGGTCGCCGACTAAAACCTCCTCACTTGGAGGAGGTCTAAATCATTTACTTTTGATTGAGCTTTTGTAGGAATTTATCGGACTCTGCAATCGCTTCGTTCATTTGTTTGATCGCAAACTGAATGTCTTTCTCTAAGCTAGAGAACTCACCTTGCAAAGAACCAATCGCACTGGCGTTAAGGTTGTGTTTTAAGTACAACGTGTTGTCACGTAGCGTATCCAGTACCGGTGTCATCTTTTTCTCTGCACGCTTCATAGCGCTAAGCATGGTTTTGTACGAGGCTTTGGTTTCACGTAGTTTTTGCTCGCTTGAACGACGCAGTTTCGCACTCGAGTACAGCTCTAGCTCATCTTGCCACTCATCAAACAGTGCGCCGGATACGTCTTCAATCGCAGCAATACGGTCACGTACGTCTTGAGCCGCTTTTTCGCTATCTTCGTATTTGTCATTGATGTTGTTGTAGACATTTTCTAGCTCACCACCATCAAAGTTGGTGATCGCAGACAAGGCTTCAAGTGCACTGGTGAATTCTTCTTGTGCATCTTGTTGAGATTCTTTGGCATCTTCGACGCGGTCGACCATAATATCTCGTTTATGATACCCAACCTGCTCCATTGCTGAGTAATAAGCAGATTGACACCCTGTTAAAGTGAAAATTGATAGTACAATTGCTAATAAATAAGGCATTCTTATGTCCTCGGCGCTAATTATGGGATGAACTATGAACCAGTTATCAGAGAGTTACAAGGCGAGATTAATCAATCTACTGCCAAGTTGCGTCGCGTTTTTTAAGTATCTTCTTAAGCGATTAACGCATGACCGTGTGAATGTGAACGCGGGCTATCTTGCCTACATTACCTTGTTATCCATCGTGCCAATGCTGACGGTATTGTTATCAATATTGTCGAAATTTCCCGTCTTTGCGAACGTTGGTGAGGTGCTGCAAGGCTACATTATTGAGAATTTTGTGCCAGCTTCTGGAGAAGCTGTACATACGGCATTACAGGAATTTGTGGCGAATACGGGCAAAATGAGCGCGGTTGGCGGTGGGTTTTTATTCATCGCAGCGGTCATGCTGATTTCCAACATTGATAAGAACTTAAACTACATTTGGCGAGTTAAAGACAAGCGCCGTTTAGTCTTTTCATTCTCTATGTATTGGATGGTACTCACGTTAGGGCCGATCATGGTCGGTGCGAGTATTGCGGCGACGTCGTACGTGACTTCGCTGCAAATTTTAGAGAACGAGACATTATCTGGTGCGTTTAATTTATTTCTGCGTTGGCTACCGTTGTTGCTGTCCTTTTTTGCTTTTCTTGGCTTGTATATTCTAGTGCCGAATAAAAAAGTACACCTCGCTCATGGTGCCATGGGGGCAGCAGTCGCCGCGATACTGTTCGAGTTGAGTAAAAAAGGCTTTGCGCTTTACATCACTCAGTTTCCGTCTTATCAGCTCATCTACGGCGCGTTAGCGGCGATTCCTATCTTATTTGTTTGGGTGTATTTATGCTGGATGATCGTGTTATTGGGGGCGGAAGTTACGGCTGCGCTTGGTGAGCGAGAGCACTGGAGTGAAGATTTAGACATGATACACTCGACCGCTGAATCTCAGTTAACAGATGAAGGAAGCGAGAGTAGTGATAGCGCTAATTCAACGAGTCAGTGAAGCAGCCGTCCGCGTGGATGGTGAAGTCGTAGGAGAAATTGATCGTGGTCTGCTGGTCTTATTGGGCGTAGAGAAGGACGACGATGAAGCTAAAGCAAAGCGTTTAATGGAGCGTGTTACAACCTACCGTGTGTTCGAAGATGACGAAGGCAAGATGAACCTGAACGTTAAACAGGTGGAAGGTAAAGTGCTGGTGGTTTCTCAATTTACGCTGCCTGCGGATACAAAAAAAGGCACGCGAGCTGGCTTTTCTCGCGGTGCGCATCCTGTTGATGCAGAGCGCTTGTATGATTACTTTTCTGACTTGTGTGAAGAAGTCTTACCCACACAGCGTGGCCGCTTCGCTGCCGATATGAAAGTGTCCTTGGTGAATGACGGTCCAGTGACGTTTTGGTTGCAGGTCTAATCTGGTAACACAGGCGCCATAGTCTAAGCTTTAACTCCAAGCTCATGGAATTGGCTTGGAGTAATTTTTCCGACACTGATTAGTGTTGTGCTTTCAAAGGATTGATATGTTCAAACTCATTACTCCCAAAACCGATAATCAGATAAACAAGTATTATCAGTTTCGCTGGCAACTGCTTCGTGAGCCATGGCGTATGCCGATCGGCTCTGAACGCGATGAATACGACGAAATGAGCCATCACCGCATGATTGTTGATGGTCGAGGTCGTCCTATGGCGATTGGCCGTTTATACATTACGCCGGACAATGATGGCCAGATCCGCTATATGGCGGTTAAAAATAATCGCCGTAGCAAAGGGATGGGTTCGCTGGTTTTGGTTGCACTAGAGTCGTTAGCACGCCAGGAAGGAGCGAAACGCTTGGTGTGTAATGCCCGTGAAGATGCCATCGCCTTTTATGAAAAAAATGGCTTTGAGCGTCGAGGTGAGCTGACCGATGAGCGTGGCCCTGTGCGCCATCAGCAAATGGTGAAGCAACTGGATCCGATGGCCAATGTGTTACGTCGCCCTGAATGGTGTACTGAGCTTCAACAGCGCTGGGAGCAACAAATCCCAATTAGCGACAAAATGGGGATCAAGATTAACCAGTACACGGGTTACCAGTTTGAATGCTGTGCGCAGCTTAATCCTAACCTTAATCCGCATAACACCATGTTCGCTGGGTCAGCTTTTACCTTAGCAACCCTGACAGGGTGGGGGATGACGTGGCTGCTGCTTAAAGAGCGTGGGCTGCACGGTGATATTGTGTTGGCCGACAGCTCGATTCGCTATCGTCAACCAGTCGAACAAAACCCCGTGGCGAGTACTTCGTTGGATGGGATCAGTGGTGACCTAGACCGATTGGAGTCGGGACGCAAAGCACGCATCGTTATTCACGTAGTGATTTATAGTGGTGACACGCCAGCTGTTGATTTTGTCGGTACCTATATGCTGATACCGAACTACTCGCAGTTACTCAGTTGCTGATGGGGTAAGCGCCGACTGATCTGCTGGGCGCTTATCTGTTTCACCTTCTTGCTCTGTCGGTGAGAGGGTTTGTTCTGCTGCGGAATTCGTGTCGGGTACTTCATCTTCTTCGATAACTTCTTCGTAAAGCTCTTCCTCTTGAGTCTCCAAATTGATGTTATCAATTACGATTGGCTGCTCGATGGAAGGTTCATTTTTCTGTGGAGTCTCAATATCAGTAGGCTCGGCCAGTTTTGATGCGTTCACGCACTCATTACAGTGGGTTTCGCCACTTAGTAGATCGCCTTCAATGTTTCCGCACGACTCTTCCAATTGATAAGTAATGCCACTTAGCGGGTTGTTGGCCATATCAAATGTTCCCCAAACCTTACCACTTATGGCTTTTCCTGAGATGGTGACCGGCGTTATGGCAACTTCCCCTCGTTGCGCGCTTAAACGCAGTGGACTTAAGGTAATGGCTTTGAGCGAATGATCCGCTTGGGACTTCAAGCGGGTATCTCGGAGATTGGCTTCCACTTCACCCGATAAGCTGTAGGCCAGCATGTTGCGATCACCTGATAACCCTTGTAGATCGAGGCTGAGATCGGAAAAACCATCAATAGCCAGTGTGTCGGGTAAAAAATAATCGTGGAAGAGCGATAAGGGAATACCATCAGCATTGACGTTGAGCGCCCAAGGTTGGCTCGGGGTACTCAAATCTATTTGTCCGATGCCTTCTACGTAGCCTTGCTCGAGTGGCGCAAAAAGGCGAGTCAATTGCCAAAAGCCATCTTTGCTTTGCATGGCAAGTGCTGCGTGAGACGTGAGTATTTGGTCATAGCTGGCGTTGACAACGCTGACTTCCAATTCGCCTTGCCAAAGGCCCCAACGTTGAGCAGACTGTTTAATATCAAGCTGTTGCCCTTCGATATTTAAACCGGAAAGTTGCCAATAAGGTTCGTGAGATAGCTGGATAATTTGGCTGCGCTCAATGTCGAGTCGTTCGATTGCAACATGCTCTAACTCGCTGGTGGCGGCGTGCCACCAATTTAGGTTGTCTTCTGGCTGTGTTGCCCACTTGAGGCCTTGAATAGAGGCTTCTTTGAGCTTCCATTGTGTTGGCGTGAACAATCCAGAAACTTGCACTCGACCTTGCTGCCAATCTAAGCTGAGCTCGTTGAGCTGGATTACTCCTGGCTCGATAGCGGCACTCAAACGTGGCTCTATTGCGGTTTGCTGCTGGAATCGAACGCTATCCGCCTGCAATGACACTTGAGCTTTTGTCTTCCAGAGAGACAGTGGCAGCGTGGCGTTTTCCACAGAAAGATCCAAGTTCTGCCAGTGCCAGTCGCCCCATTCAATATCGGCGTTAAGCAAATCTAAGCTATTAATATGATTAATGCTAAATGGTAGATCGTGCCAAGGTTTTGCAAGCAGTGATTGGCGCTGCGTATTACTCAGTTTCAGCTTGTTGATGGTCACATTTACTAAAGACCAGCCTTGAGGATACTGCTCCCCTTGCCCAGATATTTGACTGTTACGCCAGTTAAAAGAGGTGCCATAAAGCGTACTGTCTTGCGGTTTGTAGTCTATATCGACTAAGACTTGATTAAAGGCTTCGCCATTCCAATAGAGTTGGTCAGCTGCAAGTTGAACTTCGCCATATGGTATTAAATGACCATTCCATTGTGGTGATTGAATTTGAAGGTCAATGCCATTGGCAGAGAACTGCTCGTCGGCGTAATCAATATTTTTGAGCGCGATTTGATGGAATAAAACGTTGTCTAAAGGTGGGAGCTTTGGTGCGCCATACTGCAAGCTCATACCATCAATCAATAAACTATCAACGATCCATTTACCATCGCGATAAACATCGGGATTCATCCATAAATCGACTTGCTCGATGTAAGACGCATCGTCTCCGCTGGTGTTCACGCGTTGTAAAGTTAGGTGATAGGGAAAGCCATAACGCACGCTTCCGGCCCGGAAGGGAAGAGAAAAGGTGTTTGACAGCAAGCGCCAGGTTGCGTCCGCGTAAGATGTTGTTAGCAGCGCAATCGTAGCGGCTGGAATGGCAACTAAGATAACCAGTAACAGAAGTAGAACTCGACGCGCTGTTTTCATCTTTGCTAGAACCTACGTGTGTTATGAAATAAAACTAGATAGGCTTTAGCTTGTATCAATATTCTGTGGTATTCAATAAAAAGCCCCTCAAAAGAGGGGCTTGAAGCAATTTTTGTAACTTGGCCTACGTAAAGGTGATAAGTTAATGCCAACTTTTCACTGCGTTTACGCGACGTCGCTGTTACTCGATTTAATCAATCTGAGGACCAGCCGCAACCAGGGATTTACCTTCAGCGTTGTCTGTGTACTTATCAAAGTTATTGATAAAGCGCGCTGCTAAATCTTTCGCTTTGCTTTCCCACTGAAGTGGGTCAACGTACGTGTCGCGAGGGTCTAGAATGCTAGGATCCACACCTGGTAGTGACGTTGGTACTTCAAGGTTGAAGATTGGAATGTGCTTAGTTGGTGCTTCTTCAATCGAACCATCAAGAATGGCATCAATAATTCCGCGTGTATCTTGAATAGAGATACGTTTGCCAGTGCCGTTCCAACCAGTATTCACTAGGTAAGCCTCAGCGCCTGCTGCTTCCATGCGTTTAACCAGTACTTCTGCGTATTTAGTTGGGTGAAGCGTTAGGAACGCCGCGCCGAAACAAGCAGAGAAAGTTGGTGTTGGCTCAGTAATACCGCGCTCTGTTCCCGCTAGTTTGGCGGTAAAGCCAGACAGGAAGTGGTACTTAGTTTGCTCGGGTGTCAATTTAGATACTGGAGGCAGTACGCCAAATGCATCGGCTGATAGGAAGATCACTTTATTCGCGTGACCGCCTTTTGATACTGGCTTAACGATATTATCGATATGGTAGATAGGGTAAGAAACACGTGTGTTTTCTGTTTTCGAACCATCATCAAAGTCGATAGAACCATCGCCACGTACTGTTACGTTTTCTAGCAGTGCATCACGACGAATTGCATTGTAGATGTCCGGCTCTGCTTCTTTCGAAAGTTTGATGGTTTTTGCGTAACAACCACCTTCGAAGTTGAAGACACCGTCATCATCCCAGCCGTGCTCATCATCACCAATTAGCGCGCGTTTAGGATCAGTCGACAGGGTCGTTTTACCCGTACCAGATAGACCGAAGAATACCGCTACATCGCCATCTTTGCCCATGTTAGCGCTACAGTGCATTGATGCGATGTCTTTTAGTGGAAGGAAGTAGTTCATCATGGCGAACATACCTTTCTTCATTTCACCGCCGTACCAAGTACCACCGATAAGTTGCATGCGCTCGGTTAGGTTAAATACGGTGAAGTTTTCTGAGTTCAGGCCTTGCTCTTCCCATTTTGGATTAGTGCATTTTGCGCCATTCATTACTACGAAGTCTGGTTCAAATATCGCTAACTCTTCTTCCGTCGGGCGAATAAACATGTTTTTAACGAAGTGCGCTTGCCATGCGACTTCTGTGATAACACGAATGCTCAAACGTGTATCTGGGTTTGCACCACAGTAACCGTCAACAACAAACAAGCGTTTGTTAGAAAGCTGGTTTGTGACCAGTTCTTTTAGCTCGTCCCACACTTCAGGAGTGATTGGTTTGTTATCATTTTTCACTTGATCAGACGTCCACCACATATGTTCTTCTGTCGTAGCGTCTTTGACGATATATTTATCTTTTGGTGAGCGACCAGTAAAGATGCCAGTGTCAACGGCAACCGCACCTAGTTCAGTAACCACGCCGCGCTCATAACCGGTTAGGTCTTCACGCGTTTCTTCCTCAAACAACATTTCGTAGCTTGGGTTGCGAATAACCTCTTTTACGTTATGCAGTCCGTGCTTGGTTAGATCAAGTGTTGCAGCCTTAGTATGTTCCATAACGGTCATAGGTGCTCCTTATAAGGATTTTGTAGGGATTTTGTAAGAATGTTTTAATTTTAATCTGCTCACCATGCTAGCAACGGGGCGGGGAGAAAACAGGGAGATAGCTCAAAATTTACCCATGATTTCAATAAGGTTTTAGGTAACCCGTCACATATTGGTGGGAATAGTCTATCGTGCACGCAATCCTTTGCGCTAGGGCAAAATCATTATTAATTGTTTAAAATTAAGCAGTTGTTTTATTACGCTTGAGGCTAGTTATTACGAGGGGTTGATCACAAAAAGGCCAGCATTAAGCTGGCCTTTTGTAGGGTAAATTACGTGCTTGATAAGCTATGTAAATTAATGCAGGGTTTTCTTGTCTGTAGAAGCTTGTGCATACAGTTCAGTGACTTCAGATTCGTCGAACGTATAAGTTGTGCCACAGTAATCACAATGTAAAGAAACTGATCCAACTTCTGCCAAAATGTCATAAATTTCAGCTTTCTCAACGGTGATGATTGCTGCACCGCTACGCTCACGAGAACAGCCACAATGGAACTCGACAGGTTGCGGCTCGTACAGACGTACTTTGTCTTGGTTATATAGTCGATACAATAACTCGTTCGCTTCTAAACCAAACAATTCTTCATCTTTTACTGTGTCAGTGAGCTGCTCTAGATGTTCGAAATCATCTGGAGAGCCAGTGCCGTCAGGGATCACTTGAATCAACATACCTGCTGCGTGTGCTTTGCCTTCATGCTCACCAGTGCGGATCCATAGGCGCGTTTTTAACTGCTCTGAGTTTGCAAAGTAGCCTTCTAGCACTTCTGCTAAAGTGTCACCTTCTAATCCAACGACGCCTTGGTAACGCTCGCCGTTTTTCGGTTCGATGGTGATCACAAGGTAGCCCTTACCCATTAGATCGTGAATGTTTGCGTCATCGGCAATATCGCCTTCCCAGCGAGCTACGCCACGAACACGTTGGTTATGGTCACCGTTGATAACGGCAAGAGACACAGGACCGTCGCCTTGTAGCTGGATGGTGATCGAACCTTCGAACTTAAGAGTGGCAGTTAAAAGAGTAGTTGAAACGAGTAGCTCACCCAGCAGTTTCTCTATTGCTGCCGGATATTCCTTGCTGGAGATAACACGTTGGTACGCTTCATCCAATTGTACCAACTCGCCACGTACTGAAAGATCTTCGAATAGGTAGCGGTTTAAAACATTATTTGCCATGGAGTGCTTTCCTCGTTGGTAATTCCGGCTTTTATTGGTGTTTGAACTTAATGATGTCTCTGCGCTGCTTTTTATCTGGGCGGCGTTCCGGACTTGGGTTGTGGGCATTAAGCTTACGTTGAGTCGCGTGTTCCTCACGTTTCGCGATACTCTCATTGGTTTCGCGATATAAGGTTTGTGCGATGGGAGCGCCTCGGCGTTGATCTGAGATTTGTTCGATTATCACGATTTTTTCTTCGTTGCCTTGACGAAGTCTGACTTCAGCGCCCACTTCAACGATTTTACTCGGCTTGCTTCGTTGGCCATTATAGTGGACTTTACCGCCATCGACCATGTTACGCGCGATGGAGCGGGTTTTGTAAAATCTTGCGGCCCATAGCCATTTATCTAGCCTAACGGCTTCATTTAGGGAACTCATAGAACACTACGCTATCTAATCACTGCCCGAATACGGCAATGAGTGATGGATTATTCACCTACAGATGGAGTCAAGGCGTATTTTTTTCAAGGGAGTTGGCAAAAACTGCATAAGAAAAAGGTATGAAAGACAACTTGTGATATAGTTCACTGCTCTTTGTTGAGTAATAATTTTATTGCAAATTTAGCAATTTAAAGTCGATAGCTATCGTTATAGCTTAAATGACGGACGTTAGAATAAAGGAATCCATTCAGTGAAACGTTTAGAGCTAAGTGCAGGATTATCAAGCAGACCGCTACTGGCTCAGATCAAGTCCAATCATTATACCATTCAAGCCAAACTTAGCTTGTTGCTTACCTGTCTGTTTATTGCGATAACCGGATGGATACTTGGCAAAATTGTGTGGTTAGCCATACCTCAATCGTCGGAAGTGCCGCAATGGCGTCCATCGGCGAGTAGCGTTGCTGCGAGCAATAAAGGCGACGCGATAGATTTTAATGCCCTTCAGAATGCCAACCTATTCGGTAAATACACTGAGCAAAAAGCGGCGGTTGTAGAACAGCCTATTGTTAAAGACGCCCCTAAGACGCGCCTTAACCTTACGCTGGTCGGTGCGGTTGCAAGTAGTGATGCCAACACCAGCCTTGCTGTTATTGCTAACCGAGGTAAGCAAGCTACGTACGGTTTGGGTGAAGAAATCGAAGGGACACGTGCGACACTAAAAGCGGTATTGGTGGATCGCGTCATCATTGATAACCAAGGTCGAGACGAGACCTTAATGATGGAAGGTATAGAATATAAGAAGCTATCTGAATCGCCGCAGGTAGCTAGGGCGCAAGCTCAGCGAGCAGAAGCAGCGACGTCTGACGTTGGAGAGAAATTAGAGCAAATCCGCGAGGAAATTGCGAAAGATCCACAAAGCGTTTTTAAATACATCACCATTTCACCCGTCAAAAAAGACGGAGACATTGTTGGTTATCGAGTATCACCTGGTCGTGATGCCGCATTATTTAATGATGTAGGGCTACAACCTGGCGATATTGCGGTTCAACTGAACGGGATCGATTTAAGTGACCCGTCTTCTTCAGTACAACTGATGCAAGTGATGAGCGATCCGCAAGAATTAAATTTAACTGTTGAGCGAGACGGCCAACAGTACGATATCTATATCCAATTGTAAGACTTAGGCAACCGGCGTAAGTTCAGGGAGACATACGTGAAACATTGGTTCAGCAAAAGTGCTTGGCTACTAGCAGGAAGTTTACTCTGCGTACCAGGTGCAATGGCAAACGAATTTAGTGCGAGCTTTAAAGGCACTGATATTCAAGAATTCATCAACATAGTGGGTCGTAACCTCGAAAAGACCATCATTGTTGATCCTTCAGTACGCGGTAAAATCGATGTCCGCAGCTATGACGTTCTTAACGAAGAGCAATACTACAGCTTTTTCCTTAATGTCCTTGAAGTATACGGTTACGCAGTCGTAGAAATGGACAATGGGGTACTTAAGGTTATCAAAGCAAAAGACTCAAAAACCTCAGCAATCCCTGTGTTAGGTGATGGCAGCGCGCAAGGCGATAGTGTTATCACTCGAGTTGTCGCGGTGCGTAATGTGTCGGTTCGAGAGTTGTCTCCTCTACTTCGTCAGCTGATTGATAACGCCGGTGCCGGTAACGTGGTTCATTATGATCCAGCGAATATTATCTTGATCACTGGTCGTGCGGCAGTAGTGAATCGCTTAGCAGAGATCATCAAGCGTGTTGACCAAGCCGGTGATAAAGAAATTGAATTGGTGGAGCTGCGTAATGCATCTGCTGCTGAAATGGTACGCATTGTCGAAGCACTGAATAAAAGTGCGAATCAGAAAAGCACGCCAGAGTTCCTTGAACCTAAAATTGTGGCCGATGAACGTACTAACGCGATTTTAATTTCTGGTGATCCAAAAGTAAGAGCCCGCTTGAAACGTTTAATTCGTCAACTTGATGTTGAAATGGCGACAAAAGGTAACAACCGAGTCGTGTACCTGAAAAATGCGAAAGCTGAAGACTTGGTGGATGTATTGAAAGGTGTTTCCGATAACCTGCAAGCTGAAAAGCAAGCCGGTCAGAAAACATCAGGTGCATCGCGTGGTGAGGTCGTCATTGCTGCTCACGCTGCAACTAACTCGTTAGTTTTAACAGCGCCACCAGATATTATGATGGCATTACAAGACGTCATTTCTCAACTCGATATTCGTCGTGCTCAGGTTCTTATTGAAGCGTTAATTGTCGAAATGTCTGAAGGTGATGGTATTAACCTAGGTGTTCAGTGGGGTTCATTAGAAACGGGTGCTGTAATTCAGTACGGTAACTCAGGAGCCCCGATTGGTCAGGTGATGGTTGGTCTAGAAGAAGCAAAAGATCAAACCCGAACTGAATACTATACCAACTCTAATGGCGAACGAACGCCATATGATGTTACTGAATCAGGTGACTACTCTACGCTAGCGTCAGCACTTAGCGGAGTAAATGGTGCGGCAATGAGTATTGTCATGGGTGACTGGACAGCGCTAATTAGTGCTGTTGCTTCTGACTCCAACTCAAACATTCTATCTTCGCCGAGTATTACCGTAATGGATAATGGCGAAGCATCATTTATTGTGGGTGAAGAGGTTCCGGTTATTACGGGCTCTACGGCTGGCTCAAACAACGACAATCCATTCCAAACGGTTGACCGTAAAGAAGTCGGTATCAAACTCAAAGTAGTGCCACAAATTAACGAAGGTGACTCTGTACAGTTAAACATTGAACAAGAAGTTTCCAACGTATTAGGCGCAAACGGTGCGGTTGACGTTCGCTTTGCTAAACGACAGTTAAACACCTCTGTCATGATCCAAGATGGTCAGATGTTGGTTCTTGGTGGTTTGGTCGATGAACGCGCACTTGAAAGTGAGTCCAAAGTGCCGCTATTGGGTGACATTCCGGTACTTGGCCATCTGTTCAAGTCAACTAGCACGCAAACAGAAAAACGTAACTTGATGGTGTTCATCAAGCCGACGATTATTCGCGATGGTGTGACGGCCGACGGTATTACGCAGCGTAAATACAACTTTATTCGCGCAGAACAGCTTTACAAAGCGGATCAAGGGTTGAAGTTGATGGCTGACGAGAAGATCCCGGTTATGCCTGCCTTTGGCCAGGAGCGTCAGCACCCAACAGAGATTCAAGCGTTTATTGATCAAATGGAAAACAACTAATGGTTGATATGTTAGACACAGCGCCAAGTATGCGTCGTCTGCCATTCAGTTTTGCCAACCGCTTTAAACTGGTGCTGGAGACAGAGCATCCTGAGCGTCCACCTATTCTTTACTATGTCGAGCCGCTTAACCCTGCGGCTCTGGTTGAAGTCCGTCGTGTATTAAAGAAAAGCTTCGTACCACAACCTATCGATAAAGAAGCCTTTGATAAAAAGCTGACCGAAGCATATCAACGTGACTCGTCTGAAGCGCGTCAGTTGATGGAAGATATTGGTGCTGATAGCGATGATTTCTTCTCTTTGGCTGAAGAACTGCCGCACGATGAAGACTTATTAGAATCGGAAGACGATGCGCCAATCATCAAATTGATCAACGCCATGTTGGGCGAAGCGATCAAAGAAGGTGCTTCGGATATTCATATTGAGACGTTCGAGAAAACCCTTTCGATTCGTTTCCGTGTCGATGGCGTATTGCGTGAAGTCCTGACTCCAAGCCGTAAGCTAGCGCCTTTGCTAGTTTCTCGTGTGAAGGTTATGGCTAAACTAGATATCGCAGAAAAGCGTGTGCCTCAAGATGGCCGTATTTCGTTGCGTATCGGTGGTCGTGCGGTGGACGTGCGTGTATCTACGATGCCGTCCTCACATGGTGAGCGCGTGGTAATGCGTTTGTTGGATAAAAACGCGACTCGTCTTGATTTACATAGTTTGGGCATGACACCTTCAGTGCATGACAACTTCCGTCACTTGATTGGCCGCCCTCACGGTATCATCTTGGTGACGGGCCCGACAGGTTCTGGTAAATCCACCACCTTGTATGCTGGCTTGCAAGAGATCAATAGCAACGAGCGCAACATTCTAACGGTTGAAGACCCGATCGAATTTGATATTGATGGCATCGGTCAAACTCAGGTGAACCCAAAGGTCGACATGACTTTTGCGCGTGGTTTGCGTGCCATTCTGCGTCAGGACCCGGATGTGGTGATGGTCGGTGAGATCCGTGACTTAGAAACCGCACAAATTGCAGTGCAAGCGTCCTTAACGGGTCACTTGGTAATGTCTACTCTCCACACCAACACCGCAGTGGGTGCGATTACGCGTCTACGTGATATGGGTATTGAGCCATTCCTTATTTCTTCTTCGTTATTAGGGGTGCTAGCGCAGCGCTTAGTTCGAACGCTTTGTCCAAGCTGTAAAGAGCCGTATGAAGCCGATGCTGAACAGAAGAAACTGTTTGGTATGGAAGCGCATGAACCACTAGAGCTACACCGTGCTAAAGGCTGCGAAGCGTGTAACCAAAAAGGTTACCGAGGTCGAACAGGTATCCACGAGCTCATTATGGTCGATGAGCAAGTGCAAGAATTGATTCACCGAGAGTCTGGTGAGCAAGAAATTGAGAGAGCCGTTCGCGCCCATACGCCAAGTATTCGCAGTGATGGTCTAAGCAAAGTACGTCGTGGTATTACGTCACTTGAAGAAGTGATGCGAGTGACGAAGGAAACCTAATGGCGGCATTTGAGTACAAAGCGCTAGATGCAAAAGGCAAGCATAAAAAAGGCACGATAGAAGGGGACAACGCCCGACAAGTGCGCCAGCGACTCAAAGAGCAAGGGATGATCCCGATTGAAGTGGTTGAGACGAAAGCTAAATCGGCTAAGTCTTCAGGCTCAGTCAGCTTTAAGCGCGGCATCTCAACATCTGAGCTGGCACTCATCACACGTCAATTGTCCACGTTAGTCCAATCAGGCATGCCTCTGGAAGAATGTTTGCGCGCGGTCTCTGAGCAGGCTGAAAAGCCGAGAATTCGTTCTATGCTGGCTGCGGTTCGCTCGAAAGTAACCGAGGGTTATCCGCTCGCCGACAGTTTTGCTGATTACCCACACGTGTTTGATGAACTGTACCGCTCTATGGTTGCGGCGGGCGAAAAATCAGGTCACCTCGATACCGTATTAGAGCGTTTGGCAGACTATGTCGAAAACCGCCAAAAGATGCGATCTAAATTGCTTCAAGCCATGATTTATCCTGTAGTTTTGGTGGTATTCGCGGTTGTCATCGTTTCGTTCTTATTGGCGACAGTGGTTCCTAAAATCATTGAACCCATCATTCAGATGGGCCAAGAGTTACCTCAATCGACGCAATTTTTACTGGCAGCCAGTGAGTTTGTGCAAGATTGGGGGCTGATTATTTTCGTTGTGCTGGTGGCGCTTTTCTATGGCCTCAAACTGGCGTTGCAAAAGCCAGACTTTCGCTTAGCTTGGGACAGAAAAATCTTGAGCTTACCGCTAATAGGTAAGATCTCTCGAGGTTTGAATACCGCACGATTCGCACGAACACTTTCGATCTGTACTTCCAGTGCTATTCCAATTCTCGAGGGTATGCGCGTTGCGGTAGATGTTATGTCTAACCGTTATGTGAAGCAGCAAGTCTTGCTTGCAGCGGATAACGTCCGAGAGGGCGCTAGTTTGCGTAAGGCGTTGGACCAAACTCGCTTGTTTCCACCAATGATGCTACACATGATCGCCAGTGGTGAGCAAAGTGGTGAATTAGAGAGCATGTTGACGCGGGCAGCCGATAACCAAGATCAAAACTTTGAATCAACAGTCAATATTGCTCTGGGTGTGTTTACTCCTGCGCTGATTGCATTAATGGCTGGATTAGTGTTGTTCATTGTGATGGCGACCTTGATGCCAATGCTAGAAATGAATAACTTGATGAGCGGATAATTTCGAATTAAGACGTGTCTACTAACGGCATGGCTTTAATCTAACTTTCGGAGAAAAAAATGAAGTTTAAGCGTAGTAAACAACAGGGTTTTACACTTTTAGAAGTGATGGTTGTTGTCGTTATCCTGGGTATTTTGGCAAGTTTTGTTGTTCCAAACCTATTGGGTAACAAAGAGAAGGCAGACCAACAAAAAGCGATTACGGACATTGTCGCGTTGGAAAATGCCTTAGATATGTACAAGTTGGACAATAGCGTTTACCCAACAACGGACCAAGGTCTAGAAGCATTGGTTAGCAAGCCATCTAACCCAGAGCCACGCAACTACCGTGATGGTGGTTACATCAAACGTCTTCCTAATGACCCTTGGGGCAACCAGTACCAATACTTAAGCCCAGGTGATAACGGTACAATCGATATCTTCACTCTAGGCGCAGATGGCCAAGAGGGTGGAGAAGGTCCAGCTGCAGATATTGGCAACTGGAACATGCAAGACTTCCAATAATTGAGCCTAAGCCAGCACTAATGAAACAAATGCGAAAACATAACGGTTTTACATTGATAGAAATTCTATTGGTGCTGGTTTTGCTATCTCTTACGGCTGTGGCCGTGATCTCGACGTTACCGACTAGCCAAAAAGATCTTTCCAAACAGTATGCTCAAAGCTTTTTTCAGCGTTTACAGCTGCTCAATGAAGAAGCGGTGCTGAGCGGTAAAGATTTTGGCGTTCGAGTGGATGATGCCAAATCGACCTACGCTCTACTGAGTTTAACCTCAGAAGGTTGGCAGCCTCTGAAATTAAAGCAGATTCCGAGCAAAACCAAGCTAGAAGAAGATATTACGCTACAACTCGAGCTCGGAGGTGGTGCTTGGGATAATGATGAGCGCTTATTCAAACCAGGTTCTCTTTTTGATGAAGACATGTTCGCAGAAGAAGAGGACGAAAAGAAAATTGAGCCACCGCAAGTGTTTATATTTTCCAGCGCCGAAGTCACGCCATTTACCCTGTCTTTTTTTCCGCAAAATGGTGATGCCTTTAATGACGGTTGGCGAGTCATTGGCAAAGAAAGTGGACAAATTTTGTTATTAGCTCCGGGCGAAGAAGTGAAAGAGGATGAGAATGCGCAATTTTAAGCAAGCTCGCCCAAATTTGAGTCATCGCCGGACGAGAGGCATGACCTTACTGGAAGTATTGGTCGCACTGGCAATTTTCGCCACCGCTGCCATCAGTGTCATTCGCTCCGTGAGCCAGCATATTAATACAATCAGTTATTTAGAAGAAAAAATGTTTGCAGCCATGGTTGTGGATAATCAGATGGCAAATGTGATGTTGAATACCGGAGAACTCAAAGCGAAAAACGGCACAGAAGAGCTGGCAGGACGCACTTGGTTCTGGAAAGTCACGCCAGTCGCCACGACGCAGCCATTGCTGAAAGCATTTGATGTGAGCGTCTCGGTAGAGAAAAGCGCGAGCCCTGTAGTAACGGTACGAAGCTATGTGGCGCAATAATCATCCCCGCGCAAACACGCGCCAAAGGGTAAAAGGTTTTACACTTATTGAAGTGTTGGTATCGATTGCCATCTTTGCCAGTTTAAGTGTCGCTGCGTACCAAGTGGTATCGCAAGTACAGCGTAGCAATGCGCTATCACAAGAACGAACCCAACGCTTAAACGAAATTCAGCGTGCCATGGTGATGATGGATAACGATTTTCGTCAAATGGCGATGCGTCAAACACGTACTAATGGTGAAGAGCCTGCTAGCCGGCTAATTTTTTGGTCCGATTACCTGTTGGACTCCGATACTAAAGGGCTGATGTTTGCCCGTTTAGGTTGGCACAACCCTCAGCAGCAGTTCCCTCGTGGAGAAGTAACCAAGGTTGGCTATCGCTTAAAAGAAGAAACACTGCAGCGAGTATGGTGGCGCTATCCTGATACGCCGGTTGGGCAACAAGGTACTGTTACTCCATTGCTAACGCAGGTCGAGTCATTTGATATGCGTTTCTATGATGGTAAGCAATGGAAAAAAGAGTGGGCTGAAGAAAAAGCGCTGCCGAAAGCGGTTTCTGTTGTTCTCACTCTCAAAGACTATGGAGAAATTGCCCGCACTTATCTCACTCCTGATGGCACATTGAGTCAGAAAGAGGAAAGTTCAGGAGACAGCAATAATGGTTAACCGTCAGCGCGGTGTTGCTTTGATTATAGTGTTGATGTTGCTGGCGATTATGGCGACGGTTGCCGCCAGCATGTCGGAACGTTTGTTCTTGCAGTTTCAGCGAGGCGCTAATCAAATCAATTACCAGCAAGCGTACTGGTACAGCCTTGGCGTCGAGGCGCTAGCAAAAGTGGGTATCGAACAAAGTTATAAAGACACCGACACGATTAATATGAGTCAACCGTGGGCGATAAAAGAGCAAGTCTATCCGTTAGATTATGGTCAAGCGGCGGGACGAATTAGAGACAAGCAAGCGTGCTTTAATCTAAATGTATTGAGTCGTGTGCAACCAACGGGTCAGCAAATTACAAGACCATATTTAGTGAATGTATTGCAGCGCCTGTTAGAAGAGTTGGATGTCGAGCCATATCAAGCAGAAATCATTGCAGACTCTACTTGGGAATACATTGATGCTGATGACTCTGTCCGTTCGACTACTGGGGTTGAAGACAGCACATATGAAGCGATGAAACCTTCCTATTTGGCATCAAATGGTTGGATGGCAGATGCTTCCGAGTTACGGGCTGTCTATCAGGTGAGTGGTGAAATTTTCCAAAAATTGGAGCCGTTGGTCTGTGCATTGCCAAGTGATGACTGGCGTTTAAACGTGAATACGATTGATGTTGAGCAAACTCCGATTTTGGTGGCAATGTTCTCACCAAACTTAAGCAGTAGTGATGCGATTCAGCTAATTGAAAAACGCCCATTTGATGGGTGGGATAGCATTGATGAATTTTTAGCAGAGTCAGAAATGGCTGGCTTAAGTGAAGATGTAAAGAAAAACGCCAAAGGCTATTTGGGTGTGGATAGCGCCTTTTTTGAATTGGATGCACAAGTGTTGGTGGATGAATCACGTGTACGTATCCGAAGCCTTTTGCAAAGTACAAATAGAGAAACGGTGACCGTAGTTCGCCGTCGTTTTGGAGGGATCAGTGAGCGAGTTTCTGACCGTTCGGCTGAGTAGCGAACAACAAAGTACCATTCCTTGGGTGGTGTGGTCGACAGATCAACAGGAAGTGATTGCTAGCGGTGAAATCGCCGGGTGGGAACACTTAGATGAATTGGTCTCATATGCTGGTCAGCGCCAAGTTGTGGCGCTGTTGGCGAGTAATGATGTGGTCCTGACGCAAGTGGATATACCACCTGGTGCAACACGCCAATTCGAGGCGATGTTACCGTACTTAGTGGAAGACGAAGTTGCTCAGGACGTTGATGGCCTGCACTTTAGCGTGTTGGGTAAACAAGCGGATAAAGCGCAGATTTGCGCAGTTGAACGTGCTTGGATTCAGACTGTACTGCAACGTTTCTCAAGCCAAGGTATCGCCATTAAACGCATTTTACCCGATGTGCTTGCGTTACCGGTTCGTGGAGATCACAGCAGTGCTGCAATGATTGGCGAGCAATGGCTAATTCGTCACTCTGCGACAGAGGGCGCGGTTGTCGACGCTTCTTGGTTAGACCTTTACCTCTCTTCTTATCTACAAAATCATGAAGGTTGGAAGCTCGATTGCTATAGCTCGGTCCCGGAATCTGCGTTACCTGAAATATGGGAGCCGCAACCAGAAGAAATGACGATGGCTTTACTGGCGAAGGGGGTGACAGAAAGCAAAGTCAATTTGCTGACTGGGATCTTCAAGCCGAAATCTTCTTGGGGTAAATACTGGAAGCTCTGGCAAAAAGCCACCATTGCTGCGGGGGTGCTTATCGTTGTCATGGTTGCGCAGCAGTTGCTCGTGGTCCACAAGTACGAAGCACAAGCTCAAGCGTATCGTGAGGAGAGTGAGCGTATTTTCCGCCAAGTGTTCCCAAATAAAAGACGCATTCCTACCGTTAGTTACCTCAAACGACAAATGGATGATGAAGAGCGCCGCTTATCTGGTGGAGGTGGTCAGCAGGCAATGTTGTCATGGTTGGCGGCATTACCCGCGACGCTTGGTCAGGTCAGCGACTTGGAGATCACTAGCTTTAAATACGACGGACAACGTGGCGAAGTACGTATTCAGGCTCGTAGTTCAGACTTCCAACCTTTTGAGCAGGCTCGTGTGAAATTGGCAGAGAAGTTTAATGTTGAGCAAGGTCAGTTGAACCGTAGCGATAACGTTGTGGTTGGCAGCTTTGTTTTGAAGCGTTTGTGAGGTGATGATGAAAAATTTAATTTCTCAAGCTCAGGTTTGGTGGAGCAGCATCTCGCAGCGTGAGCAGCGTTTGGTCATGGGATGTGGCGCTATTGCCGTTATCGGTATTATTTATTGGGGTTTATTACAACCAATGAGTCAAAGTGCGGAGCTAGCTCAGTCACGTATTCAAAGTGAAAAGCAGTTGCTAGCTTGGGTACAAGATAAAGCGGATGGCATCACTGCACTGCGAAAAAGCAGCGGTGTGAGCTACTCTAGTCAACCGTTGAATCAGTTAGTTTCTTCTTCAGCTCGTCGTTATAAAGTTGAGTTGATTCGAGTACAACCTCGTAATGAGAGCGTTCAAGTGTGGATCAAACCACTCGCGTTTAATCAACTAGTGGATTGGTTACGTTACTTGAAAGAGCAACAGGGTATTGAAGTCGAATTTTTAGATATCGACCGAACAGAGCAAGCGGGCATGATCGATGTAAACCGCCTTCAGTTTAAGCGAGGTTAAGGTGAAGCGAGCAGTACTTTACGTTGTTATCTTTATCGTCTTTTTTTCAGTCAGTCTTTTAATGGGATTACCAGTCTCTTGGGTGTTACAACAAGCACCAACAGTGAGAGGCCTGGACATTCAAGGAGCCAACGGTTCGGTATGGCAAGGTCAAGCTGCTAGTATTCGTTGGCAGCGCCAGAACCTTGGAGAAGTTAATTGGGATTTCCAATGGTCGAGTCTACTGACAGGTAAAGCTGAGTTTGCTGTGCGCTTTGGTCGTGGTAGTGAAATGGACGTTCGTGGGCGCGGTTTTGTCGGCTATAGCTTAAGTGATGGCCCTTATGCCAAAAACTTAGTTGCCTCGATTCCGGCGGTAAAAGTTGTTGAGCAAGCGCGCCTCCCTGTGCCTGTTGGTGTTGATGGGCAGCTTGAGCTGAATATTCGTCAGGCGACTTATGCTGCGCCTTGGTGTAAGAACGGTGAAGGCACTTTAGTATGGAATGCCAGTGGTATTCAAAGCCCCGTTGGCAGCTTAGATCTCGGTCCTGTGATTGCCGATATAAACTGTCAGGATAGTGTATTGACGGCAACTGGTGAGCAGAGCAGCAAACAAGTCTCTGCGGCGTTCTCAGCAGAGCTGATGCCTAATCAACGGTACTCAACCAAAGCGTGGTTCAAACCTGGTGCAGAGTTCCCATCCAGCATGGGGGAGCAACTGAAATGGTTGGGTAAGCCGAATGCTCAAGGTCAATATGAGTTTAATTACCAAGGGCGCTTCTAACCTATCGTGACAAAATCCAATATCTTAAAAGAGCTGCTATTGTGCAGCTCTTTTTGCTTTTGGATCATCGTAAGCTAAAACCTCTATTCGCTGTACATTCGATCTTGATTGGGAATGAGTGAAAGTTTAAAGCCATGATTTTTAATTGATTTGTTTCTTTTGTTCAGCTTTGCAAGTAATTGGAACATAGTAGGCTAAATACTCCAAGTGCTGTACAGAAGGTCAAAAAGAAAAGGCCACGAAGATATTCGTGGCCTTTCTATTGCTAGAATTTTGTGCTCTAAATTTTACCGATAGGGCGCTTAATCTTTGCGTTGTAAAATCTCATTCCAAGGTAAATCCGCATCACCAAGAACAATAAAATTCGGGTTTTCTAGTGTTTCCCGCTCGTTATATGACAGCGGTTCTAATTGCGTGCTGAGAATACGTCCGCCAGCTTCTTCAACAATGCATTGTGTCGCAGCGGTGTCCCACTCACCTGTTGGACCTAGTCGGAGATAGCAATCTACTGCCCCTTCCGCGACGAGGCATGCTTTCAATGCCGCAGAACCGAGCGGTATTAAGTCGTAATTCCAGGCGCTGCTCATACGGTTAGTAATACGATTGATGTCTTGGCGACGACTAATAGCAATTGCGATGCTTTGCTCTGGCTGTTCGTGTTTGTGTGTATGGATTTTGACGCTGTCCGACATGTCGGGAATTTTCCAGGCGCCTTTGCCATTATAAGCGTAGTAAGTCACGCCAGATACAGGACCGTAAACGACGCCCATGGTTGGTCGATTGTTGTCGACCAACGCAATAATAGTGGCAAAGTCACCACTGCGAGCGATGAATTCTTGAGTACCATCAAGAGGGTCGACTAACCAATAACGTTCCCACTGAGCGCGTTGCTCTAAGCTTATGTCTGCGTCTTCTTCTGACAACACGGGAATGTCAGGCGTCAGATCACTCAAGCGTTCAGTGATGAACTTGTGAGCTGCAATATCCGCACTTGTTACGGGAGTTTCGTCACTTTTGGTGTAGGCCTCGTATTGCTTCTTTTCATATATTTCGAGGATCATTTGCCCAGCACTGCGGGCAATCTCGATGACTTGAGGAAGTAGGTGAGATAGATCTTTTGTCATTGGCATAAGTGATAGTCCTTACTCACAGTGTTATTCGGTTCTAATGACCGTTATTGGTTATGCTTGTGAGTGGTGTTTGGTAAGTGTTTCAGTGCCAACATTAGCGCTGTGATGCTTCGTGCTTCACAGAAATCCATGTGAGTTAATAACTCTTCGGCTTGCGCAAGTGGCCAACGCACAATTTCCAGTGGTTCAGGCTCATCGCCTTCTTGCTTCTCTGGATAAAGCGCCTGTCCTAAAAATAGAGTCATTTTGCTCGAAAAGTAAGATGGCGCGAGGATAACTTGTTTCAACGGGGTTAACTGATTACAGCCAAAGCCGATTTCTTCTTTTAACTCACGATCCGCAGCTTGGTGTGGTGTTTCTCCTGGGTCAATCAGCCCTTTTGGGAAACCTAGCTCGTAACGTTCAGTTCCAGCGGCGTATTCACGCACCAGTAATAAATCGCCTTGTTCTGTTACAGGGACTACCATTACAGCATCTCGTCCACTTGGCTTCATACGCTCATAAGTACGATGCTCACCATTGGAAAAACGAAGGTCGAGCGCTTCCACAGCAAACAGTTTGGATTTTGCAACCGTCTGGCATGAGAGTATCTCTGGTGGGGTTCGTTTCGGCATGACGCTGGCTCCTTGGTGTCGTTGGCGTTTACGAGATGCGTAAGATTCTTAATATATGAGAACTCCGCCTGAGTTTCTAGCGGATTTTACGAGTCGAGCTAAGCATCTCAGCATCACCTCAGTATCGATACAAAAATGGGAGACCGAAGCCTCCCATTTTCTGACAGTGTTTACTCTTAGTAGTAAGAGTGATCACCACGGTCATGTTCTGTAGCATCACGAACTGCGGTTAGTTCACCAATGAACTGGTTTAGCAGCTCTTTCTCGATGCCTTCTTTTAGTGTTACGTCAACCATAGAACAGCCATTACAACCGCCACCAAATGCAACAATCGCAACACCGTCTTCAGTGATCTCAACCAAGTTTACGTGACCACCGTGGCCAGCAAGCTGTGGGTTCACTTGAGTTTGGATAACGTACTCAACGCGCTCAACCAGTGGTGCGTCGTCCGCAACTTTACGCATTTTAGCGTTAGGTGCTTTTAGCGTTAGCTGAGAGCCCATTTTATCGGTAACAAAATCGATTTCAGCGTCTTCAAGGAATGGCAGGCTCAGCTCATCTACGTAAGCTGAAAAACCGCTGTAAGAGAGTTCAGTGTCGGTCGATTCTACTGCTTCTGGTGGGCAGTAAGACACGCCACACTCAGCGTTTTGTGTACCTGGGTTCACAACGAAAATACGAATGTTAGTGCCTTCAGGTTGTTGGCCTAAAAGGTTAGCGAAATGCGTTTGCGCAGTTTCTGTAATAGTAATATTTGACACGACGAATACCCGAGTAAATTTGTAGGTTACTGCTGCTATTCTACTCTTGTTGACGTATGGGTCTAGTCTTTTTGATGCTAAGGCATGGCGAAGCGATCTAGAGAGAACGAGGAGCAGGTGTTCTGCAGATGCAGTAAATATCGATGCTTTCTACGCCAACTTCAAGTAGTAAATGACATAATTGTCGGACGGTACTGCCTGTGGTGACTACATCATCGACGATGGCAACATGGGAAGAGTGAGGTTGCTTATTGAGAATAAACGCGCCTTTTAAGTTTTGTTCACGGCTTGTTTTGGTATTACCACGCTGTGATTGGGCGAGCTTTACTCGACGAAAGACCTTCGCATCAAAATTAGTCTGCAATTGCTTGGCGAGGTGTCGGGCTAAAACATCACTTTGATTAAAACCCCGGCGCAGGTAACGCTGCCAGTGCAATGGCACACTGGTAATGATTGGAGCTGGCGTGGTGATGCGCTGTGCCAGTTGCTCGGTTAATGCTTTTACATGCCAAGACTCTCCGTGATCTTTAAAGCGCTGTACTTCCCGTGAAAGGGGAAAGTCGTAATCGCCTAACGTGTATAGCCTTTGCCATGGCGGTGGCTCTGAAAGACATTCACCACAAATACTATCCGTACTCATTTCTTCTTTCTGTAATGATAAACCGCAGCGTTGACATCGTTTTACCGGAGTTAGGTATTTTAAACAGTGCTCGCACCAGCGCAGAGTATTTGTGTGGCTTGGTGTTTGAATAGGGAACTGACACAGGCCGCATTGACTGCTCAATACACGATGCATGATGTTTTGCCAGTGATGAGATAACATAGCGTTTATTCATGGTGATATTTTACTCAGCCTAACGCTTGGCTGAAGCCGTAGGGAATAAAATAAGTGGGAGAGATTGAGAGCATGAGCACGAAATTACACTGGCAGTCATTTGGTCAGGGACCAGATTTGGTGTTACTTCATGGGTGGGGCATGAATGGTGCGGTATGGCAGCAGACAGTCGAGTCTCTTCAACCTTATTTCCGAGTTCATGTGGTTGACCTTCCGGGGTACGGACATAGCGCCGAATCTCATGCTGAAGATTTAGACCATATTGCTAACTTGGTGGTGCAAGGTGCGCCAGAGAAAGCGATTTGGCTTGGTTGGTCCCTCGGAGGTTTAGTGGCGACGCATGTGGCATTAAATATGCCCGAGCGCGTGGTTAAGTTGATTACGGTTGCCAGCTCACCTAAATTTGCCGCAGAAAAACCGTGGCGTGGCATTCAACCGAATGTACTGAGTGCGTTCACCTCTCAGTTGCTAGAAGATTTCTCACTGACCATTGAGCGCTTTATGGCGTTGCAAGCGATGGGCAGCCCATCAGCGCGTAAAGACGTTAAACAGCTCAAGCAAGCGGTACTATCGCGCCCTCAGCCAAACCCTGAATCGCTGTTGGTTGGGCTAAACATCCTTGCTGATGTGGATCTGCGCGATGCGTTGACGTCTCTTTCTGTTCCAATGTTGCGTCTTTATGGCCGTTTAGATGGGTTGGTGCCAATTAAAGTAGCTAACGATTTAAGTGAACAGTTGCCTCATACCCAGCAGTTTGTTTTTAATCAGTCCTCTCATGCGCCTTTTATCACCGAACATGACGAATTTTGTGTTCAAATCCGAGAGTTTGCTCACGATTGAGCAAGTACGAGCGGAAATACCTCAAGTTGTTTAAAAAGTGGTCGATATAAAGGCTGGTGAGGTTTTATTAGCCAATAAAGCTAAGCCATATTGACGAGTTGGGCGACTCTGAGGAGGGTTCGCAATGATTGTGTCACCGACCAACGTAAGTGTGCCACTGATCGCCCCATCCGTGAATGTGCAGACGGAACAAGCAGCTCGCGACAATAAAGTCCGAGAGCCTGTAACGCCAACGGTCGCATTGGCCAAAACCAATGCAGAGCGAAAAGTAAAAGGTGACGACAAGCGCCGACGTCAGTCTTCTTGGGATCCTTCAGAGCATCCTGATTATGATATGGAAACGGAAGTCGACACGCGTTATCAAGAAGAGCCGGAAGATACACTAGAACGGCTTTTTAGTTTGCTTGCGCTCAAATCGTATAGTGAAGACCAGGGGAAAGGCTACGCGATCCGCTTTCGCTTACCAAAGCGCATTTTGGATGCTGCGATCAATGAAGGATTAATGGAAAAGCGCAGGAAGGTGATCAAGTTTCATTATGGTCATGCAGTCGCTCCCCATACCCCGTCAGAAGTGATAGCAGTATTATGACGACTCAATATCCTACTCAAACAAAAACGCTCCAAGCAGGTTGACTGATTGGAGCGTTTTCTTTTTAGTTATGAAAGCTCGTTAGCGGTGAAGCCTAGGTAAGGTTACTTTTTCGCTTTAGCAAACGCTGCAGCAAACGCACCGCCCATCGCGCTGTTCGATGACGAATCATCACGGCGAGGCTGACGACGCTGCGGTTGGTCATTACGACGTGGCGCTGCTGATGAGCGTTGGCTGCGGTTGTCTTGACCCGGTTCGTCGTTCATACGCATCGATAGACCAATACGCTTACGCTGCACGTCAACTTCCATCACTTTCACTTTGACGATGTCGCCCGCTTTCACCACTTCACGTGGGTCAGACACGTAACGATCTGTCAGTGCAGAGATGTGTACGAGACCATCTTGGTGAACGCCAATATCAACGAAGGCACCGAAGTTGGCTACGTTTGATACCACACCTTCTAGAATCATGCCCGGTTCCAAGTCAGATACCGAGTTTACACCTTCTGCAAAGGTCGCCGTTTTGAATTCTGGACGTGGGTCACGACCCGGCTTGTCTAACTCTTTGATGATGTCTGTAATGGTTGGAACGCCGAAGTTATCGTCGGTGTAATCGACCGCATGCAGACCTTTAAGGAAGCTTGAATCACCAATCAGTGCTTTGATGTCTTTGTTGTTCTTCTCAGAAATTGCTTTGACCACCGGATACGCTTCTGGGTGAACCGCAGACGCATCAAGTGGGTTCTTACCATCCATGATTCGTAGGAAGCCCGCACACTGCTCGAACGCCTTAGGACCTAAACGAGGTACTTTCTTCAAGGTTGTACGTGCTTCAAAGCGACCGTTTTCATCGCGGAAGTCGACAATGTTCTGCGCGATGGTGCTTGATAAGCCTGCTACGCGTGTTAATAGTGCGGCAGAAGCGGTGTTCACATCAACACCAACCGCATTTACACAGTCTTCCACAATCGCATCTAGGCGTTTTGCCAACATAGATTGGCTTACATCGTGCTGGTATTGACCCACACCAATAGATTTCGGATCAATTTTCACGAGTTCAGCCAATGGATCTTGCAAACGACGTGCAATCGACACTGCACCACGCAGTGATACGTCCATATTCGGGAACTCTTTTGCTGCAAGCTCAGACGCTGAGTAAACCGAAGCCCCCGCTTCACTTACTATGATCTTCTGAACTTTCAGGTTGCCACGTTTGATGACGTCTGCGACAAAGCTGTCGGTTTCACGTGAAGCCGTACCGTTACCAATCGCAATCAAATCCACGTTGTACTTACGCACCAACTGCTCAACGATTTGTGCTGACTTGTCGTATTGTTTTTGTGGTGGGTGAGGGTAGATGGTTTCGGTTGCAAGCACTTTACCTGTTGAGTCGACAACCGCGATTTTTGAACCTGTACGCAGACCCGGATCGAGACCAAGTGTTGCACGAGGGCCAGCCGGTGCTGCCATCAACAAGTCTTTTAGGTTAGTGGCGAATACTTCAATCGCTTCGATTTCAGCGCGCTCTTTCATTGCGCCCATTAGCTCGGTTTCCATGTGCATCGATACTTTGATGCGCCATGCCCAGCTGATCACTTGCTTACGCCAGGTATCCGCAGGTGCGCTGCTTAGCGTTACGCCATAATGGTCGGCGATAATCGTTTCGCAGTAAGACTGACGAGCGCCTTCTTCCTGTTCTGGATCAGCGTTCATCGCCAATGTCAGGAAGCCTTCGTTACGGCCACGCAACATCGCCAGTGCTCGGTGCGATGGCACTTTGCTTAGGGGCTCGTTGTGGTTGAAGTAATCTTTAAACTTCTCGCCTTCTTGCTCTTTGCCTTCAACGACTCGTGAGACCAGTTCCGCATTGCGATTTAAGTGGTTGCGAATTTTTTCCAGTAAGTTTGCGTCTTCTGCGATGCGCTCCATGATGATCGCGCGAGCGCCATCCAATGCAGCTTTGGTGTCTGCGATGCCTTTGTCTGCATCAAGGTATTTGCTTGCTTCGCTTTCTGGCTCGGTTTGTGGGTGATTCCAAAGCTGATCTGCGAGCGGCTCAAGACCAGCCTCAATCGCGATCTGACCTTTCGTACGACGCTTGGGTTTGTAAGGTAGGTATAAGTCTTCAAGACGAGTTTTGCTGTCTGCCTGCGCGATCTCTTGTTCTAGCTCTGGCGTCAGTTTGCCTTGCTCTTGGATTGATTTGAGGATGGTTTGACGGCGATCATCCATTTCACGAAGGTAAGACAGACGACTGTCCAAAGTACGAAGCTGGGTATCATCAAGGCCCCCTGTCACCTCTTTGCGGTAACGTGCAATAAAAGGGACAGTGTTGCCATCATCAATTAGGGTGACTGCGGCGTTGACTTGCTCTGGGCGAACATTCAGTTCTTGAGCAATCATGCGACAGATAGCTTGGCTCATCCGTGTTTTCTCTTTTAATTCGGTTTTGGTTGTATAGAACATTGGGGTCGTTCGAAGAATTTGCAATGTTTTAAATTAACGAGGCAAAAATTTACCGGGCGCTGGTGGACATCAGTCAGATTTATGTCAAAACTGTAATTAAATTGAGAACTTATATCCGCAGTTATCGACTAACCTAATTCCACGGTTGTTGATATCACTAAATGTACCTCGGCTTATACGGATAATCATGATGAAAAAAATGTCTTTGGCGTTAGCGCTTACGAGTGCCTTACTTGTCGCCCCGCTTAGTTGGGCGCAGTCTATCTCAGGAACCACACAAGCTCCCGTTTATCAGCTCGATAACAAATTGGTACTAGGGCGTGTGGAGAGCGTCTACTACAGTGACATTCCGGAACTAAAAGCGGTGCCATTTATTGGCAAGATTGATACTGGTGCAGATACGACATCGATGCATGCGGAGAATATCCATGTCAGTAGCTCACACCCAGATTACCAAGATTTGAAAGATAACGAGTTACTTTGGGCGATTGTCGATGACTTAGGTGGTACGAAGGCAAAGTGGGACGCCGACAGCTTTAAGCCATATCAAGTAAAGGTTAGCTTTACGGTTCCTCACCCTTATACAGGGAAGGAAATACAGATTACCGATGATCTGGAAAGAGTGAGCGCGATTCGCAGTCGAACAAGCAAAAAGCCCATCCTACGCCCGACAATAAAAATGCCGATGACAATCGCTGGTCACACCGTTGATACGGAAGTGAACCTGACCAAGCGTACGCAATTCTCTTCTCCTATCTTGATTGGTAAAACCTATCTCGATGATAACGCATGGGTCTTCGCTGGTTACGATTACCTTCAAGAACAGCCACGCGCAAAAATGATTGGCAAAAAAGAGACGGTTGAAGTCGAAGGTGTGCCATATAAGATCAGCATCTCAACTTCTAGCCGTTATACCAACGTCCATGCACTGGACATCAAGGTAGACAAAAAGCATAACGAAGTCTCTTTTATGTTAGAGGGCGAGAATGGCAAGCGTCATCCAATGACATTACCCTTGGTACGAATGCTGAAAACGACCAAAAGCGAGCGCCCTTTAGTCTATTTACCCGTCAAAGTCGGCGAAAATGAAACTCAACGTTGGTTGGTGTATCTGCGTGATCGCAGTAAGTTCAGTTCGCAAATTCGCTTAGGTCGGGACGTCGCGAGTCAGCACTTTGTTATTGATACGGACAGAGAAAATCTATTGGGTGGCGTAGAAAAAACGTTCAAAAGCGCACTCAAATCAAAACCTCTTGTCGTTTCACCAGAAGAACAGGTCACCATTGATGGTTATACCGTCCCTGCTTACCCCACTTTTACTGTGAAAACGCCATTACTGCGTGTAAATGGGTTTGAAGTAACAGAAAAAGGTAAGGATGAGTCCGTCACGTTTTATTTAATGAACGATGAGGGAAAAGAAGAAAAAATCACCAAACCAGTGTTGAAAAAGCTCAAGGTTGGCAGCGCGGTGCGCCCTGTTGTTGAAGGAGACTTTCTTCTCGGTAGGAAAGACACATCAATGAAGTTTGCGCTCGATGTGCTTGATGAGGGTGACACTCAACCCTTTTTCGTGTTTGGTCATGACATAGCCAAGGGTGGTGTGTTGCTGAACACTCGCGCAGACCATCTACTAGATGCAAGACCACTTTTCAAAGCTGGCCATATCGAAGTGGCTGAAGTTGAGGGGATGTCTTTCCCTGTGAAGTTAGACACGGGTGCAGATGTAAGCTCAATCAATGCTAAGAACATCAAGCAGTTTAAGAAAGACGGCAAAGACATGGTGAGCTTTATCTATGAGAACGATCTTGGCATGAAACAGGCGTTTACTAAGCCTGTTGTTGATGTCATGCGTATTAAAGCGAAGAAAGGCGAGAAAGCGAACGTACGCCCTGTGGTTGAAATGCATGTTAAGCTTGGCGAATTAGAGAAGAAGATCCGAGTCAACTTACAGGACCGAGGTCGCTTCCATTACAGCATGATTTTAGGTAAAAACTTCCTAAAACATGGCGCGGTTGTTTCGAGTGATACGAATTACATCGTGACGCAAAAACCGGATTACGAAAAGTAACACTCTGGCCGCCTTATCACCTTGATACCCAAAGCCTGAACAACATTGGACCTTTGGGTATATCATCTCCTTAATGCTGCCAAAGAGCAGCATTTTTTAGTTGAGATAGGAGTTAATTTGAAAACTAAGCTGATTACACGAGAAGGTTACAACAAACTCAAACAAGAGCATGATTACCTTTGGAATGAAAAGCGCCCGGAAATCACCAAGATCGTTACTTGGGCGGCGAGCCTGGGCGATCGCTCAGAAAATGCGGATTACACCTTCAATAAACGTTTACTCCGTCAGATCGACCGTCGTGTCCGCTTCCTTCGTAAATTCCTGCCAGAAGTCACGATCGTTGACTATTCTCCGCAACAAGAAGGCAAAGTCTTTTTTGGTGCATGGGTGGAAATAGAAAATGAGGCAGGAGAAGTGAAAAAGTTTCGTATTGTCGGGCCTGAAGAGATTTATGGCGATGCGAAAGACTACATCTCTATCGATTCACCTATGGCGCGAGCGATGTTGAAAAAACAAGTGGATGAAGAGTTCACGGTACGCACCCCAGAAGGTGAAAAAGAGTGGTTCATCAACTCAATTGAATATATTCAACCGGCCTCGGAAGACTGAGGCTTTATCACCGATTCAAGTCTCATGAAGTTCACTAGGAGTGACTTGGGTCTCAACGTCAGAATATTTGGTATAAAGGCATGGTGCCTTTCTCGGAGAAGTAAAATGAACAAAGCAGTCATGTGTAGTGCTGCACTAACAATAGGTTTCTCACTTTCAGTTTTTGCTCAAGATGAAGTGAAAGGCTGTGACGCTAAAGAGTTAGCGGTAGAGCAACAGCTCGAGTATGCAAAAGCGCAAGGTAATGAACATCGAATTAAAGGCTTGGAGCAAGCACTTTCCGCTATCCAGAATGAATGCTCGGAAGGTGAGCTGCGCCAAGAGCTGCAAGCTGAAGTGGAAGAAAAGATTAAAGAAGTTGAGGAGCGAGAGGAAGAATTAGTCGAAGCTCAGCATTCAGGTAAAGCAGACAAAATTGAGAAAAAACGTCACAAGTTGGCGGAGGCACAGCAAGAGCTGCTTGAGGCCAAACGTGAACTGGAATGGAATTATGGTCAATAGTAGGTGCTGAAAATACCTGCTAGAGAGAGAATAAAGCGCTTAAGATAAAAAGAGTAACAATTTGCTTGAGCACGTTAGGAAAAACAGTGATACATTTTCGACAATAGACGCTTCTGAAAGGATGTTTCAATGCAAGAAAATCATAAAATTTTAGTGGTTGATGACGATGCTCGTTTACGTGCTCTATTGGAGCGTTACCTTTCTGAGCAAGGTTTTCAGGTACGAAGTGTCGCCAATGGCGAACAGATGGATCGCCTACTAACGCGCGAAAACTTTCACTTAATGGTGCTGGACCTAATGTTGCCAGGTGAAGACGGTTTGTCAATTTGTCGTCGTCTACGCCACGCGAACAATATGTTGCCAATCTTAATGCTCACCGCGAAAGGTGATGAAGTGGACCGCATCGTAGGTCTTGAGGTAGGGGCGGATGATTATTTGCCAAAACCGTTTAACCCACGCGAATTGTTGGCTCGCATCAAGGCCGTATTACGCCGCCAAACTGTAGAGTTGCCGGGTGCACCAAGCACGGAAGAAAAAGTGGTGGAGTTCGGGGAGTTCCGACTCAATCTAGGCACTCGCGAGATGTTCCGCGGTGACGAGGCAATGCCACTCACCTCTGGAGAGTTTGCTGTTCTAAAGGCGCTCGTGATGAATGCACGTGAGCCAATGTCACGAGACAAATTGATGAACATGGCGCGTGGCCGTGAATATTCTGCAATGGAACGTTCTATTGACGTACAAATCTCACGTTTACGTCGCATGTTAGAAGACGATCCGAGCAAGCCGCGCTACATTCAAACCGTATGGGGCCTAGGTTATGTTTTCGTCCCAGACGGCAAAGAGGTGTAACCTCTTCACTCCATAGCCAGCACTTGGCTATAGCAACTTCAGCCTTCATTACCTTCCCTTTGAAGGCTGAAATTTCGCGATTAGGACCACTAGGAACGTTCCATGCGCATCCGAAGTTCACTGACACAATCTATTCTGCTGTTCATCTCTTTGCTTCTCGCGAGCCAAGTTTTCTCTTACTACGCCGTTTTTAACTACGCGTTGATGCCGAGTTTGCAGCAGTTCAATAAAATTCTCGCCCATGAGCTCAATTTGGTGCTTGATGATGAAGGACCTTTAAAGTCTGATGCACCGTTAAGGCGTCAATTATTAGAAAGATTAGGGGTGACGGTTCACAGCCTTGACAGCGATAAGGCGATTGAATTTCATCACGCAATGTCGATTGATTTGATGTCTGAAGAAATGAGCCAAGAGCTGGGTTCGCCTACAGAAGTACGCTTATTGCTTGGCGATGAAAGTTACATTTTGTGGATGCACATCGAAAAGTTGCCGAACTCCATCATTCGTATTCCGTTATCTGAGCTGCAAGAAGAAGATTTTGCACCGCTGTTTCGTAACAGTTTGATTATGGCGCTGCTGATCATTGCAGGTGGTTGGTTGTTTATTCGTTTGCAAAACCGTCCACTTTTGGCTTTAGAGAGAGCCGCGAAAGACGTCGGTCGAGGTGAGATCCCGCCCCCCTTAGCAGAGAAAGGCGCATCGGAGATTCGCTCTGTAACTCGAGCCTTTAATCAAATGTCGAAAGGTATTCAAGAGCTAGAAGAAGACCGAGCCTTATTAATGGCGGGGATTAGCCATGACTTACGAACGCCTCTGACGCGTATTCGCCTAGCGACAGAAATGATGTCTCCTGAGGACAGCTATCTTGCGGAGGGGATCATTAGCGATACGGAAGAATGTAATGAGATCATCAGTCAGTTTATGGATTATCTCAAACCGGTGAACCAAGAATCGTTTGAAGCGGTTGATATCAGTACGATTGCCAGTGACGTCGCCAGTTCTGAAGGTGGTTATGAGGTTGAAATTGAAACAGATCTTAATCTTAACTTGCCGCCAGCCAAAGGAAGCGCGATTGCGATTAAGCGGGCGATCAGTAACTTAGTTGTGAATGCGCTACGTTATGGTAATGGCTGGGTCAAAATCAGCACTGGTGTGACAGCAGATAAGCAGCTAGTGTGGATTTCAGTAGAGGACAACGGACCGGGTATCGAGCATTCTCAAATCGCGAGGTTATTTGAACCCTTTACGCGTGGTGACACCGCTCGCGGTAGTGAAGGCACTGGGCTAGGGTTGGCGATTGTGAAGCGTATAATCAGCCAACATTCAGGTTCTGTGGTGATGCGTAATCGCAGTGAAGGCGGTTTAATCGCTCAAATCAGCTTTCCTACCAAGTAAGTCGATGGCCTGCACCCTTTAAACAAAAAGCCCAACCTAAATAGGTTGGGCTTTTCTTATTCTCAATAATCTTAAGACTCTTTCACTTCCTGAGGAAGTTCATCTTCGTCTTCCAGTTTCTCTGGCAGAAGTAGATTTAAAATGATCGCTGTGATGCCACCTGCTGCAACACCAGTTGAGAAAATACTCTTAATAAATTCTGGCATAAATTGCAGGATCTCTGGTTTTTGTGCGATACCAAGTCCCATTGAGAAGGATAAGGCCATGATCAGAATTGCGCGGCGATCGAGCTCAACACGAGAGATAATACGCACACCAGCGGCAGCAATCGTACCAAACATGACAATCGTTGCGCCGCCAAGTACTGGCTCAGGAATCAACTGAACAAAGCTAGCGACGCCAGGAAACAAGCCAAGAATCACTAACATGCCTGAAATAAAGTAACCCACGTAGCGGCTCGCGACTCCTGTTAGCATGATGATGCCGTTATTCTGGCTAAACGTTGAGTTCGGGAAGCTGTTGAAAACGGCTGCGATTGCAGAGTTTAAGCCGTCTGCTAACACACCGCCCTTAATGCGTTTCATGTACACTGGGCCTTTTACTGGCTCACCAGACACTTCAGATGTTGCGGTAATATCACCGATGGCCTCTAGTGCGGTAATAAAGAAAATCAGTACCAGCGGAATGAACAGAGACCAGTCAAACGATAAGCCATATTGCATTGGTACGGGCAGTGCTACGATCTCGGTTGCGCCTAGCTGAGAAGTATCTACCATCCCCATAAAATACGCCATGATGTAACCCACTAGCATCGCAATCACGATTGAAGCCACACGGATGTATGGGTTTTTCGAGCGGTTTAAAATCACAATTAACCCAAGTACCGTCCCAGCCAGAGCAAGTTTGTCTAAGCTGCCGAAGGTTCCTTCATTTAATGCTGCGTAGCCACCGCCCATTGATACTAAGCCGACTTGAATCAGTGTGAGACCGATAAGAGTGACGACGATGCCTGAAACAAGCGGAGTGATGATTCGGCGGGCATGCTCCAATACGCGAGATAGGAAAATTTCTGCAAATGATGCGACTAAAATCGTACCAAAAATGGCAGCCATCATGGTGCTGATGTCTGCTCCACCGGCTTTCAGCGATAGGCCTGCTCCAATAATAGGACCTAAAAAGTTAAAGCTGGTACCTTGAACAGAGAGCAAACCAGAGCCAATTGGGCCAATGGTGCGAATTTGAATAAACGAAGACACGCCTGACGCAAACAAAGACATGCTGATGATGGTATTCGTTTGGTCTGCTGGTACACCCAAAGACTGACAGATGATCAGTGACGGAGTGATAACCGCGACGAACATCGCCAATAAGTGCTGAAGTGCGGCAAAAATGGTTTGAGGCAAAGGTGGTCGATCGTTGAGTTGATAGACCAGTTCCGAAGATCGGTTTGAAGTTGTCATTGTTTGTCTCGCTAGTCGCAATATTTCCCTAGTTCTCGCTGAATGGGAGAGCAGGGTGGAGTTGACGTCGTTACCTGTGATTGCTGTTAATCAGAGTCAACTCAGGTTGGTGGAGTGTGATCTAACACACTTAAAAATTTGTGCGCGATTATAGAGAGATTTACTCAAAAAGCAAACGTTTGCTTTGTTTTTGGCGTATTAAAAAACGAGCCATTTGGCTCGCTTTCAATCATTACGCTTTGGAGTAAATATCCCGCTCACCCAACCAGCGATCGATAATCGCTGTTGCGTTAGTCGGGTAATTGTCATGAATATGACGCGCAATACGCTGAACTTCGGGAATCAGGCGTTGATCTCGAACTAAGTCTGCGATTTTGAAATCAGCAAGACCTGTCTGCTTTGTACCCAATAGTTCTCCAGGGCCACGAATTTCTAGGTCTTTCTGCGCAATGACGAAGCCATCGTTACTTTCACGTAGTACTCCGAGACGTTTTTGCGCGGTTTTTGACAGCGGAGAGTGGTACAGCAGTACACAATGGCTAGCAACGGAACCTCGGCCCACGCGACCTCTTAACTGGTGTAATTGTGCCAAACCAAGACGTTCAGGGTTTTCTATGATCATCAAGCTAGAGTTTGGTACATCCACACCAACTTCAATCACTGTCGTTGCGACCAGCAAATGCAGTTTATTGTCTTTGAAATCTTGCATCACCGCTTGTTTCTCTGCCGGCTTCATTCGTCCGTGCACTAGACCAATTTTTACGTCCGGCAGTTTACGTTGAAGCTCTTCTGCGGTATCTGCCGCGGCTTGCGCTTCTAATACTTCCGACTCATCAATCAGGGTACACACCCAATATGCCTGCTTGCCTTCGTTTAAGCAGGCATTTCGGACACGCTCGACGATGTCGTCACGTTTTGTATCTGGAATGGCAACGGTTTGAATCGGCGTTCGACCCGGTGGTAGCTCGTCAATCACGGAAGTTTCCAGATCGGCGTAAGCGGTCATCGCTAAGGTGCGAGGAATAGGCGTCGCCGTCATGATCAACTGATGTGGATAAGCGCCTTGTTTTGCACCTTTTTCACGCAATTCTAATCGCTGATGGACACCGAAGCGGTGCTGTTCATCAATGATGACCAAAGCAAGGTGATGAAATTCAACGTGCTCTTGGAATAGCGCGTGAGTACCCACTACCATTTTTGCTTCACCACTGGCAATACGAGCCAGCTCGGCTTCCTTTGCCTTACCTTTGAGTTTGCCCGCTAACCAACCGACTTGAATACCCATTGTTTCAAACCAGTTTGCGAAGTTGATAGCGTGTTGCTCGGCCAATAGTTCGGTTGGCGCCATGAGTGCCACCTGATGGCCATGCTCAATGGCTCTAACAGCGGCCAAAGCGGCAACCAACGTTTTCCCCGAACCAACATCGCCTTGCACTAATCGCATCATTGGGTGCGGTTTTTCTAGATCGGCTTCAATCTCTTGTACTACTCGGGTTTGAGCGTTTGTAGGAGAGAAAGGCAGTTGGGCTAAAAGCTGCGTTTTTAGTTTATTACAAGGACCGAGAGGTAGCGCTGAATCCTTCTGACCTTTGCTACGCACCGCCAGCATCGATAAGTTTTGTGCGAGCAATTCTTCCATGATCAAGCGGATTTGGGCAGGATGTTTGCCTTCGTCAAACTCATCTAAATTAATGGTTGGTGGTGGGCGATGAATGGTGTGCAGCGCTTGCGACATCGTGATTTGATGGTCATACAACCCCGCTGGAAGTAATTCCTGCACTGCGGTTTTATCAAGCAGGGCTAAAGCTTGTTCGGTAAGGTTGCGTAATGTGATTTGGCGTAAACCATCGGTGGTGGGATAAACAGGGGTTAAGCTCTGTTCTACATCGGGCTTTTGCTCGCTGACGTAAAACTTGTAGTCAGGGTGAACAATTTCCAAGCCCACGCCACCGCGCTTAATTTCACCGTAAGCATGTACTAACTTACCTTGCGTGAAATTGTTCTTCATGGCTGCGGTAAAGTTGAAAAAGCGCAGCGTGATAGTGCCATTACCGTCGCTGATTTTTACCGTTAGCATTTTGCGCTTACCGAAGATAGTGTCGACTGCCATGACCTTACCTTGCACGGCTGCCCAAAGGCCAGCATGCAGTTTGGCAATAGGGTAAATACGAGTACGATCTTCGTAGCGTAACGGAAGGTGAAACAGCAAATCTTGAACGCTATGTAAGCCAACTTTGGCGAGTTTTTCTGCGACTTTCGCGCCAACTCCAGAAAGGGAGGTTAATGGGACGGCAGATAACATTTGGGCGGACATAGAGGGCTCAAGAAAATGGTTAACATAGCAGTATGTTAACCATGGAGCTGTGTTTTTGTACAGGAAAAAATAGTCATGCTTTAGTTAGTGTCATGATTTGACTGATCACCTATCATTCCGAGGAGCTTTAGCGACATCAGGATTCTATTTCCAACAAGTATGTCGCTGAAGTTAACACTATCAGCATCTGTATATTTGAGAATTAGATCCTGAACCACGCTCCTTCGCCGCCGTTCAGGATGACGAAAGTCTGTTACTTGCTTTGCATCTCTTGCCACCACGCGTCATCGGCGATGATTTGACCTTCTTCATCGAGTGGTGGGTAAACGAGCCCTTTTCGTTTCGCGACCTTTGCCAGCACTGGGTGACCACGTTCAAAGAGAATACGGTTGATTGTCTCTTTAGGCAGAGCGCTTTCTTCTCGGTCGTACATGCCTGCGGCTTCACGTTGACGTTGCGCTTCATACAAAATTACAGCACTGGCAACCGATACGTTTAGTGACTGCACCATGCCTATCATCGGGATAATTATGTCTTGATCGGCAAGTTGTTTGGCTTGATCTGAAGCGCCAACTTTTTCACTGCCTAAAATGATGGCAGTTGGTTTGGTGTAGTCGATTTCGCGAAAATCGACGGCGGTGTCCGAAAGATTGGTCACCAAAACCTGCATACCTTGCGCTTTGAGTTCGGTAATCGCAGTTTCAATCGAATCGTGAGTATCCACTTCAACCCAGTTACGCGCGCCAGCTGAGGTATGGCTCAGCGTACGCATTTTGTCTGGCCAAATTGCGTGAACTTTGTGTAAGCCTGTCGCGTCAGCGGTGCGGATCACAGCAGAGACGTTGTTTGGCTTATGTACTTCTTCGAGACAAAGTGTCAGATCAGTTTGGCGAGTTTTTAGGACTTGGTGAATACGGTTGTAACGTTCTAGGTTCATATTTATTGAGGTATAAAAAATCGCCACCTAACAGAGTAGGTGGCGATAGAGGTTAGTTCTTTCTGCGTCTGACTCGGGTTGCTTGAGGCATTGCCTTAATCTTACGCATGATACCAGCAAGGTGGACACGATCTTTCGTCGTCAACAGCACAGTCACAGTGTATAGACGACCATCACGTTCTTCCGTTGAAAGGCCATGAATGTTTGATCCTGTTTTCGAGATCACGTTGGTCAGTTCTGCAAGAGCACCTTGGTTGTTAAGCATGTCGACTTTAAGTTCAGCAATGAACTCTTTATCGTAGTCTTCAGACCAAGCGACAGCCATATAACGGTCTGGCTCTTTCTGATAACCACGAACGTTCGGACATGTTTCTCGGTGAACAACCAAACCACGACCAGGCGATACGTGAGCAATAATGTGATCATCTGGGATAGGATGACAACAATTTGCAAACGTCAGCAATAAGCCTTCTGCGCCACGAATCGGAAGCTTCTTCTTCGAGTCCGTTGGGATTGAACTTGTTGTCGTGAGCTCTTCGGTGTCACCAAGGAGACGACGTGCGATCACAATGCTCATCAACTCACCCAATCCAATAGCAGCCAATAAATCATCGATGCTTTCTAGGCGAAGATCATTCAAGACTTCTTGGATATTTTCTGGATAAATTGAATCAATCGAGTGACGGCCAAGTGCGTGATTAAGTAGGCGACGACCTAAAGTAATCGACTCTTCACGACGCATCGTTTTCAGTACTTGTCGAATCTTAGTGCGGGCACGAGAAGTCACGACATAGTTCAGCCATGCCGCATTCGGACGCGCACCAGGGGCACTGATAATTTCCACTGTCTGACCGTTTTTCAATGCCTTACTCAATGGGTAAGGGTTACGATCAACACGAGCACCAACACAAGAGTTGCCTACATCGGTATGTACGGCATAGGCAAAGTCGACAGCCGTTGCGCCTAAAGGTAGTTCAACGATACGACCTTTTGGTGTGAAGACGTAAATCTCATCTGGGAAAAGATCGGATTTTACGTTTTCAATGAATTCGAATGAGTTACCCGCGCTTTGTTGTAGCTCTAACAGGCTTTGCATCCAACGCTGAGCTTTCACTTGCGCAGTGGTACCAGACTTGTCGCCTTTGTCTTTGTAAGACCAGTGTGCCGCGACACCTTTGTCCGCCATTTGATCCATATCTTCAGTACGGATCTGAACTTCAACAGGTACGCCGTGTGGGCCAACCATGGAAGTGTGTAGCGATTGATAGCCGTTCGCCTTTGGTACCGCGATGTAATCTTTCATGCGACCAGGACGTGGCTTATACAAGCTGTGTACTTGGCCTAAAACGCGATAACAAGTATCAGCGGTATCAACAACGACTCGGAACGCATAGATATCCATGATGGTGTGAAAGCGCTGTTCTTTGGTTTTCATCTTGTTGTAGATAGAGAACAGGTTTTTCTCACGACCAACGACGCGAGCATTCAAGCCAAAATCTTGCAGACGGCCTTCTATTTCGCTGTGAATGCGTTGGATCATCTCTTTACGATTACCACGTGCGGCTTTAACCACTTCTTTCAGTACGCGGTAGCGGTTGGGATATAGCGCCTCAAAGCCCAACTCTTCGAGTTCGGTTTTGATATTGTGAATACCAAGACGATGAGCGAGGGGCGCGTAAATTTCTAACGTTTCACGAGCAATACGACGCTTTTTATCTGGTCGAAGCGCGCCAAGCGTACGCATGTTGTGCGTGCGGTCAGCCAGTTTGATCAGAATGACGCGGATATCTTGCACCATGGCCAGAACCATCTTACGAAAGTTCTCAGCCTGAGCCTCTTTCCTATCGCGGAATTTGAGTTTGTCCAGTTTAGATACACCATCAACCAATTCTGCGACAGTGTTGCCGAATTTCTCTTCGAGATCTTCTTTAGTTACATCACAGTCTTCAATGACGTCATGCAGCAAAGCAGCTTGGAGGGTTTCGATATCAAGGCGCATTTCGGCCAAGATACGAGCCACAGCGACAGGGTGGATGATGTATGGTTCACCGCTAGAGCGGGTTTGCCCTTCATGGGCATCTCTCGCTACCACATAAGATTGACGCAGAGCCTCAATCTGAGGCTCTGTTAGGTATTCTTGGGCAACGTCTTTGAGGCTATCGAATAGATACAAATTATAGGCCCGGGAGGTTGTTGAATTCTAAAGTCAGAATTAACGGTTGTGAGCGATGCTGCTTACTGCCGCTAGCTCTGCCGCTTCTTGCTCTTGCTGTTCTTGACGTTCACGAGCGTCTAGAACTTCTTTAGTAATTAAACCTTCTTCGATTTCGCGTAGAGCGATAACCGTTGGCTTATCGTTCTCTTCTGGCACTAGTGCATCTTTACCGCCAGTTTGCATTTGACGAGCGCGGCGAGCCGCAATCAGTACTAGGTCGAAACGGTTGCCAACTTTTTCAACAGCGTCTTGAACAGTTACGCGTGCCATGAGGACTCCAAATAGTTAACTAAAATTTTAGAATGACGAGAAAGTATACAACCTAACTACTTTATTTACTAGCAATTAGACAAGCCACCGTTTGTGGACTTTCTCAGGTAGTTTATTGTGTTTTTCGCACTGGGCAAAAAACGGGAAATTCTTTATGTTTTACAGCGTGACTTTTTTGAAGTTACTCTGCTAACAACGCGTCAAGCATACCTTTATATTTAGCAGCTTGCTTTTCTTCCTTCAATCTTTCAGCACGCAAGATAGCTTTAAAATCCATCAAAGCGGTATCAAAATCGTCGTTTACGATCACGTAGTCGTACTCGTTGTAATGAGAGATTTCCGACTTGGCTTCAGCCATACGCTTTGCGATCACTTCATCGCTATCTTGACCACGAGTGTTCAAGCGACGCTCTAACTCACCGTTTGATGGTGGCAGGATGAAGATGCTTTTGGCTTCTGGCATTTGTTCACGGATTTGGCGTGCGCCTTGCCAGTCGATATCTAGAAAAACGTCGATACCTTTATTTAGTGTTTCTTCAATCCATACACGAGATGTGCCGTAATAATTACCAAACACTTCTGCGTATTCTAGGAAGTCACCTTTAGCGATCAGGGCTTCAAACTCATCTTTCGCTACAAAATGGTAGTGGACACCATTTTCTTCACCAGGTCGCATGTTGCGCGTGGTGTGAGACACAGACACTTTCATTGCGTAGGTTGGGTTGCGTTCCAACATCGCTGAGATCAAGCTAGATTTACCTGCGCCGCTAGGTGCAGATACGATATAGAGAGTACCTTTGCCCATTGTACTGTTCCACTTTTGATTGGATTGATTGAGTGCCGAAGGAAAGTTCGACATTCTTATAACGATAGCACTGGCATTGAGAAATCAACCACCAAAGGGGTGGATATTGGTGATAATCCCGCCAGAAAAATGGAGGCGAAGAGTATCATGATCTCTATTTTGTTACCAGTTGATCTTTCTGTCTGTGATCGTCTCTGATGAAATAGTTACTTACGCCAGAGTGTTCCTAAACAGCGAAGAAGGAGCGTGGTACAGGACTTACCATCCGCGCACTCTGTTATTAAAACCATTTCTACAACCGTTTAGTGTGCTGATTTTAGGTTTAGAGTCCCGATTTGGCTTGCGTGAGTGACTCTGGTTAAAAATAGGGGTTAATAAAGATAAAACGGAAAAAAGGGGAAGCTTTCACTTCCCCAGGCGTGCGACTGACTCACACTTAATCTTCGAATTATCCTTGAGACTCTAGGAAATTTATCCAAGGGCTAACGGTTGACCTGAATTTTGGCGATTGAGCAGCGCCTTTCATCGCCTGCAAGGCCTTTTGTGGTTGCTTAAGCTCGAAATAGGCCATCCCGCGAATGTATTCAAGTTCTGCCTTTTGCTCTTTAGAGGCACTGGATGCCGCGCTTTCTACAAAACGAGTTGCTTCAGAATACTGCTTGTCTTGTATCATTAAGCGAGCAATCTGAATTTGCGTTTTAGCAGAAGGAGCGAGGTTATATGACTTTTTATAAGCGAGAATTGATTTATCTAGCTCTTTAGCTTGCTGCCAGAAACTGGCTAGGCGGTCATAGTTTTCCTTCGTCTTTTCAATGTTTCCAGCTGCCATTTCCTTTTCAAGAGTTTTGGCTGCTTTATATGGAATACCTTGATAAGCCAAGAAGTTTACAAAGCGTAAATATTCCTTCTCTCCTTCTAGTTTCCCCATTTTGTAAACCATTTCTAGGGTGGCTAGAGAGTTGCGTTCTTGACCTAGCTCCATGTAGACACCAGAAAGTTGCATCCAGTAACGCTTTTTCTGAGGGTACTTTGAAGTCAGAGTTTTGAGTACACTGGCAACGCTTTTCAGCTGGCCTAACTCGTAGTGAGATGCAACGAGAATTAAGTACCAAGACTCACTTGGGCTCTTGCTCATCGCGATGGCTTTTTTGGTTGGCGGGATTGCATTTTTGTAATCTTCCAACTGAACATAAGCGCTCGCTAACGTGATATAAGCATGAGCTTGAGGCTTCTCTTTGGTTGTTTCTGCAACCTTGAACCATTCCTTCATCGTTTTTACAGACAACGTATACTTTTCTTCAGCTAGGTAAAGCTGAGCCAAGCTGTAGCGAACTTGTTGAGCAACCGGAACGGGAAGTGCGTCGAGCTGTAATGCTTCGGCAAAGTATTTTGCTGCTTGCACATAATTGTCTTGTAGCGAATACAAAAAGCCAGTCTGCTGAAGTAAAACTGCTCGGTCGTATTTTTTCGAACTTGTGCTTTCTAAAGCGCTTGCTAGTTTTTCTTTCGCTGCTGAATATTTTTCAGTTGCGATCAACTCTTGCACTTTGTTAACGGTTCGAAATGTCCGATCTGATAACTGAGGAGCTTCTTTTGCCATCGTAGGAGCGGCCATTGCCACTCCTGCGAAGAGAATTAAAGAAGCCACTTTGCTTTTCCATAAACTTTTCATCGTGACTCCTTAATTGGTTGAGAACTCTATTTCTTGCGATAGGCGCGAGCTAACAGGTTTCCCGTCAACCAATTTTGGTTTAAATGTCCATTTAGAGACTGTTTTTCTTGCCGCTCGACCGAGGCCTAAGCGTCGTGGTTGCTCTTTAAGAACTTTGATGTCCTCTACGGCACCACGTGCGTTTACAGTAAACTCTAATAAGACAACCCCTTTTTCTATTCCTGCTTTCGCAGCCTTCCTAGGCATTTGAGGTTGGAATGTCGCTAGAGGTGTTGGACCTCCGCTACCCGCGAGTTGCGCACCTCCACCCTGGCTATAATGTCCAAGCACCGAACCACCTGTAACATTTACGGGTAGGTCAAGCTTTGGCATATCCATTGGGGTCTGCTCCATCACCGGTTTTACTGTCGCTGTCACTTTCATTTCTGGCGGTGGCGGCGGACGCTTAGGCGGTGGTGGTTTTGGAAGTTCGCGTTTTTTCTCCTGTATTTTTTCGTCTGGTTTAATGCGAATAAACTCGACCATACGCAGGTCATCATTCGACACTAACTCGTGGCGCTCTTTGTTTACTAGCTTGTCCATCCCCCAGAACAACCCGAGGGAGACAATGAGCGCCAGTGCAATTGAGGCCAGATACCGCATAAGCTTAATCCTTATTGGTTGCGGCAATGGAGATGCTTTCTACACCTGCCATTTTGATCTGGTCCATAACCTTCACGACTACGCCAGCATTTGCTTCAGTGTCGGCTTGGATAACAACTGCGCCATCAGGGCTTTCTGCACGAAGACGTTCAATATTCGCGCGAACCGCGTCCACTTCGATGCGGCGTTTATCAACCCAAACATCACCCGCCGCACCAACTGCGACCATGATGTTACCTTTTTTCACGGTTTGCGCAGAGCTTGCTGTCGGGCGGTTTACTTCTAGACCAGCTTCTTTTACGAACGATGTTGTTACGATAAAGAAGATCAACATGATGAATACGATGTCGAGCATCGGTGTCATATCGATAGCGGTTTCATCACTGCTATCACTGCTATAGCGTCTTTTCATGACCTATACCTCTAATTCCATTTACTCAGGCAATATGCTTTAGCTTATCTTCCAGCTTTTGCGTTGTGACTTTGGCTAAATGATCAAGACGTGAACTAAAGAACAGTCCTGATAGAGAAGCCACCATCCCGGCTAAAGTTGGGATTGTTGCCTTTGAGATCCCCGAGGCCATTGCTCGAGGGCTTCCTGTTCCTGTTACCGCTAAGATGTCGAATACTTGGATCATGCCAACAACGGTGCCGAGCAAACCCAGTAAGGGACAAAGCGCAATCAATACTTTCACGATTGGCAGGCCCTTTTTATTCTCAATGTCCTGACGAGAAACAATTTCTTGTCGGATCATCTTAGCGTTCCAGCTCTGGTGCTCTGAGCGCTCCTGCCATGAGCCAACGGCTTTTTTCATGGCTTTTGGAGCGACGGCAGCAAAATAGAACCAACGTTCTAACAATACTGCCCACAGCATAAAGCTGAGGATGAAGATGGCGACGAGTACATCGCCACCCATTCCCAAGAAGCGCCTAATTGATTCAAGTTCTCCAACTAACCACCACATAACGCCTCCTTAGCTTTCGGCTTTATGTAGTTTTTCCTGATAGCGAGCGATGAAGCCTGCACTCTGTTCTTCAAGAGTTTGAACCAAACGACGACCTTTACTGTGTACGATGGTGTAAAGGAACAGTAGAGGAATTGCGACAACCAGACCAAGCATCGTAGTAACAAGAGCTTCAGAGATACCGCCAGCCATTAGCTTAGGATCACCTGTACCAAATAGTGTGATTGCTTGGAACGTACCGATCATACCCATAACCGTACCCAGTAGACCTAGAAGTGGTGCTACAGAAGCGAACAGTTTGATTGAGCTGATAAAGCGTTCAATGCTCGGTGCGTTACGTAGGATGATTTCGTCCAGTTTCGCTTCAAGATCTTCAAGGTTGTCACCTTTGTGCTCTTGGTAAGCCTGGATAACTTCACCCAGAGGGTTACCAGGAATCACGGTTTCTGATTTCGCTTGCTTACGCATTTTACCGCCAATCACTTGAAGGCGTAGGAAGCAAACTAGAGCAATGATAGCGCCAACTGCACCCATACCAAGGATGACGTAACCTACAATGCCACCTTGATCAATACGTTCTTGAACGGTAGGGCTTTGTACAAGTAGAGACAGAATTACACCACGGGATGGGTCAATAAACAGTGGCTCATAGCTGTTTGACGCTGACTCAAAGCCCGCAACATGACGTGTAATATTGGTGCGAGGCTGTCGAGAGAGTTCTTCGAACTTACCTGTTTGAGGTACATAAGTAACGTACTTACCATCGGCAATCGCGTTAAATTCACCGACAAGAGTAACATCGCGAACCGCTTCTTTACCTTCGCCATAAACAACCGTTGCTTGGGTTGTTGCTGTCTCGCCTGAGGCAACCACTTGTTGAAGAATGGTATGCCAGAATGCTTCTAGCTCTTGTGTTGATGGCAGTTCTTTACTTTCAGCCAGTTTCGTTAGTAGCGCGTCACGCTCTGGGAACTGAACTGCGTTTTGAGAGGCTGCAAATAAGCCTTTAAACTCGCCCGCATATTGGCGGACCACACCAAACATTTCGCCCAAAGTACCAGAGCGAACACGTAAGGTTTCTGTTAGTTCAGTCAGCTGCTTATCGTTTTCATCAAATGTCGCTTTAAGTTGATCGCCCAGTGCTTGCTGTGAAGCTAGCTCTTCACGAGCCTGTTGCAATAATGCTGCTTGCTTATCTCGGTTGTTCTTGAACTCAGCTTCACGGGCTTTGTTCTCTTTTGACTCAACGATGCTTTCTGATTTTACGTTTTTGAGTAGTTCAGATAGGTTTTTAGGCGTTTCTGCTTGTACGCCTGAAGCCATAAATAAGCTCGCTAGTAGACCAGCGGCTAGAGTTTTGAATCCTTTCATCTCTTATTCCTCCCCAGCATATACAGGCAATTTGATTAGCGCTGGTGGCGCTTGCTTCTTCGCGATTCGAAGGCCTTGCTGTACCGCTATGCGGTAGCTTTCCGGTAATGTTTCCCATTGACGTGTTTGTTGGTTCCACATACCTGTCTCACCACCGTCTGGAGATTGGAATAAAAGCGCCGTGCGACCAATACGTAGGAAATCGTAAGTCACGGTTTCCCCATTTCTATCTAGGCTAGCTTTGTAAGATTCAATTGAGCGAGAGAAGCCTTCTTCAATTTGGTAGGCTTCCATCACTTTACGGAATTTCTCAGAAGTCGTTACGTCGGCGCGATCCATGAGACGACGCAGTTCTTGGACACGTTTATTACGTTCTTTTTTCTGGAAAGGCAGATCGAGAGTCACAAACTCATCGAGTGCATCGATCATTTTAAGTGTTAGTGGCACTACTTCTGTTGCCGTTTGATCGATCTGAGCAATTTGGTTATTTAATGAGTCCAATTCACCTTGCTGTGATTGAACCATACGATTAATTTGCTCGTTGTAGACTTTCATGCTGTCGATTTGACGTAGTAAGCCTTTGTATTCTGCCAACATGCCTTCAGTACTTTCGGCATAATTGTCGATTTTTTGTTGCGAAGCTTCTGAAGATTGATTTGCTTTTGCTTGTGTGGAAACGACAGCACCAGAGTTGGCCGCTATAGAGCTACTACTGATAGTAAGCAATGCTGCAGCTATGGCACTGAGACCAAATTCCTTGAATTTCATGGTTGCATCCTTGTCAGTGTTTTAGTCAGTCGAAAAGGGCGCGGAAAACCCGCGCCAAATATTTTTTAGAAGTCGTATGATGCCTCGACGTATAGCTGACGTCCGATTGGATCGTCATACCCAGTTGCATAGAATGGAGAGGTATCGCTTAGAGGATCTGCAGGCGGTACTTTGTCAAACATGTTGATAGCACCAAGAGTTACACGACCACTCTCGTTGAATTGGTAAGAAGCCGTTAGGTTCCACGTTGTCATACTAGCGATTTCTGCTTTGTAACCCGCTTTTTTAGCAGAATCACAGTCATCAAAGTAGTAACGGTTTGCGTAGCTTGAACACATACGGTCGCGGTATTTACCAAATAGGTTGATAGCGACATCTTCATATGCCCAGCCAAGATTTAACGTTGCGGTGTATTCAGGCATGAAATCTCTTTCATCCGTTACAGGCTCGCTGTCGTTTTCTTGATATTCAGCAATCAAGATCTTCGTTACAGCAACACGCGTGTTAAATGAACCGAACTCATTAGTGTCGTATGCGTATTTGATCGCTAGGTCAATACCAGAACGCTCTTCATACGACTGGTTCACTGGACCATAGGATACCGACTTGATGGTGCCATCTGGGTTACGAACGACTTCAGTACCTGGGTATTTACCTGGATCGTTAATTACATCTTGGTAAGTTGGTGCAGTTACGACGTCTTCCATCTTGATGTGGTACCAGTCAACGGTTACACCAAGATCATCCACAGGCTCCCACGCTAGGCCCAAGTTAATGTTTGTACTTGTTTCTTCTTTCAGCTCTGAGTTAGGGCCATTAAGCGTATCGAAGTACTGAGTATCACACTCTGGGTACTTGTCTTTATCTTGTGGGCCGCTACCACCAGCGTTGGCACAAAGCACAGGGTCAAAACCAGAACCAAAGCCTCGAGTTTGATCACCAAATAGTCGCTTCAAGTCTGGAGCTCGGAAGCCTAGACCGTAGCTACCACGTAGCAATAGGGTGTCAGTAGGACGGTATGCTAGGGCTACTTTAGGAGTGAATGCGCCGCCAGTTGCCGAGTCGTCGAAGTAGTGGTCGTAACGACCAGCGACAGTCATTTCTAAATCTTCAATGATAGGAATAAGAGCTTCAACACCAAGACCAATCTGATCGCGGTCACCGCCGCCTGATGTTCCACCTAGACCAGAGAAACCACCAGCTGCTGTTGTAGCATCAATCGTCTCATTGTAGTCAGTACGGTTCCATTCACCATAAACAGCAAAGCCAGACATACCTGCAGGAAGTTCAACCAAATCACCAGCCAGTGAGCCGTTAACAGAGTAAAGCTTTGAGTAAGCTTCTTTGCTTGAAGTGCCGCTGTATTTGTCTACAACGTCTTGTGAGATAGGCCCTAGAAGATCGACATCACCATTTTGTACAGCTTGGTCGAGAGTTAGAAAGATTGCTGGGTTGCTTGTTTCAACGCTTTGCTCAGAGTAACCAGCGGATAGGTCCCAATCATACGTATCAGCAAGCAGGCCGTTCAAGCCTAAGGTTAAGCCAAAAGAATCGGCTTCAGTGTTACTTTCGCGTGGTCCAAATTCGACCATACGGCGAGTGTATTCGCCTTCGCCGCGGAAGTGAGTGGCATCAACTTCAACGCTGTAAGGGTTAGGTTCGAATTCAGATTCTGTAGACTTGTAGCCAAAACGGGCTTCTGCCATGGCAGTGACATTGTCGTTAATGTCCATTTCACCACGTAAAAGTAGGTCTACTTGTTTGTTTTCTGGTTTTAATGTTCGGTATGCAGAGCGGTTAACACCACACTTTCCATCCGCTCGTTCAATCGCGGCATCACCAACGACTTCTTTACATGAAGAACCAGCATCAGCTGGTGTTAGAAGTGTTCCGTTGGCGCCTTCAAAGTTTGCACCGTAGCTAGAGTAGCCACTTAGCTGAGAACGGCTAGAACCGTCATCGCCAGCCCAATCATCTCGGTCAGATTGCTTTAGCATTTCGTTGCCCGCAAATTGGCCAACGAAGAGAATACGTTTGTCGTCAAAGTTTTTGCCAGCTACAACGTCTAAACGACCATTTTGGTAACCACCATCCGTCGCGTCACCCGCGCGTACTTTTACAGAAACGCCATCAAAGTCTTTCTTTAAAATGAAGTTTACGACACCACCGATTGCGTCGGAGCCGTAGATAGCAGAACCTGAGTCGGTCATTACTTCAACACGCTCAATAGCGGCGACAGGGATTTGGCCGATATCTTGGAAGTTAGATGTACCATCTTGTGCTAGCGGGTATTGAGGAAGACGACGGCCATCAATAAGAATCAATGTGCGTGACGCGCCAAGGCCACGTAAGTTGACTGACTGCGCTGCTGGTGTAAACGAGAAAGAGTCTGTTTGAGCCATTACACCACCTGTGTTTTGGGTCAAACTGTTCAATACGTCTTGCGCGCTGTTAAAGCCTTTAGACTCAATGTCTTTACTATTAATAACAGTAACTGGTGAAGGACCTTCCATATCCGTCGTGGAGATACGCGAACCAGTAACTTTCATCTTTTGAAGTTTTTCAACTTGCTGCTCTTCTGCCAGTGCTGTTGCTGGGGCTGCAACTGCTGCTGTCCCCAAAGCAAGGCTTATCGCAACAGATAAAGCGGTTGTGTTTTTATACATCCTTGTTGCTCCGATTATTATTATTTCCTATGTCTGGCCGCATAGCGGCCAAATGTGACGTTAATATTTCGTTAACGTTCGGCCAATGTATAACCGAGATGAAAAAAGGAAGTCAAACCAGTGGTAAACGGGGATGCTTAAATGTAAAAAAGATGTAAATAACCAGGATTTATTTAAAAGGCGGAATAAAAAACCGAATAAGGTTTATGAATCGAGATTAAATTTCAATAAAACACCGTATTTTGTGTTTCTTATAAACTTTAATGACTTATCTTGCCTATGGTTTTTTAGTGGGTAATTGAATCTGGAAAAAGATATTTTTCCAGTGAATTGTTCTGAGATGAGTTTTATATCGAATCCATACTTTGTTAGCTCGAACTTATTAGGTGGTATCAAAATATGATACCCATTGCGGTTAAAGGGCTCACTCGTATTTTTAGGTCAAATATAACCTTGGATTATGTGTCTATTTATGTGTGTAGGGTGCATTTTTATGTAGGGTTTTGGCTCTAAACAGCCTAGATTGATATTCTGTATGAATTATTTTTGTGGTTTTTTATAATTTTTTACAAAAACATTTCTGTTTTTCGACATCGAAGGAAGTTTGTCATGTTTTGGTTTCAAACACTTGAAGCTGATGTGGATTCAAGATAAATATGACGCTGAAATTATTGCAGTAGTAGAAAAGTCTAGCTCTTGAGGCGCAGGGAGTGTGCTTCAACAGTTTTAGTTACTACGAGATAAATATGCACCATTTTGGGCGGAAAATATCCTCTTTCACTCCGTTTGAACTGGACAGTAGACAAGGAGCAAGTTGTATATGCTGTCGTACTTTTTACGCCGTTTGGCGTTGGTTATCCCAACGTTTCTCGGGATAACTATTCTCATCTTTGCTATCACTCGTTTCGTGCCTGGCGGACCTGTTGAACGCATGTTGTCACAAATGCAGTCTCAGGGGGACGGCGCCGCATCAATGACGTCTGCGGGTGGTAATACGGCCCTTTCTGACGATCAAATCGCGGAGCTGAATGCGTTTTATGGCCTGGATAAACCTGTAACGGAAGCGTACGTCGAGTGGTTAAGTCGTTTGGTAATGCTAGATCTTGGCGAGTCGACGCGTTACTACGAGCCTGTCTCGGATATGATCGCAGAGCGTTTGCCAGTGTCGTTGTTTTATGGCGGCATGACCTTCTTTATTAGTTATTTTATCTCGATTCCTCTTGGTTACTATAAGGCGCTCAAGCACGGTTCTGTGTTTGATTCCGCCTCTTCAGTACTCATTTTCGTAGGCTACGCGCTACCAGGTTATGTGGTGGGTGTATTGCTGATCACGTTATTTAGTTATCACTTGGAATGGTTTCCGATGGGAGGCTTTGTCGGCGATGACTTCGACGATTACGAAACCTTCTTTGAACGCGCTAAAGACATTATGTGGCATGCGGTGTTGCCTTTGATCTGTTACCTCATTGGTGATTTTGCCACGCTGACGATGACAATGAAAAATAACCTGATGGAAAACCTTTCCTCAGATTACATCCGCACCGCAATTGCGAAAGGATTACCTTTCAAAAAAGCAGTTCGTAAGCACGCGTTGCGTAACAGCTTAATTCCGATCGCGAGTCACTTTGGTAACTCTTTGTTGTTCTTCATGACCGGTGCCTTCCTGATTGAAGTTATCTTCAATATTGATGGCATTGGCTTATTGGGTTACGAATCAATCATGGAGCGTGATTACCCTGTTGTTATGGGTATTGTCGCCATTAATGCGTTGTTACTGCTCATTGGTAACATCATTTCAGATATTTGTGTTGCTTTAGTCGACCCACGTGTGAAGTTTGGAGCGTAACATGATTAAAGTTAGTCCATTAACTCAAAAGAAAATTCGTCACTTTAAAGAGATCAAACGAGGCTATTGGTCGTTTGTTGCTCTTTCTATCATGTTGATCCTTTCTCTATTCGCCGAACTTTTGATCAACAGTAAAGCGCTAGTCGTCAAGTACGATGGTAGCTACTATTTTCCTGTTGTCAGTGACGTACGTTTAGGTAGCGAATTCGGCCAAGAGTCATCCAGTGAAGCCGATTATCGTGTACTGCAAAAAGCGTTTGAGGCTGAAGGGGGCGACAACTTTGTTATTTTGCCGCTTGTGCCGTGGAACCCATACGAACAAGATTTTAGTGGTGATTTCCCGCCAACAGCGCCTAGTGCCGAAAATAAGCATTATTTAGGTACAGATGTGATAGGTCGCGATATTTTGGCGCGACTCGTCTACGGATTCAGAACGGCGATGGGATTTGCGTTGCTTACGATGGCCATTTCCTACGCGATCGGTACTGCAGTCGGTTGTGCTATGGGTTTTTGGGGCGGTAAATTTGACTTGTTTGTACAGCGACTTATCGAAATCTGGTCAATGGTCCCGTTTTTGTACGTCATTATGATTCTTGTCTCAATCGTTCAGCCGACGTTCGCTCTCTTTGTCGCTATTAACGTGCTTTTCACTTGGATGGGGATGACATGGTACATGCGGACCATGACCTATAAAGAAGCGGCACGAGAATATGTAATGGCGGCTCGTGCTTTAGGGGCATCGACCGGACGTATCTTGTTTAATCACATCTTGCCAAATACGATGGTGATGATTGTAACCCTAGCGCCTTTCACTATTGCAGCTAACATCACAGCACTGACTGCTCTCGATTACCTAGGATTAGGCTTGATGCCACCAACGCCAAGTTGGGGTGAACTACTGCAACAAGGTAAGTCAAACTTAGATTCGCCATGGATTGTTGCGTCAGTAGTGACTTCTATTGTTCTGGTTCTGGTAATGGTGACCTTTATTGGTGAAGCCATTCGAGCGGCTTTCGACCCGAAAAAATTCACACGCTATGTTTAAGCGAGCATTGTGAGCAAAACATAAAAAGGGAAGTTTTATGAAGAAATTATTTTTAGCGTCCACGCTGAGCGCCCTGAGTTTTGGTGCAATGTCAGCAACGCTTCCGACTGACTTAAACTGGCAAACAAACTGGGATGAGCCTCAATATGGTTCGCCAGAAGCGAAACGTGGAGGGACTTATCGCACCTTTATGTCAAGTTTCCCACAGACGTTACGTAGTGTTGGTCCAGACGCTAATGCAGGGCTACGTTCTTTTATCTTAGATGAAACACCAGGCTTGGTGGTCCGCCACCCAGATACTTTAGAGTTCATACCTGAGCTTGCTAACGAGTGGGCGTTAGCAGGTGACAACAAAACGGTCTATTTCAAACTCAACCCTGAAGCCAAATGGTCGGACGGCAAACCTGTGACTGCCGACGATTTCGTGTTCATGCTGAAGTTTTATCGTTCCAAAGACATCTTGGAGCCTTGGTACAACGATTACTACAACAAAACGATTGCGGATGTTATCAAGTACGACACTCACACGTTTGCTGTTAAGGCGGCGAAAGAGTTTAATCCGGAAGAGTTGCTGTTACGAATGGGGGCCCTGCGCCCACGTCCCGCACATTTTTATGCTAACCCTTCAAAAGATGAAAATGGTGACGGTATACATGACAACTTTGTCCGCTACTACAATTTTAAAAGTGAACCAACGACCAGTGCATACTACCTAGATGACATTAAAAAAGGTAAAAGTGTGACCTTCAAACATGTCGGTGAAGACTGGTGGGGTTACAGCAATAAGTATTATCAACATCGTTATAATGTCGACAAAATCCGCATCACAGTGATTCGCGACAGTGATATCGCGATGAAGCACTTTGAGAAAGGGAAGCTGGACGCATTTGGTCTTGTTTTACCAAGCTTATGGCATGATAAATCGAATACGGAACCTTACCAAAAGGGATACATTCAAAAGTTCTGGGGTTACAACCAATTCCCAGTTGGGGCTGGTGGTGTATGGATGAACACCGCGATGCCTTTGCTGGATGATTTAAACATTCGCAAGGGCATTACTTACGCGATTGACTTTGATGGCATGATAGAGAATGTCATGCGTGGCGACTACTCCCGTAAACCAAACCCGACCGGTTATGGCCATGGTAAATACACCCTACCAGATGCTAAGGCACCGAAGTTTGATCCCGCAAAAGCGGCCGAGGCATTCGAAGCCGCAGGCTTTAACAAAATTGGTTCTGATGGTATTCGTGTTAATGATAAAGGTGAGCGCTTAAGCTTCGAGCTGACCTACGGAACACCTGTTCATACTCCTCGTATTGCATTTTTGCGTGAGCAAGCCAAGCTAGCAGGGCTGGATATTGAGCTCAAGTTAGTTGATGGCTCATCCATGTTCAAATACGTACGTGAGAAAAAGCACGATTTGGCTTTCTTAGATATGGGTACGTCTGAGATCCCAACGTATTGGGAGTACTTCCATTCAGTCAATGCGAACAAGCCGCAAACTAACTCTTTCACAAACTACAGCACGCCTGAACTGGATGAAAAGATCATCGAGTATCGTTTTGGCATGGATATGGATAAAAAGATCCAGCTAGGTCATGAGATTCAGCGTGACATCATTGATGCTCACGTTATCGTCCCAGGCTACATGGTTCCTTATGTCCGCTATGGTCACTGGCGCTGGTTAAAGTTTCCAGATAAGCCAATGAATCGCATGACAGAGGCGCTGTTCAGTGGTGCAATCATAGGCGATGGCACTTACTGGATTGATAGTGATATCAAAAAAGAAACGAAACAAGCGATGAAGTCAGGCAAAGCTTTTGAACCTGTTGTTGTCGTAGATGACACTTATAAGCTGTAAGGATTGGTTATGGAAAACGATGTAATCCTAAGTGTTAAAGATCTCGAAGTTGAATTTACCACCGATGATGGGCCAGTGAAGGTTCTGCATGGTGTGAACTTTGATGTGAGAGCTGGACGTACACTCGGTCTGGTAGGAGAGTCAGGTAGTGGTAAGAGCGTAACCTCAATGTCGATCATGGGGCTATTACCTAAGCCATATGGCAACATTATCAAAGGTGAAGTGAATTATCGCGGCACCAACCTAGTTGATTTGCCTGCGGAAGAGATGTACGCCATGCGTGGCGATCGCATTTCGATCATCTTCCAAGACCCGATGACGGCGCTCAACCCAGTGCACACCATTGGTCGTCAAATATGTGAAGTGCTTGAGCTCCATCGACCTGAGCTCGACAAAAAGGAGCGGGAGGCGTACTCGATTGAAATGCTGGCAAAAGTAAAAATTCCAATGCCAGAGAAGCGATTGAATGAGTATCCCCATAACCTATCTGGTGGTATGCGCCAGCGTGTCATGATCGCGATGGCATTGGCCTGTAAGCCGGATATTCTGATTTGTGATGAACCGACTACAGCGTTGGATGTTACGGTTCAGGCGTCTATCCTTGAACTGATGAACGATCTTCAGGAAGAAACGGGCATGGCGATGATATTCATCACTCACGATCTCGGGGTTGTGGCAGAAGTGTGTGATGATGTTGCCGTGATGTATGGCGGGCGTATTGTCGAAAAAGCAGAAATTTTTGAGTTGTTTGATAACCCACAGCACCCATATACAGAGCGTTTGATGGGGCTGATGCCGAGCTTAGATAATGAGCCAAAGCAGATGATCGATATCAAGCCTATTGATGCCAGTATGTTTGCCAGTTAACTGAGCAAAGTGAACCAGTCATAAAAGAGGATGTTATGGCAAAAGAAGTATTAAGAATTGAAAATCTTAAGCAGCACTTTGTTTCTGGTAAAGGGCTGTTCAAGAAAGGCTACACCATCAAAGCGGTAGACGGAGTTTCACTGTCTGTTTCTGAAGGTGAAACACTGGGGCTAGTTGGTGAGTCAGGTTGTGGTAAAAGCACCCTTGGTCGCACGATCTTAAAGTTATACGAGCCAACGGAAGGTAAGATTTTCTTTGAAGGTAAAGACATCACAAAATTGTCTGTGAAAGAGATGCGCTCGCTGCGTAAAGACATGCAAATCGTCTTTCAAGACCCAATGGAGTCACTCAATCAGCGTCATACCATCGGTATGATTCTGGAAGAACCGTTTGTTATTCATAAAATTGGCACGCCAACAGAGCGTAAACAATGGGTAAAAGAGCTTTTAATCAAAGTGGGATTACCAGAAACGGCAGTAAACCGTTATCCACATGAATTTTCAGGCGGACAACGGCAGCGTATCGGTATCGCTCGCGCGATTGCATTGAAGCCTAAACTGCTGATTTGTGATGAATCGGTATCTGCGTTAGATGTGTCGGTACAGGCGCAAATCTTGAACCTATTGCTACAACTGCAACAAGAAATGAACTTGGCGATCATATTTATCTCTCACGATCTCTCTGTGGTGAAACATGTCTCTGACAAAGTTGCCGTGATGTATTTTGGTAAAGTGGTAGAAGCAGGCAGCGCTAAAGAAATTTATGCAAACCCGCAAAACGAATACACCAAAAAACTCCTATCTGCGATTCCGATCACTCACCCTAAATATCGGAAGAAAAAGCGCGTAGCTGAAAAAAAGCAGCAAGTGGCGTAAGTGATGCCACAGGTCCTATAACACAAAAGCGCTCCGCCAAATAAGCGGAGCGTTTTTATAAGCAAATGCCAGGACTTGGAGTCGATTCGCACTGATGTTTATTCTGATTGATTGAAGATCGTTGCATGCTAAACTCAAGGCCTATTTTCTTTGTTTGGATAATGGACCATGCCGTCGAATTTACCGAAATCCTTTAGTCGACCTTTCCTGAAAATCTTCCATATTTTGGAGGCGGTGTTATTAGTCTCTATTACCTTGGCGACGTTGTACGCCATGATGCAAGAGTTTGTGCACGTATTTGTAGAGAAGCGTGTCTTACTCACGGATATTCTTTTGATGTTTATCTATCTGGAAGTGCTCGCCATGGTGCAGCAGTTCGTGATGAACGGTAAAATTCCGGTACGCTATCCTATCTACATCGCGATGATGGCGATCGCCCGCTACATCACACTCGGAATGAAAGAACTGGATGCGGTTTTGGTTGTGTGGTTATCTCTGGCTGCGTTTATTTTGGCTGCGGCTACTTTGCTGATCAGAATTGGACACCATTATTGGCCCTACGTTGATAACAGTACCTTGGAAAAAGACGAATAAAAGAAAGCCCCGTATTAGCGGGGCTTTTTTGTTTCAATACTCGATGACTTTTAGATCATTCAATGTTTTGGATCTGCTCACGCATCTGTTCAATTAGAACTTTCAGTTCAACGCCCGATGCGGTGATGTCGGTGCTGATGGATTTCGACGCTAGCGTGTTTGATTCACGGTTGAACTCTTGCATCATGAAGTCCAGACGACGACCGACTGCGCCACCTTTTTTCAGAATGTTTGTGGTTTCTTTTACGTGAGAGTCCAAGCGATCGAGCTCTTCAGCAACATCCGATTTTTGCGCTAGCAAAATCAACTCTTGCTCGATACGAGATGGATCCAGTTCCACTTTAGCGTCTTCGAACTTCGAGAATAGTCGCTCACGTTGCCATTCTAAAATTTCTGGCATGCGGGCACGCACTTTTACGACTTCTGCAGAGATGGCGTCTAAACGCTGTTCAATCAGCGCTTTCATGTTCTCGCCTTCACGAGCGCGCGCTTCAATAAATTCATCCATTGCGCCATCAAACGCTTCTAGTAGCACTTTATTTACTGCATCCATGTCTTGCTCTGGCGTTTCCATTACCCCCGGCCATTGCATGACTTGAAATGGATTGATTCGGCTCAGTTCACCAGTCATGTGCATGACTTGTTCAGCGGCTTTAATTACCTGGCTAGCAAGCGCTTCATTGATGCTAAGCTCACCTTTTGCGGCAGGGTTTGCTTCAAAACGCAGATTACATTCTACTTTGCCTCGCGCTAAGCGCTTACGAAAGCGCTCACGTAAAACGGGCTCTAACCCGCGAAATTGTTCTGGCATGCGGAAGTATGTTTCTAAATAACGCTGGTTCACGCTGCGGATTTCCCATACCGCAGAACCCCAATCGCCTTTTACTTCTTTGCGTGCATACGCTGTCATACTGTAAATCATCGAATTTTCCTGTCTTCATTTTTTGAAAATTACTTCAAGAGTGTATCACGCTGCGTCGATAGGTGCGCGGGATGTATGGATTGTTTATGTTGTGCCAGCGGCGTAACCTATGAATCCGGAATCGATTCCGTTATAATCTTCGCCCAACCAAATCGTCTTCTCCTCATATTTAAGGTAGATGCCCATGCGTCCAAACGATCGCAAGGCGGATCAAGTTCGCCCTATCAAAATTACTCGTAACTACACAGCTTACGCTGAAGGGTCAGTGCTAGTTGAGTTCGGTAACACCAAAGTGTTGTGTAATGCGACCGTCGAAGAATCTGTGCCACGTTGGCTAAAAGGTCAAGGTAAAGGCTGGGTTACAGCTGAATACGGCATGCTACCTCGAGCAACACATTCGCGTACTCGTCGTGAAGCGGCAAGTGGCAAACAAGGCGGCCGTACGATGGAAATTCAGCGTCTTATCGCGCGAAGCCTACGCGCTGTTGTCGACCTAAAAGCCATGGGTGAGTTCATGATCACCGTTGACTGTGACGTTATCCAAGCTGACGGTGGTACGCGTACTGCATCCATCAGCGGCGCAAGTGTTGCAATGGCCGATGCATTCCAACACCTAGTAGATAGCGGCAAGCTAAAAGCAAACCCAATGAAAGGCCACGTAGCGGCAGTTTCAGTTGGTTTGCTAGGTGATGATGTTCTGTGTGACCTTGAATACGTTGAAGATTCAGCGGCAGACACAGACATGAACGTGGTAATGACAGAAGAAGGCAAGATGATTGAAATTCAGGGCACCGCAGAAGGTGAACCGTTCAGTCACGAGCAGCTGATGGCTCTGCTAGAGTCGGCGAAAGTCGGCATTACGGAAATTGTCGCAGCGCAGAAGGCGGCGTTAGCCAATTGATTTAGATAGCTCCCATTATGGGGGCTATTTTTTTATCTCGACAATAGAGAAATGAATGATTGTCGAGAAGAGACACAAGAAACCAAGGACATAGAGAGAAAATAATGAAAGCATACCAGCGTGAATTTATTGAGTTTGCACTTGAGAAAGAAGTTCTTAAGTTTGGTGAGTTTACTTTGAAATCTGGCCGTAAAAGCCCGTACTTCTTTAACGCTGGTCTTTTCAATACTGGTCGTGACCTAGCGCGTCTTGGTCGTTTTTACGCAGCCGCGCTCGCTGATTCTGGCATTGAGTTTGATGTACTGTTTGGCCCGGCGTACAAAGGTATCCCAATCGCGACGACAACAGCAGTCGCGCTGGCGGATCACCACGATATCGACACGCCTTACTGCTTCAACCGTAAAGAAGCGAAAGATCACGGCGAAGGCGGTAACCTTGTAGGCTCTGCGCTTGAAGGTCGAATCATGCTAGTGGATGACGTAATCACAGCAGGTACTGCGATTCGTGAATCGATGGAAATCATCAAGGCGAATGGTGCAGACCTTGCTGGTGTGTTGGTTGCGATTGACCGCCAAGAAAAAGGCAAAGGTGAATTGTCTGCGATCCAAGAAGTGGAGCGTGACTTTGGTTGTGCAATCATCTCGATCGTTAGCCTGACTGACCTTGTGACTTTCCTTGAAGAGAAAGGCACAGACAAAGAGCATCTAGAAGCAGTCAAAGCATACCGCGCAGAATACGGCATTTAATTGGTTACTTTTTCTGAAAAAGTAAAAAGGGCAGATGGATATTCATCTGCCCTTTTTTGTTTTTGGATTCATCGCCTTGACCACTTACTTATAGCGAATGCCTTTCTCGACATGCTCATCTTGCATGGTTTTATAGCGTTTATGGAGCCACATCCATTGCTCTGGAGCGCGTAGAATGACTTCTTCCACATACTTGTTCATATAAGCGGCAGCGGCGACTTCGTCTTTTTGTGGATAATCGGCTTCAATGCACTTATCGGCGATGATGTCGTATTTCCCTTCGTCATTGCGAAACCCTGAGCCTGGGATGATCGCACATTTTGAGGTATACGCCAGAATGCTCGTGCCTGTTGTCGTACACGCATTGTCTACGGCAAAGAAGGGCACAAATACTGATTTTTTGCGACCGTAATCGTGATCCGGTAAATAGAACAGACGCTCACCGCTGCGTAAAACACGAATCATCTTTTTTACATCTTTACGATCAATCAGTTTATTGCCGTTATGTGTCCGTCCCCAATACTGGATAAAGTTATAAGCAGGATTATTATGTGGACGAAACGCGCCGTACCCGGCCACGCCTAACACGGCGAAAGCACGCGCAGTGATCTCTAGATTTAGAGCATGGACACAACAAAGTAGGACGCCTTTACCTTCTTTGGCTTTTTCACGCAGTGCGCCGAGATCTTTCTCGACGATCAGGTTTTTAAAGCGCCAAGTCGGCCAGAACCAAGTGATTCCGGTTTCTATCAGTGCCATACCAGTATTTTTGAAGTTCTCTTCAACAATATGTTGAATCTCTTCAGGTGTTTTGTCTGGAAAGGCCAATTCTAAGTTACGCTGAGCAACGTGGACACGCTTTTTACCGTAGCGCATGCCAAGTTTACCGAGTGAACGACCTAATGAAAGCAGCAGCCGATAAGGAAGAATATTGACGAGGATGGCCAACAGACCAAAACCAAGCCATACGCCCCAGTTACGAGGGTGAAGAAGTGAAAGAGAAAACTCGGGCTGCGTGTATTTGTCTTTACTCATAGTCTTTTACTTTATTTGTGCACTCAAAAGCGCCCAGTACTCGTCAAAGTTTGCAGTCGGCTGGTATTTAAAGTCGCTACGCACAAAGCGGTTTAGGCTCCCCTCAACTTGTCCCAGAATTTGCGCGGCTAGGATGCGCTCTTCGACAGGGAAAGACTTCCCTTCACGAATCTTACGTTCACGCAGGATTTGGCGCAATTGTGTTTCTATACGCTCAAAGAGTTGATTGATGCGTTCACGTAGACGTTCATTTTCAAACATTAGAGCATGACCCGACAAAATGCGTGTCAGACCTGGGTTACGTTCAGAGAACGCCAAAATAAGGTGCATCACCATACGAATACGCTCTAGTGTATCTTTTTCGTCGTCTAGAATACGGTTGATACGTGTCATCAAGGCTTCTTCAATGAACTCAATCAACCCTTCGAACATGCGCGCTTTACTTGGGAAATGACGATACAGCGCGGCTTCTGAAACGCCGACTTGCTTGGCCAGTTTTGCCGTAGTAATGCGTGAAGCGCCATCTGTTGATTCAAGCATTTCTGCCAATGCTTGTAAGATCTCTTCACGACGGTTGGATTTTTTACTGCCGGCCATTAGTTACTTCCTTTCAAAATAAAAGTTGAGCGGAGGGGATTATAAGACGCTATTTCGCCTCAAACTAGACCACTAAGGGTGGAATGGGAGATTTAACACCCTTAGTTGTCATTTTTGTACCAAATTTATGCCAGCTTTTGTAAAAAATTGGCAGGGTTTTCAAACGTTAGTTACATCAATTGATGCATTTTTTCGAGAATTTTAAAGCTCAATGCTTCTTTTGATTCTAAAGCGAGCGCAAGTTCACCTTCAGGCCAGTAAAGGGTAATTGCGTTGTCGTTGCTGTTAAATCCTTGCCCTGCAACCGAAACGTCGTTTGCACAGATCATATCGAGGTTTTTCTTTGTTAACTTGCCTCGAGCATAGGTCTCTACATCATTGGTTTCAGCCGCAAAACCGACGGTAAACGGACGCTTCTCCGTCATTGCTGCCACAGATGCAACAATATCAGGATTTTTAACCATATTAATGACCATTTCGTCGTTGTCTTCTGTCTTTTTCAACTTTTGAGACGCGATCGTTTGTGGGCGGTAGTCGGCAACGGCAGCGCAGCTAATAAAGGCATCATGCTGGTTTGCATGTGTCATAACGGCTTCGTGCATCTCTTGTGCACTGGAAACATTTATGCGCTCAACACCTACGGGCGTATTTAAACTGACAGGACCGCTCACGAGGGTGACTTTTGCTCCCATCTGCGCTGCGGCGCTCGCCAATGCATAGCCCATTTTCCCGGAGCTATGGTTTGTAATGTAACGCACTGGATCAATCGCTTCGCGAGTTGGTCCGGCGGTAATGAGTATCGACTTACCTTCTAGCAATTTTGGTTGAAAGAACTGTTCACATAGATGTACTAGCTGCATTGGTTCCAGCATTCGACCTGGTCCTACATCACCACAGGCTTGCTCTCCTGCCGCAGGGCCCCAGATGTGCATACCACGACGCGCTAACGTAGCGATGTTCTCTTGGGTTGCGATATTGCGATACATCTGTTGATTCATCGCAGGAGAAACAGCAACAGGGGAATCCGTCGCGAGCACGAGCGTGGTAAGTAAATCGTTCCCCATGCCTGCGGACATGCGCGCGATTAAGTCCGCGGTCGCTGGCGCTAATAGCACTAAATCTGCCCATTTGGCCAATTCAATATGGCCCATAGAGGCTTCCGCTGCTGGGTCTAGTAAACTGTCCGAGACAGGACGGCCCGAAACGGCTTGCATGGTTAAAGGGGTAATGAACTCTTTTGCGGCTTTCGTCATTACAACTTGAACTTGCGCTCCTCTCTCTATGAGGCGACGGGTTAGCTCCGCACATTTATACGCGGCAATACCGCCACTGATGCCGAGTAGAATTTTCTTTCCTGCTAGTGTTTGCATGTAAGATCTCCAATTTGATGACCGGATTTTAACACAATTCAAAGTCTGACCGCCCGAGCATATATAACGAGAAGATAATTCACATCAAACTCCAGAGTATTAATCTGACCGAGGAAGGGAAAATTCTCGCCTACCTCACAGACAAGTTGCGCGGAGTTTGCAAGTCTGAAAAGAAAAAGAGGTAGTGGAAACCATGGTGTTGAAAAGTCGAAACAAATTGCTGCTGATAACCCTAATTCCGCTGTTGTTGATCACTACGTTGATCTCAGTGGTGTATTACATCAACAGCAGTAAAAGTTTGGAAGCGGAGCTAGCAAGAGACAGGCAAGAGCTCATCGAAACGAAAAAGAAAGAGTTACAAGCCTACATGATGATGGGCGTTACGGCGATAAAACCGTTATACGACGCGGATGTAAATGGAAGTAATAAAGAGGCAGCAAAAGAAATTCTGAAAGCCATGCGCTTTGAAAGCGATGGTTACTTTTTTGCCTACGACTCTCAAGGTGTGAATACGTTGCACGCCATCAAACCTGCATTAGAGGGTAAAAACCTTTACGACTTAAAAGATGAAAATGGGGTCGCAGTTATTGCGGGCTTGATTGACGCTTCTCAAAAAGGGGATGGGTTCCTCTATTTCTCGTGGCACAAACCGACCATTGACGCACAAGCGCCTAAGTTGGGCTATGCAGAATATCTATCGAAATGGGACTGGGTTTTAGGTACTGGCGTTTATATTGATGACATCGACCAGCAAGTTGCGATGCACAGAGAGTTAAAGACTCAAGAGCTAAAAGAGCATACGTTATCTGCCGTGTTGATTTCCGTTATTGGATTGATCATTACCAGTGTTCTCACCAGTATCGTGGTGTCTAAAGGCATTCAGCCATTACAACATGTCGCGGCTTCATTAAAAGATGTTGCCGCAGGCGGCGGTGACTTAACGGCTCGTTTAAAAGTCGAAAGTCAGGATGAAGTCGGTGAAGTGGCGGCCGCGTTTAATGAGTTTATGGATAAGCTGCACCCACTGATGCAGGACATTCATCGCTCTGCGACGACAGTACAGACCGTTTCTCAAAGCCTGAACACTCAGACCAGCCAAGCGAGCGGTCAAATGCAGGATCACTGTTTAGAGACGGACAAAGTCGTGACGGCAGTGACGCAAATGAGCATGACTGCCAAAGAAGTAGCCAGCAATACCAATGCGACCGCGCAGGCAATTGACGATGCCAACAGTCAAGTCACCGCCGCTCAGCATGAGGTCGAGCAAGCAATAGAAGGCATTACCGAACTCGTGACGGAGATAGACAGCACGTCAGATGCAATTTCTGAGTTGAGTTTACAGACCGAAAAAATAACCAAAGTGCTGGATGTGATTGGCGAGATAGCCGAGCAAACGAATTTGTTGGCCCTAAATGCGGCGATTGAAGCGGCTAGAGCCGGTGAGCAAGGTCGAGGGTTTGCCGTCGTTGCGGATGAAGTGCGCTCGTTAGCCAGTCGTACGCAAAATAGTACTCATGAAATTGGCGACATGCTCAAGCAGCTACAAAATGGTGTATCAAGAGCGGTCAGTACGATGTCGGTGAGCCAAAAACGAGGTGTCAAAACGGCGGAAGAATCTGCGCTCATTCAGCAATCTCTTTCTGGTGTTCATCATTCTATCGGAACAATTCGAGATATGGGTATTCAAACCGCGTCTGCCGCAGAAGAACAAAGTGCGGTTGCAGAAGACATCAACCAAAACTTAGTGGCTATTCAACAGATCGTGAACAACATTAATGAGACGTTGCAGCATGCCGAGTCAATCAGCACGCAGCTATCACAGTCTGGAACGGAAATTCACGGCTTGGTTGGCAACTTTAAACTCTGATGAACTGTTAAGTTGCATGGAAAGCACTGATGGTACGAAGAAAGCGAAAGTCATACTCGACTTTCGCTTTTTGTTTTGTGGAATAGGGACACTTTCCATATAAAGAGACATCAGATGATACTGAAAGCTTTGCCAAATGAGTCCATGCCCAGAGAGAAGCTACTGCAACGAGGGCCGCAAGCTTTGACCGATGCCGAACTGCTGGCCATCTTCTTGCGCACAGGCACCCGCGGAATGAACGTGATTGAGCTTGCAGACTTCCTTATTCAAGACTTTGGTTCGCTCAGACAACTATTTTCAGCATCAGAAGAAGAGTTTTGTCGTCACAAAGGATTAGGGCAAGCCAAGTATGTTCAGTTGCAAGCGGTACTAGAAATGACACAACGTTACTTGGCGGAGACGCTAAAGCGTGGTGATGCCTTAACCAGCCCCGACCAAACTAAGTTATATCTGTCTTCTATTTTAAGGGATCGGCAAAGAGAGGCTTTTTATATTCTTTTTCTCGATAACCAGCACCGAGTGATAAAAGATGAAATTTTATTTGAAGGAACGTTGGATGCAGCGTCGGTGTATCCGAGAGAAGTCGTCAAGCGTGCTCTGCATCATAACGCGGCGGCTTTGATTTTGGCGCACAATCATCCTTCAGGGGTTGCTGAGCCGAGCCAAGCTGACAGAAGGATTACAAGGCGTCTCACCGACGCATTAGCATTGGTGGATATTCGTATTTTGGACCATTTCGTCATCGGAGATGGGGAAAGTGTCTCTTTTGCTGAAAGAGGCTGGATATAACTGTGCGTTTTTTAGGTTGTTAGTTGCTAAAAATCTGCTATCATCCACGCCACTAAATTTTTAACTGAATTCAGCTTGGACTGCTAAAAAAATCTGCTGTCTAAAAAAAGATCACGAAAACCTGTAAAAAGGATCTGTTCGGGTCTTGAGCAATGCATATCAAGTTAGTATAATGCGCGACCTTTGATAGCCTTGTATGGATTTTCCATAGCGGTTCTTAACCTCTAACTTCTTTTCGAGAGATAGAGAGGTTCGGCCACCAAGGTTGATATCGAGCTGAAACGATTTTGGAGAAGACATTCATGTCACGAGTATGCCAAGTAACTGGTAAGCGTCCAGTAACGGGTAACAACCGTTCACACGCACGAAATGCTACTAAGCGTCGTTTTCTGCCGAACCTACAAACTCATCGTTTCTGGGTAGAGAGCGAAAAACGTTTTGTTAAACTACGTCTATCTGCTAAAGGTATGCGCATCATCGACAAGAAAGGTATTGATACTGTTCTTGCAGACATGCGTGCACGTGGCGAAAACGTTTAAGAGGAAATAAGCAATGGCAAAGAAAGGCGTTCGTGAGAAAATCCGTCTAGTATCTTCTGCAGGTACAGGCCACTTCTACACAACTGATAAGAACAAGCGTAACATGCCAGGCAAATTTGAGATCAAAAAGTTTGATCCAGTAGTTCGCCAGCACGTTATGTACAAAGAAGCAAAAATCAAATAATTGGTTTCAGTCTCTTTGATGAATTGAAAAACCCAACTTTCGAGTTGGGTTTTTTATTACCTGAATAAAAGTGCTGAAGAAAAGGTTCAGTACGTCATCGGATTATAAAGTACTGCTGAAGTTATTTTACTGGTCCGACTCTATACTCGAATTTTTTGATTGATCGCTCTCTGCCGCTTAGTTACCACTTCCCTACACACTTGCACACCGTTGTTCTAGTCAAGCTCAATACTCTTTGGTAGTTTACTCATAACTATAAGAGAGTAGAGATGGTTATGCGTGTGAGTCCGGCTCGTCGCCGCCGATGGAACAATATTCTTATTCTGGGCATTATCGCGTTTATAGTGATCTTAAATGCGCCGATGTGGATCAAAACTTACCTATTAACAGACCAAGCAGACCCCTACCCAAATGTACTTCGCTCCGACTATACAGTGGAGTCTTTGTACTATAGTGGCTGGGAATTCGAACTGCATGATGGACGGTGGCAATCCAACATCAAAGTCGATGCACCGATCAGTGAACTTGTATCACGCTGGCAATCATTGGAAGGGACCGAGCTTACCTCGGAACAGTTCGATCATTTAAAACCTAACCTGACGGTACCTGAAACGGTAGAAGTCTGGTATCAGGATCTCGAAGAGCCGCAGCGGGTGACTTTCTTTCGTTTACCTGATTTCTGGCTATTTAAAACCTGGCAAGACAAATGGGTCGCTATCTCCGTCGATGAAAACTACCTTATGCCAGAGTAGAGCCTTTTTGCGTCTATACCCCTAATAAGCTTCTCTATTTATCGTTTTTCTTTTCGATTATGCTAGCAGCGAGAACTATTAGCCGGTGAATTGGAGAATCTAATGCCTGAGTTGCCAGAAGTAGAAGTCAGTCGTATGGGGATTAGCCCCCACATGGTTGGACAAACGATCCAGTCGTTTACTTTTCGAACGCCTAAATTGCGCTGGGATATTCCTATAGAGCTTAAAAAATTGGAAGGGCAGGTGATCCGTGCGATTAGCCGTCGTGCGAAATACTTACTGATCGAGACAAACACGGGTACAGCCATTGTTCACTTGGGCATGTCGGGATCTTTACGTGTTCTAGATGCCGACTTTCCGCCAGCAAAGCACGATCATGTGGATCTCAAACTAAGCAGTGGAAAAATACTGCGTTATAACGATCCGCGTCGTTTTGGGGCATGGCTGTGGTGTGCTCCTGGCGAGTCACATGCTGTACTAGCAAACATGGGGCCTGAGCCTTTAACTGAAGAGTTCAATGCGGAATATGTAGCGGAGAAAGCTAAAAATAAGCGTGTCGCCGTCAAGCAGTTCATCATGGACAACAAAGTCGTAGTTGGTGTCGGGAACATCTACGCGAATGAGTCGTTGTTTAAATCTCGAATTCACCCTTCAAGGCCCGCAGGTAAGCTGACTTCTCAAGAGTGGGGGTTACTTGTTGAAAATATCAAAATGACACTTGAGATTGCCATTACGCAAGGTGGGACTACGCTGAAAGACTTTGCGCAAGCCGATGGAAAGCCGGGTTACTTCGCACAAGAGTTATTAGTTTACGGAAAAGCCGGAGAGCCATGCCCAGCATGCGGCGAACGACTTCAAGAGCTAAAAATAGGGCAGCGTAATACCTTCTTTTGTAGTGAGTGTCAGAAGTAAGACGAGCTAATATCGAGCTTAAGTTGTTGTAATCTTGCGCTAGAGCCTCAATAATTCAATCAGTTTCGAATAACTTAGTAAATTATATGAAAGTCATTTATCCGGGCACTTTTGATCCAGTGACTAATGGTCACCTCAATCTAATAGAACGTACTCACGAAATGTTTGATGAGGTTGTGATTGGCGTAGCCGCAAGCCCATCGAAGAACACCATGTTTTCATTGGAAGAGCGCGTTGCACTGATGCAGGACGTTGTAGCGCATTTACCTGGTGTGACGGTAAAGGGGTTCTCTGGGTTATTAGTGGATTTCGCGAGAGATGAGCAAGCTAAGGTTCTTATTCGTGGTTTGCGAACAACGGTAGACTTTGAATACGAGTTTGGACTGACCAACATGTACCGAAAGCTATTACCAGGTATCGAAAGTGTATTTTTGACACCTGAAGAAGAGTTTGCATTTCTATCGTCGACTATCGTGAGAGAAGTGGCCATTCATGGCGGAAGTATCGATCAGTTCGTTCCCAAGCCAGTAGCCATCGCGATTGGGGAAAAACTGAATGAAAGACAGTAAATTCCCTTATTATTTCTCAAACGCTCTCTCGATACTTATCCCTCGTTTTGTATATCGAGCACAAGCAAAGCGTTTACTTTCGAATTTAACTGAAGCCGAGAAGCAACTCTGCCTTGAGCGGGTGAACTATTACAACAAGTGTGAAACGCCGTTTTCAGTCGATAGCCGAGAACAAAGTTACGCGACTGTCGATACATTCAAAAAAACGAAAGGTTGGACGTATTTTTTCGATCTTCGCCAAGTTGTACGCTATTTCCCTTCCAGTTTTGCGTTTAACTACATCAACGGTGATGTTACACACATTCCCAATGTACCGAGCTTTATAAAAAGCCGCCCTATTTTTGGTAGCAACCAAAATTCAGTGGTATTGAAACTCAACCAAGTTCGTCATTTTAAATTTGTTGATGATCCTGTTCGCTATCAAGATAAAAAGGACATGGTCGCTTGGCGTGGTGTGGGTTTTCAGCCTCATCGTCAAAAGGTGATTCATGCGTTCTACAACCATCCGCAATGCAACATTGGCCAGACCCGCCCGGTAGAAGGGCAGCCTTGGGAAAAAGGCTTTATGAGCATTGAGGAGCAACTTCAATACAAGTTCTTGTTGTGTATAGAAGGCAATGATGTGGCCACCAACCTTAAGTGGGCTATGTCGTCTAACTCCTTGGTTATTATGTCAAAGCCAAAATATGAGACTTGGTTTATGGAAGGTAAGTTAGAGGCTGGTGTCCACTATGTTGAAGTGAAGGATGACTATTCGGATTTGCCCGAAAAGATGGACTATTATCTAGCGAATGAGCAAGAAGCATTAGCGATCATTGAAAATGCGCACCAGTGGGTTGAGCTGTTCAAAGATAAACGTAAAGAGCGTTTGATCTCATTGATGGTTGCCGATAAGTACTTCGCTTTATCTCAGCAACAATAAAAAAGGGGCGAAACGCCCCTTTTTATAATCTTAAGCTTCTATAAATTGATCAACACCATTCTCACAGCGTTTAAGCTTGTTTTTAATGGTGTTCTCTAAAATCTCGTCATTTTGTCCGAGTGACGCACGAGAGTTTTCTACGTGGTACAAGTGGTAGCCTACACCTGCGAATTTTAGGTAAAGACGTGACTTACCCGCATTCAACATGCGATGAACAAACTCGCTGTCTTCGCGTCCCCATCCAACAAAATCTTGGTTGAAGCCATTCACCTCGATGACATCTTGTCGCCAAAACGCCATGTTGCAACCGCGAGTGGCTTTATCGTTATTGCGCTCGTAAGAGAACCATTTCGATAGCAAAGCGTTGGTGATGCAGTTTTTACGATTGCGAATGCCTTTGCTGAAGATAGAAGGCACTAAGCCGTTTTCCATGATGGCCTTGCTGCAGTTTTCATCCGTTAACACACGTCCACCCTGCACAAACCAATTTGGCTTTGCGACTTGTTTATGTGATTCAATAAACGTTTGAGACAACACCATATCGCCATCAATCATGATGAGGTAGTCACCTGATGCTTTTGCGATAGCACGGTTGCGGCTCATTGAAAGTTGAAAGCCATTATCTTCGTGCCAGCTATGAATAAGTGGTACGGGAAAGCCGTCACGCAGTTGGTCGATCATTGCTTTGGTATCGTCTCGAGAACCGTCATCTGCAACGATGACTTCATCAGGCAAAACGGTTTGACGTTTCACGCTTTCTAACACCGCTTTTAATGCTTCTTTCCAGTTGTAAGTGGTGATAATTAAAGTCGTTTTCATGATTTTTTTGCCTGTTCACGTAAGTAGAGATCGATATATTTTACAAAAGTAGAGTGCATGCTTAGCCAAGCTAGAATGAAACCATGTTTGCCATCAAGGAAGCCTCGTTTGAGCACATACATCTTCAAAAAGCTAGCAAGAGCGTGAACGATAGCGGTCGTTAAACCCGCTTTCTTTTTACCTTCACGTTCATCCGTCCAGGACTTGAGGTAGCCAGTGGTTTTATTGATGTAATGATGAAGGTGCTCGTAAGTGTAGTGATGCAGTCGACCATCCAGTTTTTCAGTTTGATAGTTTTTCTCATCAACTTTTTCATGAACGAGCGAATCATTATATTGCGTATATTCGGTGCGATATAAGCGCACAATCCAGTCTGGAGACCAACCAGAATTGTAGATGAACTTACCAAACGCTGAGCTTAGTCGATTAAGTTTGTATAAAACGTTCGGCTTATTGGCTGATACCGCGTGTAAGATACTTTCTTTTAGCTCTGGAGTGACTTGTTCGTCCGCATCAAGCCATAAAACGTAGTCTGCCGTAACGTATTGCTGCGCAAGTTGGCGTTGTTTACCGAAACCTGGCCAATCTAGGTTGGTGTAAAACTTATCTGTGTATTGTCGGGCGATTTCTTCGGTGCGATCGGTGCTGCCCGAGTCTAGAAGGACAATCTCATCGACCCAATCTTTTACTGTGTCTAGACAAGCTTGTAAGTGCTTCTCTTCATTTTTTACAATTAAGGCAACGGCTAAGGTTGGTTTGGACAAGGTCATTTCCTTCTTAACAAATCAAGACAGTAAGTTTACTGGTATTGAGGATACAAATCTTCTAAGACTTGATCGAACATGCTCATTACTTGAGTGCTGGTAATGCGGTTCATTGCCGTTTCATCTTTAGCGCGAGTTCGCCAGCTTAACTCGTGACTGTTTTTACCTGTTTCCGCAAAGATCGTTTCTTCATACACTGAGACAACGTATTTTAGATAACGGTAAGGTCCTACTCGCAGCGGATTATGGTGTGCATAGAGCCCGATGATTGGCGTTTTCATGGCATTCGCCATGTGTGCTGGTCCGGTATCGGGGGCGATGACCATTTCAACCTTATCTATTAACGCAAGCATTTGCAGAATTGAACTTTGTCCAACTAAATTTAGACACGGTTCTTCCAAGCGAGATTGAATGGCTTCAGCCAAATCCAGTTCAACTTGAGCTGGGCTACCTGCCAGCATCACGTTCCAGCCTTTAGCTCTGGCGTGATGAATCACCTCCACATAACCTTCCGCGTTCCAGTTTTTATAAGCTTTGCTCGCACCAGGCACAATCAGCAGGTTAGGTTTATTACGAGAAATATGAGACTCTGCCCAAGCTTGGTCGTGATCTGAATAAGAAAGTACCCAGTCCAGTTCTGCCTTTGGTACTCCAATTTGATGGGCAAAGGCCATTAAGCCATCTGCGACATGCAGAGATTGCGGGGAAGGCACTTTGACATTGGTAAATAGCGTCTGAAAATCTTGGCTTCTATCAGAAGAGAAACCAAGTTTGTATTTTGCTTTAATGCCCAACGTTGCGACACTCGCTCGAATCGCGTACTGCATATGCAATAGCGCATCAAACTCTCTGCCTTTCAGCTGTCGCCAAAGCGATTTGTAGCCATCGAGTCCCGCTTTTTTATCAAAAACAATCACTTCTACGCCATCAATGGCGGCTAATAACTGGGCTTCAAGTTTACCCGTTATCCAAGTAATCTGAGTCGAAGGCCAGTGTTTCTGAACAGCTTGAACGGTGGCGATGGTATTGCAAACGTCTCCAATAGCGGACAAACGCAAGATGCATAATGACGATGGGGCAGAAGTGAACATAATTATTGTCTGATTCGATGAATAGAGGCAGGTAAATTATGCAGACATCCCCAATAAATGTAAAATACACGGCTCGAATATAGCTAAGTACTGATAAGTGTTCTGCAATGTCAAAGATAACACCGCATCAATCGCAAGAATCTGGCAAACCGGGTAATACCGGGCTAAAGCGCATCGTTAACGCGACGGGTTATTCGATCCAAGGATTAAAAGCGGCTTTTAAGCATGAAGCCGCCATTCGACAAGAGTTGGCTCTGTTGAGTATCGCTGTGATTTTGGCTTGGTTAGTGGATGTCGGCATGGTTGAGCGTATCTTAATGATCGGGGTCGTGGTGTTAGTCTTGATTGTAGAGCTTGTGAATTCAGCTATTGAGGCTGTGGTTGATCGTATCGGTATTGAGCGGCATGAACTCAGTGGTCGAGCTAAAGACATAGGCTCTGCTGCCGTTATGGTTGCATTGGCGTTCGCCGGATTTACTTGGTTGTATATATTAGCCAGCCGATATTTCGGCTAGAGGGTAAGCGCGTGACTCAACAGTATCAAAACAACAACCAAATGATCTGGTTTGATGACGAGATCGTTACAGACCCTAGCCAACCGATATTTGATGCGGAATACTGGCAGTCCTTAGACAAGGTGGTTGGCAGTGCGACGGGGCGAGGCACGACTTGGTTTATCCAACTAGAGAACATGCAAGCAGCACTGCGCCATTACCGTCGTGGCGGTTTGTTTGGGAAGTTGGTTAACGATCATTATTGGTTCTCTGGCTGGGATAACACCCGTTGTGCGCAAGAGTTTCAGCTTTTATTGGCGCTAATCGAGGCTGGAGTGCACGTTCCTCGTCCAATTGCAGCAAGAGCCGTAAAGTCAGGGTTCTTCTATCAAGCTGATTTACTAAGTGAGCGAATCCCAAACGCCAGAGATCTGGTTAGTATCTTGCAAGAACAGTCTTTATCGGCAGAAATGTATCAGAAAATAGGGCAAGAAATTGCCAAGATGCATCAGGTTGGCGTTAACCATACCGACTTGAATATCCATAATATCTTGATCGACGACAAAGATAAGGTATGGATTATCGATTTTGATAAGTGTCGTTTTGAAACTTCTGGTGACTGGAAAGATCAAAATCTAAGTAGACTCCTGCGTTCATTTAATAAAGAGCGTTTAAAGCGACAGATTATTTGGCAAGAATCCGATTTTGAGCATTTGCAGGACGGTTATGCTTCTCAATCTTAATTGAGTTTTTTATTATTTTGCATTAATTGCTCTAAGTAAGCCCTCTTGAGTCTAACGATGCTCGAGTGAGTCTATAAACTACAATAATCATAAAGTATTCATGTGTATCTGATGGCACACAAATTAACGTAGGTAACATTTGTAATGAAAATATTAGTAACCGGTGGAGCAGGCTTCATTGGGTCAGCTGTTGTCCGACATATCATTCGTGACACCCAAGATACCGTTATCAATTTAGATAAACTGACCTACGCAGGGAATCTAGAGTCACTGGTTGATGTCTCAGATAGTGAACGTTACTACTTCGAGCAAGTGGATATCTGTGACCGAGCTGAACTAGACCGCGTTTTTTCAGAGCATCAACCCGATAGGGTGATGCATTTGGCCGCCGAATCTCATGTCGATCGTTCTATTGATGGTCCTGCTGCTTTTATTGAGACCAACGTGATGGGCACTTACCATCTGCTCGAAGCGGCCCGTCAATATTGGTCGAGCCTAGATGAAGCGCGCCAATCGGCATTCCGTTTTCATCATATTTCTACGGACGAAGTGTACGGCGATTTAGAGGGGACGGATGATTTGTTCACCGAAACCACTTCATACGCGCCGAGTAGCCCATATTCCGCATCTAAAGCGTCGAGCGATCATCTGGTTCGCGCTTGGCAACGTACTTATGGTTTACCGACACTTGTCACCAATTGCTCAAACAACTATGGCCCGTACCACTTCCCAGAGAAGTTGATCCCTCTGATGATTTTAAATGCCCTCGACGGCAAGCCGCTGCCTGTGTATGGCGATGGTATGCAAATCCGAGATTGGCTGTTCGTGGAAGATCATGCTCGCGCGCTGTACAAAGTGGTCAACGAAGGTGAAGTCGGTGAAACCTACAACATTGGTGGCCATAACGAAAAAGCAAACATCGAAGTGGTGAAAACCATTTGTGCTTTGCTTGAAGAGTTGCGTCCAGAAAAACCGGCCGGGGTCGAGTCTTATGAATCTTTGATCACTTATGTCAAAGATCGCCCTGGTCATGATGTGCGCTACGCAATTGATGCCACCAAGATCGCTCAAGAGCTTGGCTGGACGCCAGAAGAAACGTTTGAAAGCGGTATTCGCAAAACCGTGGAATGGTACCTCAATAATCAGCAATGGTGGCAACGCGTGCTTGATGGTTCATACAGTTTAGAGCGATTAGGAGCGGGCGAATAATGAAAGGCATTATTTTAGCAGGTGGCTCGGGCACTCGCCTTTACCCTATAACACGCGGTGTCTCTAAGCAGTTACTGCCGGTTTATGACAAACCAATGATTTATTACCCGTTGTCGGTACTCATGCTTGCGGGTATTCGTGAAATCTTGATCATCACCACGCCAGAAGACCAGGAGGGTTTCCAGCGCCTATTAGGTGATGGTTCAGAGTTTGGCATTGAGTTGCAATACGCGATTCAGCCAAGCCCAGACGGCTTAGCCCAAGCCTTCATCATTGGCGAAGAATTCATTGGCGATGACTCAGTATGTTTAGTGCTGGGTGACAACATCTTTTATGGGCAGGGGTTCACTCCTATTCTTCAGCAAGCTGCGATGAAGAGCCGTGGTGCGACGGTATTCGGTTATCAGGTTAAAGATCCTGAGCGATTTGGCGTTGTAGAATTTGATGCCAATATGCAGGCGATTTCAATTGAAGAAAAACCAGTAAAGCCTAAATCCAATTATGCTGTCACTGGGCTGTATTTTTATGATAACCGAGTCGTCGAATTGGCAAAAAAAGTTAAACCTTCAGCTCGTGGTGAGTTAGAGATTTCGACGCTAAACCAGATGTACCTTGAGCAAGGTGACCTGAATGTTCAATTACTAGGGCGAGGTTTTGCTTGGTTAGATACTGGAACACATGAAAGCCTGCATGAAGCCTCTTCGTTTGTTCAAACCATTGAGAATGTTCAAGGCCTGAAAGTTGCCTGTTTAGAAGAGATTGCGTGGCGCAATGGGTGGTTAACAAGGGACCAGCTACTATCTATTGCAAAACCGATGCAAAAAAATGATTACGGACGTTACCTTTCCGAGTTAATCACCGAACAAAAATAGCACTACTCGTTAGTTGCAATGAGATATTAAATGATGAGCAATGAAATTGTTCCTGTAACAAAACCATATCTACCGTCAAAAGATAAGTATAAACAATATGTTGATCGTGTGTACGAGAGCGGTTGGTTGACCAATAGTGGTCCTCTCGTTAAGGATTTAGAATCTCGACTAGCTGAGTATCTTGGTGTTAAGCATGTTATATTGGTTGCAAATGGCTCATTAGCACTTCAGGTTGCTTATAAGGCATTAAATCTTACAGGAGAGGTGATCACAACACCTTTCTCTTTTGCTGCGACTACAAGCACGCTTAGTTGGGAAAACTTAACACCCGTTTTTTGTGATATTGAAAGTGATACCTTTAATATAAATCCTGATTTAATTGAAGATCTTATTACAGAAAAAACGTCTGCAATAGTACCGGTGCACGTGTTTGGTAATCCATGTAAAGTCAATGAGATTCAAGCTATAGCAAACAAGCACGGTTTAAAAGTTATCTATGATGCCGCTCATGCTTTTGGTGTGGATCTAAATAAAGAAAGTGTATTAACGCACGGTGATATAAGTACATTAAGTTTCCATGCTACAAAGTTATTCCACACGATAGAGGGTGGAGCTGTGATTACGCAATGTGATGAGCTAGCAGCTAAAGTACGCACTATGATTAACTTTGGAATAACGGGACCGGATTCAATAGAAGGTGTTGGAACCAATGCCAAGATGAATGAGTTTGAAGGCGCTATGGGTCACTGCGTTCTAGATGATATAGAAAGTATCATGACTAAGCGAAGAGGCTTATGGCAAAGTTATCAAACTCACCTTTCTGATGTTTTCCAAATGCAACATTGGTTGGATAGCTCAAAACCTAATGGTGCGTATGTACCAATTGTGTTTGATTCGGAGCCGTCATTACTTAGAGCTAAGGCTAATTTGGAAGCGAATAATATCTTTCCAAGAAGGTACTTTTATCCAAGTTTAGATCTTGTTGATAGTTATGGTCATGAAGGAGCTCCATGTGAAGTTAGTCGCTCGACTAGTAAAAGGATCTTATGCTTGCCTATATATTTTGATTTGTGTGAATCAATGGTAAACAAGATAAAACAAATACTTAAAAAATCATGATTGGTTGCAAAAAGAGAATATAAGATGAGAAACAGCATCCTGAAATATCTACAAGCATCGTCGATGAAACACCCAGAAAATATTTGTGTTTCGGATTCGAGCCACTCTTTGACTTATGCAGAAAGTACAGCAAAGTCATATGCTATCTCATTGCAACTAAGACAGCTGGGAAGTTTAAACAAGCCGATTGTTGTGTTTGCGAAAAAATCTGTAAATGCACTCTCCATGATCTTTTCTGCGACAATGGCTGGAGGGATTTACTGTCCCGTAGACATTAACTCACCTAAAGAACGACTATTAAAGATCTTATCTAACCTTCAAGATTGTCTTGTTCTTTATGATGAAACGTCACGAAATTTATTAAATTCATTAGAATTAGATAATCCAATTTCAACTATTAATATCGATGAAATACCGGCATCTAAGCTACCTATGCAAGAGATTTGGGTTGATATCGAAAAGTTTAATCAAACCGTTATTGATAAAGATCCATGCTATATAATTTTTACTTCAGGCTCTACTGGCACACCAAAAGGTGTCACTATTTGCCACTCTAGTATTATTGATTATATTGACTGGGCTAATTCTGCCTATAAAGTGAGCAATGTTGATATTATTGGTAGTCAAGCACCACTATTCTTTGATAACTCGACTTTAGACATCTATTTGGCGTTGTCTAATGCGGCAGAATTGCATGTTATCCCTGAAAGCGTGTTTATTTTTCCTCAGAAAACACTTGAATACTTAAAAGAAAAAGCAATAACAACGATCTTCTGGGTTCCTTCATTGCTTGTAAATATTGCGAATCTTAAGTTACTTGATCAGTTTCAATTGCCATGCTTGAAGAATGTATTTTTTGCTGGGGAAGTTATGCCAGCGAAGACGATTAAGTACTGGTTAGATAAGCATCCTAATGCTCATTACTCTAACTTGTACGGACCAACAGAAATTACCGTTGATTGCACCTACTATGATGTGCCGTCAGACTGGGACGGGGATAGCTTACCTATAGGGATACCTTGCCATAACTCAGGCATTTTAATCCTAGATGAAAACGACCAGCGTAATGATGAAGGTGAATTGTGCGTTCGAGGCTCTAGCTTAGCGCTTGGTTATTGGGCTAACTCAGAAAAAACAGAAGAGGTATTTTGTCAAAACCCTCTTCAAGATAAATACATTGATATGATCTATCGTACCGGAGACTTGGTTAGACTTGTTGATGGTTTAATTTATTATATTGGTAGAAAAGACTTCCAGATTAAGCACAATGGCTATCGTATAGAACTTGGTGAAATTGAGTCTCAGATCATGGAGCTAGATGCTGTCGAACAGTGTGTTGTTGGTTATTTATCAGAAGATAAAGTGCTTTATTCTTTTGTTCAATGCAGTAGTTCAATGAGTGAAGTTGAGCTTAAAGTTGCACTGACGAAACGTTTACCAAAGTACATGATTCCAAGCAAGATTGGCTTTGTACAAGAAATGCTTTTTACGCCAAATGGTAAGTTAAATAGAAAAGCTTTTTCAGAGAAAGCGCTACAAGAATTTGTAAAGGTTAAATAGTAGTATGTGTGAAAAAATTATAGCAATCCTAACCACAATGAAACCAGAACATGAGTTTGCTAAAGATACTGAACTTTTTGAGTCAGGTCTGTTGGACTCTTTTGATTTGTTAGTCCTAGTAAGTGAGATCGAAGCTCAGCTAGCTATTTCAATCCCTGGTGAAGGTTTGGTTCCTGAGAATTTTGTTTCGCCGCATGTTATTGGTGAGTATCTTAAAAAGATTCAAGGTTAACTTATGAAAAGTGACATTGGCAATATCTCGCTGAAAGGGATAATCGCAGCCGTCCCAAAGCATATTTCTTACTTTGATGATGAGATAAAAAACTACTCACACACAGAGCAGAGCTCTAAAAAGCTGAAGAAGCTAATGGGATACAATCAACATCATGTTGTTTCAAAAGAAACGGCGCTCACTGATATGATTTTTCCTTTGTTTGAGGACCTGTCAACCACTCTTGGGTGCGACTATCAGGATGTGGATGGAATTTTGGTGGTAACTCAAACCCCTGATTACCCTATTCCATCAACGGCTTCGATAGTACATGGTGCTTTTGACTTTAAAACCGATTGTTATTGCATGGACATCAACGATGGTTGCAACGGTTATATTCGAGGTTTGTTTGAAGCTTCGAGCTTAATTCGTAATAGTGATGCGCAAAAAGTTTTGCTAATTGCTGGTGATGTTTTAAGCCGTAAGGTTTCTTTAAAAGATCGTAATTCATACCCTCTTATTGGGGATGCAGTTACTATCTCTTTAATAGAAAAAAGAGCGGAAAATGTGAAGGCTCCTCTTGAGATCAAACATGATGGTAAAGGAGCGAAAGCTCTAATGATCCCATCAGGTGGTATGGTACACCCTTGTACGTCTGATACTGCCACTCTTGCCGAGGACGAAGAAGGGAATTGGCGTTGCTCTGAACACTTGGTCATGCAAGGTAGAGACGTTTTTACGTTTACTCAAACAACGGTAATAAATTTTATTAAAGAGTTTATTGAAACGAACACAAAACCAGAAGAGATTGACTACTTTTTCTTTCATCAAGCAAATAAGTTTATCTTGGATCGTTTCCGTTCAGCACTGAAGGTAACGGAAGAGCAGTTACCTTCAGAGGTAGTGACTATTTATGGTAACTCTTCGTCCGCAACTGTTCCAATGTCGATTTTATCATCTTGGATGAAGAATTCGGGCTTTGAGGGTAAAAAAGCACTATTATCAGGCTTTGGTGTAGGTCTGAGTTGGGGGGCGACCTTGGTTGATCTCAATGAACTTACACTATGTAAACTAATTAAGTTGGATGTATAAATGACTGTTTTTTTGGAAGAACTAGCTGAGATCCTTGAGTTGGAAGTAGAAGAGCTAACTCCTGATTTTGAATATCAAGAAACGGGAGAGTGGGACTCTTTAGCCCAATTGTCTCTTATCACTTTATTCGCAGATGAATATCAAGTAGAAATTGGGCACGGTGATTTAATCGAACGAAAAACTGTGGGTCAATTGCTCGAGCTACTTCCTCAGTAATTTCGATGAAAAGAAAAGTTCTTATCACAGGAGCGACTTCAGACATTGGCTTGAGTATTGCTCACAAACATGTTCAAGAGGGAAACTTTGTGATCCTTCTTGGACGTAATAAAGAGAGCCTTAAAATCGCAGAGGAATCTTTAGGAAAAGATTCCTCTGCCGCTTATGTTTGGGATTTGAAGTCTCCTTCATCATTAAAACCGCTGTTGAAAAAGATCGTTACTGAGCAAGGTAAAGTTACAGATCTTATCTGTGCTGCGGGCTACCATAAAATCTTGCCGTTGAAGTTAGTATCGGATGAAGAGCTTCTTTTGACTATGCAAACGAATGTGAATAGTCACTTGCTCCTTTGCCAGCTTTTTTCGAATGCTTTGTATTCAGATAAGTCTCAGGATAGAAGTATTACACTGATTTCTAGCATTGCCCATTTCGTTGGTGAGCCAGGATTAGTTGCTTATTCTGCAGCAAAAGGTGCATTGATTTCTGCAAGTAAATCAATGGCTAGAGAATTAGCTCCGCGTAAAATCAGAGTAAATACCGTTTCGCCTGGGTGGGTTGAGACCAAGCACACAAAAGATGTAGCGGTTGATTTGGGCGAAGCAGCGCTTGAAAAGTTACATAACCTATATCCTTTAGGTTTAGGCAAACCTGAAGATGTTGCAGAGGCCTGTTATTTTTTGAGTAGCAGAGCGTCTCGCTGGGTGACTGGTTTAGATCTTGTGATTGATGGAGGGCGCAGTGTCTAAATTAAAGTTTGAAACCGTAATCGTGATCGGTTTTGGTAAGATAGCTCAAGACGTAGCTTCCAAGCTTCTTCAATATGATGTGACGCTGAAATTGTTACAGACAGAGATGCAACCTTTTTCTACTCTTGAGTCATTTGCGCAAAAACACGACGTCGCATATCAATTTAAGCATACGAAAGAAGAAATCGAGTCTTCGTTACTCAGGTGGCTATCTGGTAATACATTAATCATCAGTGCGAATAATAACTACCTTTTTAAAGGGAAGTTACTGACTTTAAAGAATGTAACTATTATCAATTTTCATAATGCACTTTTACCAAATTTACGAGGAAGAAACGCACCTAGTTGGGCTATTTTTCATCAATTAGAAAAAACAGGTGTCACTTGGCATTATGTTGATGAAGGTGTAGATACTGGTGAGGCTATTGCTTTTTCGGACGTGTTAGTTGATAAGCATGACAAAGCATATCAGGTCGCTCATAAATGTATGCATGCCGGACTGGAAGCCTTTTCAAACGTAATTGATGAATTGTTGCAAACAGGAAGTACTCCTTGCTTGGCTAAACAGCCATTGAGGTATGACTATCTGTACCTGTCCAAAGATATTCCCGGAAATGGCTGGCTAGATATAAAACAATCAACGCTTGAGAACTATCGCATATTGAGAGCATTAGATTATGGACTATTTAAAGTTTTTCCTAAGGCTCTAATTGATAATGATGGTGATAGATACTCTGTACGTGCTTATCAGTTTATTGATGAACCAAGCGATAAATCTGTAAATAGTAGCGAAAGTAGCATCGTGATAAATGATGAGTTTGGCTTGTTAAAAATACACGTTGAAAAAATCGAGATTGAACAGGGATAAATAATGTCTAATCCAATTATTATATTTGGAGCTAGTGGTCTAGCTGCGGAAGTGTACAGCTGGATACAAGATGTAAATGATATTCGTGAACGTTTCTTGTGCTTTTGTGTGACTGACGAATATTTTGTATCAGGAACAACATTTTATGGTCACGAAGTAAAATCAATCTCCATGCTAGATGATCTTGAACAGTTTGATTTTATTTTGGCATTTGGAGGGGAAGGTTATGCTCGCGCTAGTATTGCCGAAATGCTAAAAGATAAAGGCGGTAATGCTATCTCGTTTATTCACCCTAGTGTTGTGTTAAGCCCATTCTCTTTAATAGGTGAAGGTGTAATTATTAACCCAAACTGCAGCATCTCTCCTGGTGCAGTTATTGGTGACTTTTCGCTTATCAACTGTAATTGTGCTATTGGACATGATGTCAAAATTGGTTGCTATACCTCTTTACTAGGAAGCAATACTATCAATGGTTATGTAGAAGTTGGTGAGCGAGTATTGATTGGCTCCGGAGCAACTATCCACCCTAAAGTTAAAGTAGCAGATGATGCGACAGTTGGCATGGGGTCTGTCGTATTTACCAAAGTGAGGTCAAATACCACTGTTCTAGGTAATCCTGCTAAAAAGATATAACTCTTCTTAATTAAATAAAGTAGAAGACAGAGGAATAAAATGTCCACCAAAGTCTCGGTTATTTGTACTTGCTATAATCACGAAAAATATATTGAGCAGACACTTTTATCTATACTTAATCAGACAGTAGACTTTGAATACGAGTTGCTTATACATGATGATTGCTCTCCTGACAATAGTCGAAAAATTATCGATAGAGTTTTTAATGAGTATTCTGGGAAATGCCAAATAAAGAGAATTTATCCAGAGGAAAATATATATTCTAAAGGATCATCAGCTGTACTTTTTAACATGTTGCCTCATGTTGATGGGGAGTTCATAGCTTTTTGTGAAGGTGATGACTATTGGGTTGATGACAACAAGCTTCAAAAACAGCTTGAAGCTTTGGCAAGCCATAAGGATATTAATGCTTGTTTTCATCCTTCTTTGACTTTGCTAAAAGACCAGTTGGTTGACAAGAAATACGGATACCAAGGCGATTTAGAAAAGAAAATATCTTATCAGTATGTCATTAAGAAGGGCGGAGACACTATGCCTATGGCATCGATGTTTATTAGAAAAGAGCCGTTTTTTGACCTAATTTATCAACATGAAGACTTTTTCAAGCTTTATGGCGAGCACTCTGTGTTGCAGATTATCAATAGTATCGAGCAAGGCGCCTGGTACCTCCCTGAAAAAATGTCGGTTTATCGTAGCATGCATGAGGGCTCTTGGAGTCTCCAGCAAGCAAAAGACCCAATGGCAGAAGACCGAGAGTTTGAACAATATAAAATCCGTATTCTTGGTTTGAACAAGATCTATCACTATAAGTATTGGACATGCTTTTTAGGTATATATCTGAAAAAATCGAAAAAACACTACCTAAAGAAAATAAAGCGTTGGTTTAAAACTAAAGCTTAAAATAAAGCCGAGTTAATACTCGGCTTTTTTAGATAGAAGAGGTGGCTGTGGCGGTACGTTGTAAGGAGCCTGAGTTTGCTAAAATAAAATGAACAAGCTCTGACGTGATGCGCTCATGAGCTGCGACGTCTTTAATTAGAGCCATGATAGCTCTTGCCAGTTCATCCTCATTTTTCACAATTTTGATGAGGTTGTTCTGCTTCATTTTATGTACGATTTCTTTGAAGTTAAAGAAGCTTGGACCATTGATAATAGGGACGCCCAAAGCAGCAGGCTCTAATACATTGTGTCCACCAACCTTATCTCCAACCAAGCTGCCGCCCATAAAGCAGATGTCCGCAGCACCCATCAAAGTTAGCATCTCACCCATTGTATCGCCGAGATATACTTGAGTATTTGTCCCTACTGCATGCATTGAAGTGCGGCGAACAGTGCTAAAGCCTTGCTGTTGGCAAAGCGTGAATACATCATCAAATCGTTCTGGATGGCGAGGAACCAAAACGAGTAAAGCATTTGGATGAGATTTTAAAACTTGTCTATGTGCATCTAATACCTGTTCGTCCTCGCCTTTGTGGGTGCTAGCTGCAATCCAAATCGGACGATCGTTTCCAAGCTGAGTACGAAGCTGCTGTCCTTGCTGTTTCACTTGCTCTGATATTTGAATATCGAACTTAATAGAGCCAGTTACGGATAGTTTCTTTTTCTCGACGCCTAGTCGTTCGAAGCGCTCTGCATCTGAAGCTGTTTGGCAGAGTACTTGAGTTAGGCATGGATGAAGTTGGTTAAAAAGCCGCTGTATTTTGGCGTAGTTCTTACACGATTTTTCAGATAGGCGCGCATTCACGACAGTTATAGGGATACCCGCTTTGTGAACATTGTGAAGCGTGTTTGGCCACAGCTCAGTCTCAATGATCAACATCTGTTTTGGTTGCACTGCTTTAAGAAAACCTTTGATAGCGAACCCAAAGTCAATTGGCATATAGCGGTGTTCAACTAAATCACCCAACTTAGCAATCTGTTCAGCTCCGGTACTTGTTGTTGTAGTAACTAGAATAGATTGTTCGGGGTTTTGTTCCTTAAGGGCTTTGATTAAAGGTGTTGCTGCTATGCTTTCACCAACAGATACGGCATGTATCCAAATAGGTTTGTCGTTGCTTTTTAGCTTGGGAGTTATGCCAAAGTGCTCTCTCCAGCGAGAGCCGAACTTAGGCTTATTTGGTTTGCTCTTGTACAAACCAAATAAAAGCAGCGGTGACGCTAGAGCGAGTAGTAAGGTATAAACAATACGAACTAACATGAGCTTATCGTAATGGCGTCAAGTTTTTGGATACTATCTAGCACTTGCTTAGGCGAAAGTTCTGTCAAGCACTTAAGGTGTTTGTATTGACATTCACGCTGAAAACAAGGGCGACAATCAATATCGGTATGAACAATCTCCACTTTTTCTGCGAGTGGGGGGGTGTACTTCGGTGAAGTTGAGCCATACACGGCAACAACATTACAACCAACCGCAGCAGCCACATGCATTAAGCCTGAGTCATTCGCGACAACAGTCTTGCATGCAGCAAGTAGATCGACCGCTTCAATTAAGCTGGTTTGGCCTGCTAGAACATGAATGTTCTCATGGAATTGCGTCGGGACAAGTGCGCGGATATTGTTACAAGTCTCTAAGTCTTTTTGAGAACCAAACAACCAGATTTGATGCCCAGATCGAGCCATTTGCGTCGCAACTTCAGCGTAGTGTGTTTCGGGCCATTTTTTGGCAGGACCAAACTCTGCTCCTGGGCACAGTCCAATGATTGGTTGGTCTTGCGTTAAGTTGAACTTTTTGAGCGTGGCTTGTTGCTCTGCCGCGTTGATTGCAAGGCGTGGGCGAGGTAAGATTTCAAGCCCGCCAAGAGAATTAGAGTCCACCATTTCTGCTTTTGGATAAGCTAACGCTACATAGCGCTCTACCATGTACTGAAAAGACTTCATGTTAGGGCGTAAGTCATTTAATAAACCATAGCGCATTTCTCCCTTCCAGCCAGTACGAAGAGGAATGTTGGCAAACCATGGGATCAGTGCTGATTTCGCTGACTTAGGCAAGATATAGGCGTGGTCATATTGCTTTTCACGTAATGATTTACCAATTTCCCTGCGGCCTAATAAGTTAAACTCACCATGACCGATAGGCATTTCAATCGCTTGGTGGATTTCTGGCATACGCTCAAGAATCGGTTTACACCATCCTGGAGCGATAACGTCAATTTGGCTATCTGGATGACGTTGCTTTAATACGATATATAACGATTGCGACATTACCATATCGCCGACCCACGCAGGGCCAATGACTAAAATCTTCATGCTTTGTTTTTCCAGTATAGGAATTTCAAAATTGACTCATAAGTTCTAAAAAGTTCAGCGTATATTTTATTCGCAAGAGTCATTTTGGATTTATCTTTTCTTTTACCACCAATCGTCGAAGCAATCTCAGCTCTAGTAAAAAGATCTGGAGACACGCTGTAAACTTGAACACCATGTTTCCATGGTTTTTCCATGTAGTCATCGACTGGTTCAATAAACTCTTGAGCATGCATAACAAACTTTGAGGCTGCTTTAGGTGTGACGATATAAGCGGTGGTACCACAAGTTCCAGCAGAGTAGCCCCCTAGCATATGATTATCATCAATAGGTACGATTGGGGTGAATACACGCTTCTGAGTGGCAGACAACTTGATGTAGTCATAATTAGCAGTCAATGGAAGGGTATGTTCGAGTACTTGCTTTAGCCCCTCTACGGGGTCGACGTTGTCTTCTAAGATGACGATCGGTTCATCAAGCTCAATACAGCGAACCCACAACTCGTAATGGCTTGCAAAACAGGCGACTTCACTAGTTTTTAATTGATACCCTTTGCGGCGTAGAGTAATGGTTGGACGACATTTTTCTGAATGAAGAAAACTGTTAACAGAGCCATCTACGGCATCAAAAAATTCAAACGTAATGCCTTGTTGTTTTAACTTTTCTTCAATACGTTCTCGGCGATCCAGCGATCGAGCCAAGCTTACGACAAATACTTTCACTGCACTTTCCAGTCGCTGTTATATCTTGGTTTAAACAAATTGTAATAGTTATTGCCGTCTTCTTGAGAGTGCAGCAACTGCAGTACCCACATATATTGTTCGGGTTTATCACCGACAAAATATTCAATGGCTTCATTACAGGTACGAGCATCTTGCTCTTCGCCTTTATCCAGCTCAAACGCTGGTAAAATCTCAATATCAAACGTACCATCTTCAGTGTTCATCGACGCAAATAGAGGCAGTACTTTTGAGCGTGATAGTTTCGCTATTTTGCCTAAACCAGGTAGCGTTGCTTTACGTGTAGCAAAGAAATCTACGAACACACTATGCTCTGGGCCGTGATCTTGATCGGGTAGATAATACCCCACATAGCCATCTCGAATGGATTTTAGAAAAGGCTTAATGCCACCTGAGCGTTCATAAACACGGCCACCGTATTGGACTCTTTGCTTGTGCATCAGCCAGTCAGCAACATCATTCTTTTGTTTCTTCGCCATTGCAGAAACTGGCATTCCCATTGAAGCGAGCAAGATAGCAGGCACATCAATTGCCCAAGAGTGGGGAACCATTAAAATCACATTTTCGTTGTTATCAATGTGCTGTCGTAAAATGTCTAGGCCGCGAATTTGGCAACGGTTCTGAAGCCACTTTGGTGAGCGTAAACTTAGTAACCCGAAGCGAAAAAAGAACATGGCCGCTGTGTAGAGTGTTTTTTCTATCAAAGCTTCACGTTCTTGGAACGACTTTTCCGGAAAACACAGCTCAAAGTTAACCCTCGCTCGGTGAGCTGGCCCCTTGTGGGATTTCGACAGTTTTTTGGCTATGGTTTTCGCCAACCACTTTTGTAAACTTAGTGGCATTAATGATAAAGGTAAAAATAAGATAACACCTAACCACGTGCCCCAGTACTTAGGCGACAGAAAGTGGCGCTTAAACTCAGGGTTATATGCTTTAGGGTCGAAGTCATCACGTTTTATGGTCATGGCGTGTCTAGTTACCTATTCGTGTACGGGCGAAGTGGTTTAAATGAGAAAAAAGATAGTTAGGAATGATACAGGCTATTACACTTGAGTAAAGGTGGCAGATTATGGTTCTGCCACCTTGTGGGGCTTAACGGTTTTGGATAGTCAAGTATTCGGCAACGCCTTCTGCAACTGTCTTGAATTCAACATCACAGCCTGCGGTGCGCAGTTTGGTCAGATCCGCTTGTGTGAATTCTTGGTAAGCGCCTTTTAGGTGCTCAGGGAATGGGATGGTTTCAATTTGGCCTTGGCCATGATGTTTGATAACTGCTTTTGCTACCTCTTCAAAAGATTCAGCACGGCCAGTACCACAGTTAAAAATGCCTGATACGCCGTTTTCTAAGAACCACAGGTTTACTTTACAGACATCACCAACGTAAACGAAGTCGCGTTTGAATGATTCGCTGCCCGCGAACAATTTAGGATTTTCACCTGCGTTAAGTTGGTTGTTTAGGTGGAACGCAACTGATGCCATGCTACCTTTGTGGCCTTCACGTGGGCCATATACGTTGAAGTAGCGGAAGCCGGTGATTTGAGAAAGGGTCTCACCATGTTCTTCAGCGTCTTGCCATAGGCGACGAACGTAGTTATCAAACTGCTGTTTCGAGTAACCGTATACATTCAGTGCTCCTTCGTATTCGCGTTCTTCAACGAAAGTATCTGTATCGCCGTAAGTGGCTGCTGAAGAAGCGTATAGGAATGGAATCTCGCGATCTAAACAGTAATGAAGCAGCTCTTTAGAGTACTCGTAGTTGTTTAGCATCATGTACTTACCATCCCACTCAGTCGTTGCAGAGCAAGCACCTTCGTGGAAAATTGCCTCAATCGGACCAAAATCATCGCCCGCCATAATTTGGGTCAGAAAGTCGTCACGATCCATGTAATCTGTGATGTCCAGATCAACTAAGTTCTTAAATTTTTTTCCATTTTTTAGGTTGTCGACAACCAGGATATCGTTAATACCAGCTTCGTTTAGTGCTTTAACAATGTTGCTGCCGATCATGCCAGCGCCACCAGTTACGATGATCATAGAACTTCCACCATAGATTAAAATTTTCTCAGGAATTCTAGCAAGAAACGAAAAGTAGCGCTATTGGAAGCAGGAAGATAGGTTTTAGTCTTCTATGACTCAGTATCTAGATATGAAAAAGGGAGCCGCAGCTCCCTTGATTACTTTATTATTCCACATCCGAACGGTTAGGTCTTTGGTACCAAGGATTTCGTTCGTCGGTTAACTCAATTAAGCTGTATTTGCGGCCGAGCTTCTGCCCTCCGTCACGAGTAAGAGGCTGCCAACTAAAGTTCGCACGATTGTTACTTGGCTTAACGGTCATGATGTCAAACGGAATCGACAAGTAGAAACCTTTAGTAAAGCTACCTTCACCAAATTCGTCCGCAGACAAGTCTGTAAATGAGGCAAAGGCGCCAGCAATTACGCCACTCTTGAACTGCTTAGAAACATTGATTTGTGTACCAACATCGCCAGCTAGGAACTGACCAACATCGACTTGGATCATCAAATCTTGCAGGAATTCCCATTGAGGGTAGTAGTAACCAGATACAAAACCAGTGAATCCTTTATCAATAACTTGGAACGGACGTCCATATTCTGGCACGTTTTGCCATTTCTCATCGTAAACACTGAAGTAACTTTGTGGATCACGTTGAGAAATTACGTTGACGTCAGCGCCAATCGCCCAGTTAGCTCCTTGTGGTCGGTAAAGAAACTCGGTACCGACTCCAGCAAACATGCTCTCCAGATAACCCGCGTAGAATTGCTGATCCATGGTATTGGAATACTCTTGGAACCAAGTCAATTGTAGGTTTGACATGGTTACAGCATGTTCATTTTGGTAAGCTCGGAACATGGTGCGAACACGAGGAACTGTAGTGCCATCAGGTGGAGTTACATAGATAAACTTATCGTAGTTGTTATACCAATCCCAGTACAGTGAGCCACCGATCTCTAGGTTGTCAGCTAACCAATAAGAAGCACTGCCACTCAAGCCAATACTAAACAAATAAAAGTCTTCTGCGCTTCCCAGTGTTTGAACTAACTTTGGTGCAAAGCCCCAATCAAAGCGCTCAAATCCATCATAGACAGGCTCTCCTGTTGGCTTAGTAGTAGCTATGGAGGTGGTATCTTCTATTTTCGGGTTGATATAATTGACTTGAGCAAAGTCGCGATATTTCTCTTTAGAAATAATAGTTTGCTCACTGATTAAGCCTCGGTTACGTTCATTGATCGCATAGATATCAATACCGTCAGGCATTTCATTATGGAGTACAGCTGCGGCTTTTTCGTGTGCTTCGTTACGGTCACGATATTTCTTCTGCTCACCAACGACAGTTACAGTATTATCATCGACATAAATGCGCGTGTTTTGGTAACCAGCAATTTTATCTAAATCTTCTGTTACACGTTCCCAGTCAACATCAGATAGTTCTTCAGGCTGGTTATCTTTCATTTCAGGGGTTGGTGTGTCTCGCCAGAATGATGGCATATCATTGAAATTAGTGTTTAGCGTTAAGCCCGCGACCAACGTGTCTCCACGTTCATAGCTTAAACGAAAATCGGCCATTCCTAGGCGGTAGAGCACTCCAAAGTTCCACGGTGTGTGCGGGGACATGTCTACACCAGCCATTACAGCTGGAAAGTCTTCGCTATAGTCGTTGCTATCATATTCTAATTTCAAACGAAGAGGGGAATGTAGAGTTTGATATTCTATCCCACCGAACAAAGCTGCTGAGCCTTTAAAAGCACGATCTAGGTTCGTGGTGCCTCCACTGGCAAGTGTGTCTGAAGGGCGTTCGCAGAAACTCTCAGAAAGCTTACATGTTGGATTAGATATGTTATTTCTAGTTCCTAAATACCCCCAACCTATCCCCAGTGTAAAATCGAATGTTCCAATATTGCTATTGGACCAACGTTTTGTTGCTGCGATGAATTCACCATCAAATAGTCCTGTTCCAGCAAAGTCTCGGACACCGAGAGAGACCTCAGGAATATACTGAGACTCTTTTAGCAATCGAACTTTGAAGTCTATACCTTTATCGGTGTACTCATTATCAACATTAGGAAAAGTTGGATCGTAGGGTATTGATGCTACTCTCGTATAACGAATAGTCGTCTCCAACCAAGGCATAACTTGTAATGTTGCATTATAAAAAAGGTATTCATCACTTCCGGTGACAGAAAAGTTGAACTCACCTTCTGGTGCCATACGTCCTGTTGGCATCTGCATTAAACCAACACCACCAAAATTAGATTGGGAAGGTTGTAAAGAGGGAGCTTCAAACGGCATGTCTTGAGCCCAAACCAATGCTGGACCCATTAAAGAAAGGGTTAAGCTTTTTCTAATTGGCATCATTGCGGTCTCTTTGTGGAGTTTGGTATCAGTTGAGTGAGTAGGCGGACAATATCTTGATCCATTTCGGAGTGTTCAAAATCACCAAACGGGACATATACCAATGTCAGAGGTGGTAAGTAATATTGTGTTGTCAACCAAGCTCCATGATGCGGCTTAACTACGTGTCCATCTGGGTAAATCAACACTGGCGCCTTTGATAATGTATCAATGTTACTTTCCAAGTTCTCTATTTGTCTTTGTAAAGGGATGCCTGCCTGATCCTTAACGGAATACACATTATTTAGGTTTCCTACGTAATACACTTTCTCTTCGCGTAGAGGAGTCGCTAGAGCGTAGGTACCGTGCAAAAGAGGATTATCGAATTTATTTAGTCGAATTTTATCAACATCAATTGCAGACAGTGCTCGTGGCGCAAAGCTTTGCTTCTTAATGAATTTATAGAATGGATGTGCAACCAAATTGTGCTGGATCATTTGATTGAGTACCGAGTTCTTTAAAGCGGTAGACGTTTTCTCAGCACGATCCGATTTATCAAACAAAGTCGTACCAAGAGGGTATTGTAGTGAGACGTTGTGTTCTGAAGCGAGTGCTAGCACACTTTCTAAACGAGCAGGTCCTTGGAATTGTAGCTGTTTACCCACCTGAAGCAACTCAACATTTAATGACTGTGTTGTAGAGGTTTCTGTTTGAGCTAAACTATATGAGCTCAAAAGTGGCATGACCAAACATAATAATGTGATTAGTTGCTTGCTCATGATTTGCTATACCCCTTTAAAATGGTCAACTCAACCGGGATCATGTTAGGTCCTAAATATTGTAAGGTTTTAACAACCTGACCTAGTTCATCAACCCAATAAATATTTTCGATACCGTGGGAAAGACTACTAAACTCAACAGTTTCTTTATATACATTGGTCGTAGCGCTAGACATTGGTGTCGTCAACGTTTCTTGACCTGAGTAAGAACGAGTCACTCTTGCTGGAAAGCCATAACGATATTGTGTTGCCCAGTCGTATGAGAGTGCGTAGTTAACAGAGGCTGAATCAGAGGAAAAATCTGGCACATCACCATAAACACCCGCTAAGTCCCCATTCTGTAGACCTATCGTTTTGACGATATGCCCATTCTCCGTAACGATCATAGCTTTGTCAGCACTTACCCATTTCAGTTGTATTTTTCCATTGAGAGGATTTTGCTCAGCAAAAGCTAAAACAACAAAGACCTGTTTTTGATTCCCCAGTCTCAAATAGGCACTGGCATAAGGAACTGCGTTTATTTCGTCTGAGGACATCTCTACATCGATGTAGTTACCGTATGCTTCTTGGACGGTTGCTGAAACATCATTGAACTTTTGTGTACAACCCTGAATTATGAAGAATAACGGAAGAGTGAGAAGTGGGCGTATCCATTTAGACGCTTTGAAGATATTCATTGTTCCCTCTTGCAAATAAAATCGCCCTGATTATTTCAGGGCGATCAGCTGGACTATACTAGAGCTAAATTATTTAGCTACTGAGCCAGAGCCAGAATTAGAGTTTGTTGCTGTAGACGAGTCACTATCTGACGCTGCAACTGCCACTACAGTTACAGCTGCTGCTGCACCTACTGCTACGGCTGTTGTACCTGTTGCAGATGCAGAAGCTGCGCCTGCTGAACCTGCTTCTTCTGCTGCAAATGCAGTTGATGCGCTTAGAGCCATAAGAATAGCTAGAGCTGTATTCTTCATTATTAATCCTTGTATATCCGGTATAAAAACATCGATGTTTGGTAGCATAAAAAATGCTCCAATCTATATTCTAGATAAAAAAACGTTAGCATGTAAATAGTTTCTTATTTTGCCAGGCTTCCGATCTCATTCCTAACACCAACGTGACATAGCGCGGTTATCTTATTCCCTTACTTGCTGATAAACCATCAAGCGTGCATAATTTGGCGGCCTGTTCCTTCAGTATGGCTTAAGTGTTTGGAGGGAGCTGGGCGCTTGAATATAAAGAAAGCGATACAGTGGCTAACGCTCAACGCCGCCGGGCGGTAGCGTGCCAAAAATCAATAATTAATGAGTCTTCGAGGCGTACGTTGAAGTCCGTAGCACTCATTATTACCAGTACTAGGAACTTTTACGTGATAAGAAAACAGCATTGTTTAGGAATACTTAGTGTACTGGGCTTAAGCCTGAGTTCTTTTTCAGCATCTGCCGATTTTTACGCTGGTGCACTAGTGAGTTACTCAAATGCCGAATTGAAAAGCTCGCCTTCTGAGTCCGTGAAAGAGGGAAGCCCCTTTCTTCTTAGTGCGCAAGCAGGGTACTTCTTTAACGATTATATTGGTTTAGAAGGACGCTATGGAACGTCAGTTCAGCGTGATAGTGGGCTTGCCGTTGATAGTGCAATGAGTGGCTTTTTTAAGCTAAATATGCCTGTTTCAGAGCGAGTTGCACTTTACGGTTTAGCAGGGTACTCGAGCGTTCAACTTGACTTACAAAATGTAGGCTCCGACAAAGAGCAAGGATTCAGTTTTGGGTTAGGTATGCATTACGCTTTGAACAAACAAAGCGCAGTTGTGTTTGAGTTCGTTGATAACGTTTCAGAAAACCAAGTTCGCCTTAACTCGATTACACTGGGTTTCCAGCACAGATTCTAATTTAAATACCTAGAACTCAAACTTGAGCGCTAGGGCCTTTTATCCAATTATTATAGTGGCATATCATGTTTAAAGGATATCTCTCCATTGCCGTTTGTGTCTTGGCAAGCATGTTTGCGTCTTACTCGACTGCGCAAACACCTACTCCAGAACAAATCAAAATGTTTCAGAACTTACCAGCAGATCAGCAGCAAGCACTGGCGAGTAAGTATGGCTTTAGTATCCCTTCAGGCTCTTCTTCCCAGTCTACGTCATACTCAAATCCGCAAGTTATTCAACCTAGAACTCAATTGAGTGGGGCGAGTTCTACTGAAGTAGAAAAAATATGGGATACTAAAAAAGAAGATGATGAGTTACAACGCTTTGGCCTTGAACTCTTTGCTGGCTCTCCAAGTACCTTTGCTCCGATAAGTGATGTTCCAGTTCCGGCTAATTACACTGTGGGTGCAGGCGATGAAATCATCGTGCAGTTATTTGGTAAGGAGAACGAAACACATCGCTTACGTGTAAATCGCGCAGGAACAATCAACTTTCCTTCTCTTGGGCCAGTAAATGTTGCAGGTATGCACTTTTCTGATGTTAGAGACTCTCTAACGCAACGTGTAAAAGAGCAAATGATAGGTGTTCGTAGCGATATTTCATTAGGTGAACTACGTACCATGCAAGTATTTGTCATGGGCGATGCATATAAGCCAGGAGCGTACACGGTTAGCGCATTAACGACAATATCACAGGCTATCTACTACAGCGGTGGTTTTGGTGAAAGTGGGGCACTAAGAGATATTCAGCTAAAGCGTGACGGAAAAATTATTCGTAAGTTGGACATGTATGATCTGTTACTAAAAGGTGATGCGAGTGATGATGTGCGCTTACTACCGGATGATGTTGTTTTAATCGGCTCTGTTAAAGATACAGTCTCTATAGAAGGCGAGATTAATCGTCCTGCAATTTATGAGGTTAAGCCGGGTGAAACCTACCAACAACTTATTCAAATAGCTGGTGGTTTTACTGCCAACGCGTATAAAGAACAGCTAGAAATCAAACGCTATGCAACGCATGGGACTCGTGAAGCGGTCACTCTCGATTTTAGTAAGAATCAAGATAAGCAAAGCAAAGTAAAAAATGGCGATGCTATTAAAATCTTGAAAAAAAGCGAAGAGCTTACTCGATATGTTCAAATCGAAGGGGATGTAAGACACCCTGGTTATGTAGAGTGGCATCAAAGTTTGCGTATTGCTGATTTGTTTAAATCTGTAGACTCTGCATTTAATGCCACTGCTGATGTTAACTACGCCGTTGTTGTTCGAGAAGTTAATACTCAACGTGATATCGAAGTATTTCAGATAAACCTCGCGAACGCGATTTTATCTCCTAACAGCAAAGACAATATGTCTCTACGTTCTCGTGACCGAGTTCTAGTATTCAACCGGTTCAATAACGAAGATTTAGATACACTCGCTAATGATGAAGAAATTACAAAAGCGAAAACACTCGAGCAAGCTCAAAAACAGGCGGAGATGGAGCAACAGAAAGAACAGCAACAGATGAGCTCGTCTGTTGCTATGGTTAATAACCCTGCAGGGTCGATAATCGCAGGTAGCAATGCGATGACTAGCAATAATCCGCAACAAACTAATTTCAATAACCAACAGAATTATGTTGGCTGGAACCAGCAAGCAAAAGAAGAAAGAAAAATTATTTTCCGCGGTAAAGAGATTACAGAGGAAGACTTTGAAAAGCTGAAGCAAAATACTCGTCGCACTTTGCTTGCACCAGTATTGTTACAACTCCAACAACAGTCTCGTTTGGGGCTAGCCCCTCAAATTGCAGAAGTATTTGGTGAAGTGAAGCACCCTGGGCGCTACCCGATTACTCCAAGAATGACGGTATCAACGCTGATTGAAGCCGCTGGTGGTTTGACTTATAACGCATTCACAATTAGTGCAGAGTTAGCACGAACCGCGATTAATAGTGCAGATGAGCGTGCTTATATTGATGTTGAACGGATTGATTTACGTAAAGCAATACAAGGCGGTACCTCAGACGATGCAGTTATCGTGGGCCGAGATCGTTTGAACATCTTAGAAAAGCCAAATGTGAAGCTACAAAGCACAGTAACTTTACAGGGTGAAGTTCGCTTCCCTGGAACCTATACAGTGCGCCAAGGTGAAACCTTAAGTGAGTTATTGGGCCGAGCTGGCGGTCTGACAGAATTTGCTCACCCTCAAGGAGCAATATTCACGCGTGAAGCATTGCGCTTACAAGAGCAGAAGCTCTTAAATCAATACGCCGCTGATATGCGCAAAGAAACTGCGAAGAAAACATTCAGAGCCGACAGCAATATTGGTTCCGTAATTACCGATCCACAGAAAACACTAGCATTTGTTGAAGAAGCAAGTCGCAGTAAGGCGCTTGGACGAATGGTAGTGCAGCTAAACCGTATTTTCAAAGGCGATCGCTCAGCAGATTTTATGTTAGAAGACGGCGACTTCCTTTTTGTTCCGACCTTCCGCAACACAGTTTCAATCATGGGTGAAGTTCAGGTTCCTATTACCTACTTATTGGACAACAAACTCGATGTTGACGATTACCTAAATAAAGCGGGTGGAGCTAAAAAACAAGCGGACGAAGACCGCATTTTTGTAGTTCGTGCAGACGGTTCTGTTTACAAACCTTCTTCCGGATATTGGTTCGGAAACAACCAAGAAGGGCTAAAAGCAGGTGACACGATTGTTGTGCCGATAGATACGGATTATCGCGACGCATTAAGTACCTGGACAGCTGCAACGCAGATCCTTTACCAGACTGGTGTTGCGATTAACGCGCTTAAATAACACCATTGTTAGCCTAGTAATGAAGGTTACTAGGCTTTCCTACTATTGGTTAAATAGGTGATTGAAGCATCACTTACTGTGTTAAAGTATTATTTAGAATCATCGGTAGGTACGGATTTCTGTAGTCTTCAGCATATACATACTTATGGAGGTATATATTGCATATATAACCACTTGCAATATTAAAGTCAGTTAACCTCTTTTAACGCTTCCTAATGAGATACCAAAATCTAATGTCATTTTGGCAATTCACTTAAGAGGTGAAGCAGTCAACTTAAATAACTCGAAAATTAATGTTACCTTAGCTGCGAGCAACCCCCATTTTTCGTAATCTATCTATTTGTTGATTCTCGGTATTAAAACTTGCCTTGACCTCGATACATATTACATAGTTTCCAAAGGTGTCCTCTCTAAGGATACTTATACATACTTGGAGTTTTAAACTCAATGGAATCCCAAAAAAAATCAAACTCAAATTACTTGCCTTATTCTCCTCACACTCCTGAATATTATGATGATGAGGTTGATTTACGAGAACTGTTTAGGGTGTTATGGAAAGGAAAGTTGATCATTATTGCAACCACGTTCGTATTTGCAGTAGGCTCTGTCCTTTATGCATTGAACTTACCGAACATTTATAGAGCTGATGCGTTACTTGCTCCTGCAGAGAGTGCTAGTGGTAGCAATTTGTCGCAAATGGCTGGACAACTTGGTGGATTAGCGGCATTGGCTGGAGTGAATATAGGCGCCTCGGAATCATCGCAAACTGAACTTGCTGTACAAGTAATGAGATCTCGGCAGTTCATTGAAGGTTTTATATCCAAGCATGATTTACTTGTTCCTTTGATGGCAGCTAGAGATTGGGATTTAAACAATAACAAGTTGATCCTAGATGACGAAGTATACGATGAGAAAAGTAATAAATGGTTACGCGAGCCAAAAGGTCTTAGAGGTGTTGAGCCTACTGCACAAGAAGCATATGAAACGTTTAGAAAAGATATATTTGAAATTTCTGAAGATAAAAAGAATGGCCTTTATAGCGTTTCAGTAAAGCATTACTCACCATACATTGCTCAACAATGGGTTGATTGGTTGGTGCAAGATATCAACAACGTAATGCGAGAACGAACCATTAAAGAAGCTTCAAAAAACCTTGACTATTTAAATGCCCAATTAGAAAAAACATCTATCACGGATATGCAAAGCACCTTTTACAAGCTAATTGAAGAGCAAACTAAAAGTCTTATGCTAGCCGAGGTACAAGAAGAGTTTGTATTTAAAGTTATTGATCCAGCTGTTCTTTCTGAATTGAAGCATGAGCCAAATCGAGCATTCCTGTGTATTGCAGGTACGGTATTTGGGATGATTTTTGGTATTGGTATTCTTTTTGTCTTCACTGTGCTGAAGTCCGAAGAAAAGTAATTACTCGACACTTTATGACTTTAACTTCGACTTTTACTATAGCCAGTGGCTAACAAGATGATATTGAAAAACAAAGTAATTATAAAAAACACATTTTTCCTGTACCTTAGAATGATATTGATATTAGTTGTGTCATTGTATTCATCAAGGATCGTATTGGAACAACTTGGTGTTGAAGATTTTGGTATATATCACGTTGTTGCTGGCGTTATTTCTCTATTGACTTTCGTAAATGGAGCACTTTCAACTGCAACACAGCGCTTCATTTGTTTTGAATTAGGGCAAGCTGATAATAATAAAGATAAACTAGAAAGTATATTTAATGCTAGCTTAACAATTCATCTAGTTATTGGAGTTATATTCTTTGTAATAGGGTTATCTTTAGGTTCTTGGGTTGTAAGTTCATTTTTAACAATACCGGATATAAGGTTAGATACGGCATTACTAGTCTTCTATATGTCTTTAATTACAGTGTTTTTTAACCTTATATCAATTCCGTATATTGCCAATATTATTTCTTTTGAAAAAATGGATGCATTTGCATATATCAGCATTGCAGATGCTGCTCTGAAGCTTGGCTCGGTATTAATTCTCAGTTTAATTAGTGGTGACAAACTATTATACTATGCAATATTCATCTCAATGAGTGCATTTTTAGTTTTTCTTTGTTATGTGTTTTATAATAAAGTAGCTTTACATAACACAAGAATTATATTTTCTTGGAATAAGCAATACTCTAAAAAACTGGTTGGTTATATCGGATGGAATTTTTATGGGAATATAGCAGCTGTTGTTTCCAATTATGGTGTTAATATACTTTTAAATATTACATTTGGTACTGTAGTAAATGCAGCAAGAGCTATAGCTATGCAAGTAAATAGTGCGGTATTTGGTTTTGTGAGCAGCTTACAAACGTCTTTTGCTCCGCAGATTATAAAATCATATTCAGGTAGAGATACTAAGTACGTACGCAGCTTAATATTCTCTGGCGCAAAGATATCATTCTTTTTACTCCTTTTTATTTCTATGCCAATATTAGTTCAAACAGACTATATATTAAAGCTCTGGTTAGGTAATGTTCCGGAAAATACAGAAAAATTTGTCAAACTGGTTGTAATTGATAGTTTGATAATTAGCCTTTCTGGAGTGATAATGACTACTTTTCAAGCAACAGGTAAGATTAAACTGTATCAGATCGTGGTTGGAACCGTTATTTTACTTAACTTACCCGTGTCATATTTAGCACTAAAATTAGGCGGAGCTCCTAGTATTGTCTATTATGTGGCGATAAGTATATCGCTAATAGCTCTCGTATTAAGGTTAATCCTTTTATACAATTTCGAACCGGAGTTGATCAAAGGATTTGTAAGAAGTGTCATCTTCAGGGTTGCGTTAGTTTCTTTGTTGTCATTTTCGATAAACTTATCGATATCAAGTTATTTTAGCGAAGGTATCTTTGGGTTGATTGGCGGGTGTATCATAAGCGTTATGATTAATATACTTTCAATCTATTTAGTTGGTATTGATGAAAATGAGAAGATGTTTGTGAGAAGTTTTTTAAAATCTAAGTTTTCCAAAGTGAAAGGTAGAACTAGTGAGTTGTAGAAATATATCAGAGTTAATTGTGGAACAAGGACTATGTATTGGTTGTGGGGCATGTATTACACAATGTGATAATCAGTCTCTTAAAATGCAATGGAACGAAGATGGCTTTTTAACTCCTAGACAGTTAAAAAAGTGTGATTGCTCTGGTGCTTGTTTGCAAGTTTGCCCTTTTAATACAAAGCCTGACGCCGATGTACGTACTGAAGATGAGTTGTCGAAAAAGTATATCTATGATGGTATTCAAAAGCACGACCCACAAGTGGGCCATTACATCAATACTTATGTTGGTTACTCACAAGTTCACCGACAAAATAGTTCTTCGGGAGGAATAGCGACCTATTTTTTGGAAAAGTTACTGGAGCAAGGGATTGTTGACCATGTGGTTTGTGTGTCTCGTTCAGGGACTGAAGGTGAACATTATGAATATGGTGTATTCAATAGTGTTGACAAAGTACGATCTTCATCTAAAACTCGCTACTATCCTGTAAGCCTTGGAAATGCGCTAGAGTCAATATTAACACTGGAAGGTAAAGTAGCAATAGTAGGTGTGGCGTGTTTTATTAAAGCGGTAAGGTTATTACAGCATAACGATCAGCGTTATAAAGATAAAATTGGGTTTACGGTTGGTATTATTTGTGGTGGTGTCAAGAGTAGGCACTATACAGACTATCTAGCAGAAAAATCAGGCGCGTCTAGACATAACTATATGTCACCTGAATATCGAATTAAATCAGTTGACACTAGTGCTTCTGATTACTCTTTTTCTTGCATTTCTGAAGAAAAAGAAAAATCAATAAGAATGAATAAACTAGGCGATATGTGGGGCTCAGGTTTATTTAAAGCGAAGGCGTGTGACTTTTGTGATGATGTTACGACTGAGCTTGCTGATATATCCTTAGGGGATGCATGGGTAAAGCCATACTCAGATGATGGCCAGGGCCATAATGTTATAATTATTAGAACCCAGTTAGCTAATGATATATTTTCTGAAGGTATAGAGAGGAAAAGCTTAATTGTGGATGAAGTCCCGGTTGAAAAAGTAGTTGAAACTCAGAGAGGCAGTTTCAACCACCGAAGAGTTGGATTGAAGTATCGTACTCAAGCTTACAAATTGAAGGAAACGCCACCAAAAAGATTTGCCCAAACAGATATACCAGCGTCATTAAAACTAGTTCACTATATGAGAATGGTAACTAGATCTCAAAGTTTAAAACTCTGGAAAAAATCATCTGATGCTCAAGTTTTTGAAAAGAAAATATACTATATAAGAGAGATTTTGATTTTTGTAACGCGTTTTAACCGAAAAAAAGAAAGCATCCTGAAAAAGATAAGAAACAAAAAATGAAAATAGCAATTATGACCCAGCCCCTTCATACTAATTATGGTGGACTGCTTCAAGCGTATGCACTTCAACGCTTCCTTAAAGAACAAGGCCATGATGTATTAACTGTTGACTTACCATTTAAAAAAGCTAAATTTTGGGGGATAAGAGGGATTCTAGTCAATGCTATAAAAAAATATGTGTTAAAGAAAGATATTAAAAGAGTTTTTCCAATTAATAACAAAGAAAAAGCTAGAATCTCTAAGCATACAGATCGCTTTAGACAAGAAAATATAGAAACAACACACAAAATTGAATCTGTATCAAGATTGAATGAGCTGGAAAAATATAACTTCTCTACATTTATTGTAGGTAGTGACCAAGTATGGCGACCTCAGTACTCACCAGGAATTGAAGCATTCTTCCTTAATTTTATTAAAGATCCTAGTATTAAGAAAATATCTTATGCTGCCTCTTTTGGCGTAGATAATATTAGTGAGTTTGACCACGACTTGCTCGAAAAATGCTCACATCATTTGAAGCAATTTGATGCTGTTAGTGTTAGAGAAGACAGTGCTGTGAATCTTTGTCGAGATAATTTCGGAGTTGAGGCTTTACATGTTATCGATCCAACAATGTTGCTTGAAGCATCTCAATACAACGCTTTGATAGACAAGGAAAAGCATATAGATATTCCAAAAGGAGTAATGGTTTATGTGCTCGATCAATCTGAAGATAAAAAAGCGGTTGTTACAAAGGTAGTTAGCAAATTGAACATATCCTCTTTTGAGCTAATGCCACAAAACGATTTAGATCAGTATCAACCTGTCACTCGTTGGATACAAGGTTTCCGAGACTCTCAGTTTGTCGTCACTGACTCCTTTCATGGAGTTGTATTTTCGATTATATACAACAAACCATTTATTGCAATTGGTAACTCAGAGCGTGGCTTAGCTCGTTTTAACTCATTACTCAAAATGTTCAATTTAGAGCATAGATTAGTAGACTCAGTTAACTTACTGAACGATAAATTATTAGATTTAGAGGTGGATTTTACCGAGGTTAACAAAATTTTATCTCAAAAGCGTGCTTTTGCTTCGAAATTTCTTTTATCCGCAATAAATGAGCATCAATATGTATAAAGTCTCACTCATTGTTCCTATATATAATACAGAGAAATATATAGGAAGATGTATCGACTCTATATTCTCTCAAAGTATTGATAAACTACAGGTTATATTCTTAGATGATGGTTCAAAAGATAACTCTTTATCTATCTTAAAAGACAAAGTATCTAACTACCAAAAAAGTATATCTGATAGTTGGGATATAGTAATTGTAAGCCGCGAGAATAAGGGTGTTTCAGAAACCAGACAAGAAGCCTTAGCGCTTGCAACTGGTGAGTATATCGCCTTCCTTGATAGTGACGATTATACATCATCAAGTAATTGGTTGGAGGATGTGTATACCGTTGCGAAAGGTAGAGGTTTAGATCTTGTCATTTCGGACTATACTATTGAATACCCTGACAAGCTAGAGCGAATGTCGGAGAAGAAGTCTGATAGTAATTTAGATTGTATAAAATATTTGCTTTTGGATGAGGTAAAAGGTTACTGTTGGAATAAGCTTTACAGGAGGGAAGTTATAGAAAATAATGAAATAAATTTCCCTAATGAAATAAACTTCCTTGAAGATTTTATCTTTAATATTCAGTTTTTATTATCAGCTAAAAAAATAGATTTTATTAAAGGTGATTATGTTGTTTATAATCAATGTAATGTTTCTTCTATAACTAAGAAAATAGATCAGAGTAAAATTGTAGAAGTTAAAAAAACGGCTGAAGAAATAAGTGAAAATTTAAAAAACAATGGCGTTTATAAATATTGTGAAGAATGTTTTTTAAAGTTTAAACTTAGTCAAAAAACCACATTAATTTACTCATCTCTTAATACATCTCCGAGAGAAGCATTGAGTTTATTTCCTGAAACAAATGAAGTGCTATTTAAAGGTAATATAAGTTCTCACTTTAAAATTGCAATTTTTTTGTTTAATAACTTTGGTGTTAATATGTCAATTTTATTTTTAAAAATTGTTGAATTTTTTAAATCAATAATTAAGTAAATAGAATTATTTTTCGATAGTTAACTAATCGTTTCCTTAAGTAGGTGTCATTTTTAAATTACCATTTACTATCATAGATTATTTGTATAAATAAAGAGATTTTAATGTCAAATATTTGTTTTTTTGTTGGGAGCTTAGAAGGGTCTGGTGGTACAGAAAGAGTTTCGATTTGGCTGGCAAATGAACTATCTAAGTTATCTGGCCATGATGTTTATATCTTAAGTCTTCAAGGTAAAAGTAAGCCTTTTTTCCCTGTTTCAGCAGATATCAGGTGCAGTACGCTATTTTCTACGTATGGAAGTGGGACTTTACGGTTTCCATTAATCGTATCACGTTTAAAAAAGTTTTTAAAAAACAATGCGATTGATATATTAATCGATGTTGAGTCAATGCTCGCTTTATACTCAACTCCCGCAATATGTGGCACATCTGTAAGGCACATCTGCTGGGAACATTTTAATTATAAAGTTGATCTTGGAAGAAAAACTAGACGTTTTGCAAGACGACTAGCTGCTCTTTTTGCTGACGATGTTGTTACATTGACGGAAAGAGATAAGCAGCTTTGGATATCTGGTACTAAATGCAAGGCAAACTTAGTCTCAATACCCAATCCTATTACCGTTTCTAAACCCACTGATATCAGTCAAGATAAAGATGATGTGGTTTTAGCTGTTGGACGGTTAACTTATCAAAAAGGATTCGATATTTTACTTGAAGCATGGCAGCAAGTCTCAAAAGAGTATCCTCAATGGAAATTAAAGATTATAGGTAGCGGGGAAGATGAGGAAGCTCTGTCAAAGCGCTCTGTTGAGTTAGATGTTACCAAAACAATTGAGTTTATCCCTAAAACCAACCAGATCGAGAACTATTATCTTCAATCAAAGCTCTTTGTTATGAGCTCCAGGTTTGAAGGTTTGCCTTTAGTATTAATCGAAGCGCAAGCTTATGGCTTACCAATCGTCTCTTTTGATTGTGATACAGGACCAGCTGAAGTCGTTCAAGATGGTCATAATGGTTGGTTGTGTGAAGCAAATAACATTATTGCGTTAAAAGACTCTTTAATTAAAGGTATTGAGGCATCGATGAACTCAGAACGCTATCAAGAACTAACCACGCACTCAATCAATAACTCTAAGAGGTTTAGTACAGAGACCATCTTAAGCACGTGGTTAAAATTACTTTCAAACTAGAGATAGTAAGTAAATGAGAATCACTAAATATAGGCTCTATATACTTTCTTACTTAGTAATTTCAGTAATATATGGCTTATTGCTCACATTACTGCCTAATGAACTCTTTAGAGATAGGCAAAACTATATCGTATATGCGATTGACTCAATGAAAATCATGGATCGTTATGATGGATTGGCTATTCTGACTAACGAACCATTATTTTTGCTATTAAATTCTTTTTTAAGTAACTTTTTCAAACCAGAAGTTATACCGCTAGTCTTTGTTTTTTTTACTGGGTTTACAGTTAGTTTTTTCATTCTTTACAAAGGTAGAAATGCTTTAGTTTGTTTTCTAGGCTTTTTAGCATTGTTATTCATCCCGCAGGCATTTCATATGCAACTTGTTGTTTTAAGGCAAGCATTTGCAGCCTCAATGATGATGTGGGCAATCCTGTTTTTGGGACATAAAAGATACTTTAAGTTAATTATCTTTTTACTAGGGTTCATTCATTCATCTATGTTTATAGTATTCTTTTTTGTCGTGGCTGATAGCTTTTTTAAGCAATTAGTCTCAGAGGAGATTATACTTCGATCTTTATTTTTGTTTACTATCTCCATAGGAATTAGCTTGTTAATCCTTCCTGTTGCTCAATTATTAGCATTGAGACAAGCAACTGAATATAGCTCAACAATCACGGGTGTTGGAGGAGGGAATTTTGTTTTATTTAGTGGTATTTTAATCATGATACTTACACAGTATAAGAGGATATATCTCAATGATGGGCATTATGTGATAGCAATATTAGGGCTTTCCATATATCTAGGTATGTATTTCTTTAGCCCTTTTGCTGGAAGACTAATGGTAAGCTTTCTTCCATTTATAATTTGCCTTTTATGTTATTTTAGTAATATGAGAGCTCTAATATTAATGGTTACTTTGATATTCTTGAATACTACAATATTTAAGCAGTCGATAGAAAGCGCAAGTTTGACGAGAGAAGGTGTGTTCTTTTTTAATCAATGGTAATTACATGAAAGTTTTGCTAGTTATTACTGGGTTAGGTGTGGGAGGTGCTGAGAAACAAGTATGTGATTTAGCCGATACATACTCTACCTTCGGGCATGATGTCACTATCCTTTCTATGCATGGCGAGCCCCTTTTAAAGCCTCAATCTACATCGGTTGAGGTACTGTCACTTCGGATGGAGAAAAGTTTACTCGGAGTTGCCTCTACATATTTGAAAATAAGAAAAATTATCAAGAGTTTCGCCCCTGATATTGTTCATAGTCATATGGTCCATGCGAACATACTTATGAGGCTTGTTAGAGTTACGACTCCTATCAAACGTCTCATATGTACCGCTCATAGTAGTAATGAGGGAGGGAGACTTAGAATGCTGGCATATAAACTTACTCAGAAGCAGGGGGACCTATTGACTAATGTCAGTGAAGAAGCTGTCGAAGCTTTCATAGACAAAGGTGCGTGTAGCTCTGATCGTATCATCGCTCTTCACAATGGAATTGACTTAAATAAATATCGCTTTAACAAAGAGACGAGATTCGCTTACCGAAGTGAAATCGGTGTAAACGAAGATGAAACCTTGCTCCTAAGTGTTGGTCGGCTAACAGAAGCAAAAGATTACCCCAACTTACTGAACGCGTTTTCATCCCTTTTATTAACAGAGCGCAAGGTAAAGCTTGCCATTATTGGGGACGGTGACAAGCGCCAAGAGTTGAAGATATTAGCTGAAGAATTAGGTATTGAAGATAAAGTAAACTTCATAGGGCTTAGTCACCAAGTTCCACAATGGATGAGTGCCGCTGATATCTTTGTTCTATCCTCTGCTTGGGAGGGGTTTGGACTTGTTGTTGCTGAGGCAATGGCAGCAGAAAGAGTTATTGTTGCTACCGATTGCGGTGGTGTGGGAGAAGTTGTTAGTAAATACGGTTTCCTAGTTCCCCCACGAGATTCTCAGGCCCTCTCTGGAGCAATCAAGCAGGCTCTTGATATGTCTGAGGATGAAAAGCAGACCTTAGGCGCTAAAGCGAGAGAGCACGTTGAGCAACATTATTCACTCATAGCCATTTCTAAAAAGTGGCTGAATCTATACCAATCCCATAATAAATAACTACCTTATTTCTCGGAGTATAGGGTGCCAGCTAAAATATTACATATTATTACAAAGTCTGAGATCGGCGGAGCTCAAACCTGGGTCAAGGATCAAGTTACACTTTTAGGAGATGAGTTTGAGCACTTTATTATTACAAATAAATCCGGGTGGTTGACGGAAAATACCACTGTAAAAAAACAATTCTTTGTCCCTGAAATCGAGAAAGGCTTCTCACTTAAGGCATATCTAAAAATAGTCGAGTTTATAAAACAAAACCGTATCGATGTCGTTGTAGCAAGTTCTGCAAACGCAGGACTTTATGCGAGATTGTTAAAGGTGATGGTTAAAATTAGAGTGGTTTATGTTTCTCATGGTTGGTCTTGTATATATAATGGTGGGAGATTCCGGAAGTTATATATAACAATAGAAAGAGTACTTTCCTTTTTATCCGATAAAATCCTTTGCGTATCTGAAAAAGACAAACAGGATGCAGCTAAAATCATTGGCATAAATGAAAACAAATTAATACACATACGAAACTGTGTTTTTCCGCGAAAAGTACAAAATAAAGAAGTGAGAAGTTGCTTCAAAGTTCTTTTTTTAGGTAGGCTCGCTTATCCTAAAAGGCCTGATTTGTTGATAGATGCGATTTCTCAGTTGCCTAGTGTAAGCCTTGATGTAGTTGGTGATGGTCCTCTTCTTTCCCAATGCTCTAGGCCCGAAAATGTTCATTTTACCGGGGCTATAGAGAACTTTGATAATTTCTCAGAATATGATTTATTTGCACTAATATCAGATAGTGAAGGTATGCCAATGTCAGCTCTTGAGGCTGCATCGACGGGACTACCTTTGTTATTAAGTAATGTTGGTGGGTGTGGAGAGTTGATAACACTGAATGGTTTGTTAGTCGAGAACGATTCTGAGGCCATACTCAAAGCTATACACGAAATCAAAAATGATTACTCAGACTACAAAGAGCAAGCTGAGCGTCGTTCAGTTGAATTTGATATAAAGAATTCTTACGAATTGTATAAGACACTATATATCGGAATTTAGACACTTGAACTTTTCCATAAGCGGAAAGACAAAAAGCAACATACTCAGAAATGGGAGTTGTTATTTTTAAGATAATATGGGTTGTATTAGCGTGATTACCGAGGGACTCTGACGGGCGAATTGCCTAGGATCTTTATCGTTTCTGCATAACAGGTTTCCGTATGGGATTCTCAATCAGCAATCCTAATTACTCTGTAATTATCAACGATTCGGGCTCTTTACTCGCAGGGCTTCGGTTTTAACCTCATCCCTGAACCATACTCCCTAAACTGTGGACTGGCTTATTTCTATCCCGAGTAGCTTTTTCAATTGAGTTGCGATTGAGTTTGTCCCAGGTGTGGATTTTCTAGGGAGAAGTTGCAAGCTTGTCTTCCTATAGCTGTTGGTTGGTACTCTACATATCACTGAGCCTTCTAAGGCGTAACTCAGGAACTAGGCTCTTTTTGGAAGTTATTGAAGGAGAAGGAGCATTCGACACACTTTTTACCCTGAGGTTAGTTGGCTCAATAAGTTCTATCCCCAGATTCTCACAAGCTCTTTGCATTTGTGATAAGTAGCCAGCGCTTTGCCTCGAATATATCTGCCTTGTCGATGTTCAGAGCCTTAAATAGCCCCCCTTCTTTCAGTTTGGTTAAGGCTATATTCGATCGTTTCGACTTAAAAGCCTTTGTATTAATTTCATTGTTAGTATCACCAATGATTAGAAAAAGTTCAGAAGTAGCTTATGATTTATGGAGTCAAGTTTAGGGCCTGCACGTCTTACTACCCTCACTTCAATAGCAAATGTGAGCACTCCCAGAAAACTTATAAAAGTGAGTTTTATCCGACTATAGATGCTTCGGTGCGTATTTCGGAGCATTCTGAACAGCGGAAACAAGCGTTCGCAATCACCGAAATACGCACTTCGGGGGACGGGAAGACCTAGAGTTGTTGTTATCTGAATAGTATCACTACTATAACTGGGAGTTGTCAGATGGCTCTTTAAAAAGCGTTAACCCAAACACCTTTGTCTGACGCCTAACGAAGTACAGCAGTGCTATCAGATTCTGTAAAGAGAGGTTCCAAGAACAGAATTATAAGCTCGTACTTCAATTCAGAAAATTGAAACCTTCTTTATATGAATTACAAATTTGAGTATAAGGCTTAACGCCCCATGCCAAACAAAACTGTTTTTATCGTAAGAAACAGAATCTTCACTTCCATCATCCAGTTTTGGTGTTTGATGTAGTAGATATCGTATTTATGCTTCCAAATAGCATCTTCTACCGATGCGCCGTAAGGGTATTTTACTTGGGCTAGACCAGTTACCCCAGGTTTAACGGCGTGACGAAAGCGGTAGTAAGGAATGGCTTTTTCCAATTCAGAAATGAACACCTCGCGTTCTGGGCGAGGACCAACCATCGACATCTCTCCCTTTAGCACATTGATTAACTGAGGGAGCTCATCTATTCGAGTTTTACGAATAAAACAGCCGACTTTCGTTACGCGAGCGTCGTTCTTGGTCGCCCATTGGGCACCGTTCTTTTCCGCATCGTTTCGCATCGAGCGAAACTTAAGCACTTCAAACTCTTCATTATATTGGCCAGTACGACGCTGCTTAAAGAATACTGGGCCTGGTGACTCAAGCTTGATAAGCAGTGCCGTAATAAGACCTACTGGAATAGCAACCCACGACAGCATAAAAACAAACAAGAGATCGATGAAGCGCTTTTGCCAGCTGTTCTTACGATTAGAGAGGATAGAAAAAGCTTTTTGGTGTAAGAAGTAACCACTATGCAAGAGCTCAGTTTCAGTGTAGCCAAGTGAACGATCAAAGTAGCTCACTAAAGGCTCAACCCAAGCACCTAGTTCTGTCGCAGCTACAAGAAACGCTTGCTGCTCAGGGTTTAAATGTGAGCTTTTGAAGTGGCAAAGGGTTTTACTCTTGAAATCCCTAAGGGCATAGTTGTTAACTTGTGCGTTAATCTCAGGATGTCTCTTAAGCACTTGAGCAATCTTTGCTTCGTCTTCTTTCGGACAGTAGATATAAAGGCAAGCGTCTGTTTCACTTGCGGATAACTCGTCCAATGCTGATGTTATGCTGATAGAATTATTTTTAGTTAATTCAGAAGCTTCTCGTTCTTGAAGCGTGTCGCTCATACTGTCTGTCATAGGAATGGAATAAGTTGTTTTCGACTAGCCAATTGCTTACAAGTCGGCGATTATAATTTAATTCGTATAGAAATTATATCCCTTAATCCAGAACATGCTTGTAACTTTGTTAATTTTCTTGAACCTGAGTCCTTACTTATGGCTTGTTTTTGAATCTTGACGTAACTATATCAATGAATTCGACAAACTATGTTTGCGATATCTTATGTTGCCTCGAAATTAAATGATTATCTAATTCACTATATTACGCAGTTATATCCGAGGTTGATTAGTTTTTGATAAAGCGCTTTTTTCGAATCTTCCTCACCATGTATAAGGTGAACCTCTTTAGGAGGAGTAGGAATGGCAGTTACAAATTGTAGTAAGTCGTTCATATCGGCATGCGCAGAGTAGCCTGACATCGTATGAACTTGAGCTTTCACTTTCACGCGCTTACCTTCAATCAATACACTTTCTTCTCCATCCTGGATACGCCGACCTAAAGTCCCTTCCGCTTGATAGCCAGCAAATAGAACATCATTTCTTTCATCAGGCAGTAAAGCTTCCAAATAATTGACGACACGGCCACCTTCACACATTCCGGAGGCTGCAACCACGATAGCGGCTTCTGATGTACTTGCGAGACGGTTAACGAGCTGTAAATGGTCTGCGTGGCTTTCGATCGTAATGCATTGGTCAAACGCGAGAGGGTGTCGATGATGATCGAGTCGCTCTTTCGCTTCTGATCCCCAAAGTTTTTTAAATTGGCGATAGGTATTGGTCACCTTTTTAGCCAAAGGAGAGTCGAGAATAATAGGCAGTGAATCTTGCAAAGCGTGCTCATGTATAAGCTGCTCTATATCAAAGAGTAACTCTTGGGTTCTCCCGACACTAAAAGCTGGTATCACAATTACGCCACCATCCCCAAGGGCGTGCTCAATAATAGAAAGTAATCGCCTGCTGCGAGACTCTACATCCTCGTGAATTTTATTGCCGTAAGTCGACTCGATAAACAGGTAGTCAGCTTTTTCCGGTGATAATGGATCCGGTAGGAGAGGTGTGTTGCGAGGTCCCAAATCCCCAGAGAAAACAACAACCTCTTGGTTTGATAAATGAAATTCAACATATGCTGAGCCTAAAATGTGCCCAGCAGGTTGAAAGCGAAGAGAAGTACTCTCTTCTATTTCTACGCACACTGAGTAAGGACAAGGACGAATAAGTGCTCGAATAAAATCGAGCACTTTCTCTCTTTGATGACGTCGCATACCCAATTGGAGCTTTAAACCATCTTCTAACATAAGCGGCACGAGCTCAGCGGTGGCTTCCGTACAGTAGATAGGGCCCTTATAGCCAGCTGCTAATAGCCAAGGCAGCCTACCAATATGATCGATATGAGAATGGGTCAGCACTACCGCTTTGAGATGAGCGATAGAAAAGTCGATACCCCAACTCTGCTGCTGAGCATTGTCTTGGCCTTGTAGCAAACCACAGTCGATCAGCACACTTCCATTTTGTAACACGAGCTCGTGGCAAGAGCCAGTAACCGTATTTTTCCCACCGTGGTGCAGTACTTTCATAACAAAACGACGCTTTTACCTTTGCTAGCTTACGCTTGTGAATATCTATTTTACACATAGTCAAACCTCACTATTTGGCAGTGATTTGGTAAATCGCTCAGTAGTTAGGGTAAGCAGGCAGATAGTGAATAAGTGAGCGTATTGTAGGCAAGCAAAATAGGAGAAAGAAAATGGCAAAACTGAAAGTTTAGAGAGACTTAGATATTCGTCATAAATTTGACTACGTTTTATTGCAACCGCTTGTGATGCAATTCATATTATTGCAACTATTTTCATTTAAGCTTTTGAAATCAGCGTCACTGGCGGTTTAGTGCTCGCTGCGTAAATGGGTGTCTGATAATTATAATTTTATAAAACACGCCACATTTATGGCGGCATAAGTGTCAGAAAAAAGACATTTTTTTGTAATATTTTTACGCGTTCTACTTTTAGTTGCAACGTGTTTACTATACAATTCGTCTCCTGTTTGGAAATGCAACCGTTCACATTACGTGCAAAAACTTGCTTCTAGGAGCCAGACCTAGGGGCGGTAGCGTGCCCAAATCACCGTTGAAGCCTCCTTCCTAATAAAAGAAAGAGGTCAAACTAAAGAATTTTCAATAATAATAAGCACCTAAGTGCATTTCTGGCAAGATTGATTTATAAAAAACGAGAACTATTACAAATTTATGTAATTCCCTTTTGTCAGAGGGATGCTCAAAGCTAACAAAGTGGCGAGCGAATGTTGGTTAGGCATAGGTTACAATTTAAATCTCCATTTCTCATACCTATCAAAACCAAGCACTAAGCGTGTAGAAGTAGTTAACTATCGACTCAAACCGTCAGTTAGCATATACAAGCTTTGTATTTGGCCTGCCTATAAAAAGCTGTGAACCCGTGACTGTCATGAGCGAGTATCGGGGTGATTCAGTTACTTACATATTCAATATTAAAAATTAGCGTTTGCTGTGCGTTACAACCCATGTTGTCTAATGTGGTTTTGTCACGCCAAAAAATCACCTGCTTGTTCTTAGGTTCGGCTTATTCAGATATGAGCGAAAAAGAATCAGCAGTATCGGACCTGTGATGCAATGGAATCCGTAAAGGGAATCAGTCGGATGCGTTATAGATTTACCTCAAACTTATTTAATAACACAGTTGGCTATCATGAATAATGCATATTTATTTGTATTTATTTTGTCGTTCGTTCTACTTTTTGTTATGCGCAAGATCGCTAAGCGCGTAGGTCTAGTAGATAAACCCAATGCAAGAAAGCTTCACCAAGGTGTGGTGCCACTTGTAGGAGGGATCTCCATTTTCTCTACTATACTGGTGGGGTTCCTTCTGTTCTTACCAATGAATGACAACCTATCACTCTACTTATCTTGTTCGGCTGTACTCATCGTGCTCGGCGCATTAGATGACTATTACGATGTAAGTTTCAAAATTCGCCTTATTATTCAAGCGGGAATATCCCTTGCGATGATTTACATCGGGGGCCACAGCTTACACGATTTAGGTTATCTAATGGGAAGCGAAACCATTGCCCTGAATGAAGTTACTGGCGCGGTGATCACCGTAATTGCGGTAATAGGCGCCATTAACGCATTTAATATGGTTGATGGTATAGACGGCTTGCTGGGCGGGTTAGCCTCGGTCACCTTTACAGCATTAGGTATTGTGTTTGCCTACAACGGAAACGAATACTTAGCCACGATCTGTTTATTGATCGTGACTGCTATGCTTCCTTATATCTTCCTGAACTTAGGTTTCCCACTAGGTCGTCGCTTTAAGATCTTCATGGGTGATGCAGGCAGTATGTTCATCGGCTTTACCGTGGTCTGGATGCTAATTCGTGGCACGCAAGAACCAGGAGCTGTAGCCTTCAAGCCAGTCACCGCTCTGTGGTTAATTGCCTTACCATTGATGGACATGGCAACCATTATGATTCGCCGCGTTCGCAAAGGTCAGTCACCATTCCAACCAGACAGAGAGCATCTGCACCATATTTGCCAACGTATTGGGCTTTCACCTGGTGCAACGTTAATTTTCATCTGTTCGATGGCATCGATTTGTGCCGCTATCGGTTTATGGGCTGACTTTTTTGGTGTTAGTGAATCGATTATGTTTGTAGCGTTCCTGATTTTGTTTGTGTGCTATTTTTCGGCAATTAGCCATATTTGGCGTATTTCGTCTTGGTTTAATAAGCTATTTCATGCTGTAGGACTGCGTTGTACTTCTAGCTTAAATAAGTAAATAAAAAATAAGCCTATTGGGTGGGAATCAAAATAGGTCAAGTCAAGGACCTGCGGGTGGTTAGTAAAGTTGGCCATCTTAAAATGGATAAAATTTTCCCAACTTAGTTCAAGCTCTGAGGTGAAAATGGAGCTACTGTAGCATCCAGCCATTGATGTAATGGGCCTCAAGGCTATACGATGAGCGCGACGGACAGAAAGTATAAGACATATTGGCAAGCTCCAAATCTGGCATAAACTCTATCGTGTAGTTAATTGCAATACTCATTAAATCATTGCTGGCTCTACGCCACTAAAACGCATTAGTTGTGAGAGTTAAGCGATGATTAAGGTTTTGACCAAGCTCCAAAGCTAGGTATGCCCGAAAATCTATATATCGTTTTAAATATGAGCCACCTATGCTGAGTTAACTCTAACCATGAATTCGGCAATCAAGCCTTTTGAGTATATTATGGGTATTTTAAATATTATTACTATTTGTTTTTCTTTAGGCTGCCTTATCTTAGGTAGTGTTTTCTTTGAACAGCGATTACCTTTGCTTGATGGCTTCTCAATAAATCAGTTCCTTTTATTTTTATCCATAACATATGCTGCTTCCATCTATAAAGGAAAGTTTATTAATGCTTTGATTGTTGGGATGGTAGTTCTTATTCCAATATATATACCTTTAGCTGCTAATATGTTGAGTTCATCGGAATATGGAATAGAAAAAGGAGTTAACTTATACATTACTACATTACTTTCCTTTTCTCTATTTTACATTAGTTACGAAAAGTATGGATTAGAAGAAGCGCTCAAAGTTATAGCAGAAGTTATTTTTATTATAATGATAACATGTATTCTTTATAAACTATTCTTTGGTTTGTTTAATCGCAATGTGAAATTTATTCTCTTTGGCCCTATTGTATTTGGCCGGATAATGGGAATGGGGTTGATAATTTCATTATTTGTATTTGAAGGAATGAAACGGAAAATATATTGTTTATTGTTTATGTTTTCTATAATTATTAGCTTTTCAAAAGGACCAATATTAGCTATTTTTGTCGTTGTGTTCTGTATAATGGTAAAAAACAAAAGATATCTTGAAGTCATCATAACTGCTATCCTCTTGTCGATGTTATTATTTTTTTTAGAAGATGCGTATAATTGGAGCCAAAATTCAGAATACTACTCTTTGGCTCGAATTTTGGGTGTTTTGTTTACTCTTGTTAGTGGTGGTGATGTAACTTCCGGGGTTAATTATGGTAGTGTTGGTAGCCGACTTGACATGTATACTTACTCATATGAAATAATAAAAAGTAACCCACTAGGAGTTGGTTTAGGTAATTGGGGTGATTATGTTTCAGTTGAAGGAATGAAATACCCTCATAATTTCTTTCTTGAAGTTTTTACCGAGATGGGGGTTGTTTTTGGTGTCCTTTTTTTGTCTGTCTTCATACTTCCTTTATTTTTTTCAGTTTCCTTGATAAAGGCAATTATGTGTTTTTTTATGATTAACCAACTTTTTAGTGGTGATATTCTAGATGCACGATATTTTTTGTTTTTTTCTATTTTGGGGTATGTTGATTCTTTTTTAAGAGTGTATAAAATGAAGGTGTGTCAGTGAGCGCTAAACAATTTTCAGAATTACTTGAATTTATAAAGAGCTTCTGTGTTTATGTTTTTTCAAGTGTTATTTATAAGTTGGGGCCATTATTTATTCCAATAATTTCGGTTAACTTGTTACCTAAGGATGACTACTCATATATGATGATATCTATCATGACTTTTAATATCATGATAATTTCATTTGGTTTTTCCTTTGGTGTTACAGCAAACACTTGTGCTTCAAAAATATCTAGTAATACTAATAAGTGCTTTCAAGATGCTTGGGGTTTTTTAAATATAAAGGGCAGGTTGTTTTTCCTGGCACTTTTTATTTCTACTTTAATTGGATTTATTAGCCACTTCACATTGTTGAAAAATAGTGAGACCTCAAGCCAGTATGTTTTCTTTATTATATTGTCTGGCACGTCTGGGGCAATATCTCAATATTATTTAAACGCTCTTTTAGGTTTTGGGCATGTTCGACTAGTTTCTAAATTGACTTCATTAGCAGGCGGTTTTTTACTTGTTGTAATTGTCTCCTTACTTTTCATTGATTCAAGTTTGGAAGTTAAAGGTTGGTTCTTTGTAGCGCTACTTTCGATTGTAAACTTAATGGTTTTATTTCTATCTTACTTTTTTTTCTCAAAAGAAATTGCTAGAGATAGATATAGTCTATCGAGAAGTGATAATAAAAATGGAAAGTTTTATGTTACGAAAACATTTGCTCCTACATTAATTAATAATGGACTAGTCGCTTTTACATCTTGGTTAGTTTTAATGATTATTGGTGATTATATAGGTATCTATGAAGCAGGAGTTTTCTCGACACTTATGTTTTTAGTAAATATAGTTCTTTTTGTTCCAAGATTATCGTCAAATTTAATTTTACCAAGGCTTGTTTGTTTAGGTGAGAAAGGAACACATAAGAAGCTTAGACAGTTACTCTTAGGAATAACTCTAAATACTATTATAGTAAGCCTTCTATATTTGCTTTTTTATCTAAGTTACGATTACATTGATATATATTATTCGGAAACTATTGGTAACGTTTCGACTTATTTCGATGTGCTTATTTTTGGGGTTTTTGCTGTTGTTGTTAATAATATGATTTCCATATTTTTTGTTAGTGAAAACAAAGCCGGCATTACATTGTTTTTTAATTTTCTTTGGTCTGTTTGTTATATTTATTCTATTGTTTTATCTATTGATAATGATTTTATATCTGTAATAAAAAGCTATACTTATGCTAATTGTTTTTTACTTTTATTAAACTCTTTTTTCATTTTTGTTTTTTATTCTGATATTGGAAGGTACTGTGTTGAAAAATGTTCACATCGTAAATATGGCTGAAAATTCTAGGACAAATAGAGCGAAGAGGCATGTCAAAATATTCGAAAGATTAATTCTTTTAGGGAATTCTGGATATTATTTTACTACTAATTTTGACCACGCATCAAAAGGTAAGATTTCAAAACCGGCTAAAGATTATGAAGTTGACATTTGGATACCTGGTTATAAAAGCCATACAGGTCTTATGAGAATGGTTACTAATATAGTGTTCTCTATAATACTTTTTTGGAAATTGTTAATGAAAACCAAAAAGGATGATATTGTTGTTGTCTCTTCAATACCAACGGAAATAGCCTTTTCTGTATCATTATTAAAACTAATTAAAAAAAATTTAACTTTGGTTATTGATGTCAGAGATGTTTGGCCTGACTCATTTCCCGGAGTTGGATTAAAGAAAAGTATATTTAGTATGTATTGTGATGTTATCAATTGCTTTTCATATAAACGAGCGGATGAAGTGATTTATGTAAACGAAGATTTTTCAAAATTTTTAAAGAGAAATAATTGTTTCTACGATAAGTCTACGTATATCCCTTTGGGGGCAGATCTAACTAGATGGCAAGAACGAAGTGGAAATATAGAAGCATCTGACTTACGTTTCACCAAATATGTTTATGTGGGAAATTTTAACAAGCAGTTTGATTTATCAGTCTTAGGTGATGCTTTCCTTTCAAGTAATGAAAAAGACATTTCTTTGATTGGTGATGGTGAGTTGATTGATAAATACAGGTTGAAAATTCCTAACGCAAACTTCATGGGTTTTCTCCCTCAAGATACGGTTGTAAATAGCCTTAGAAAATGTGAAGTAGGTTTGTTACCTATTTCTGGAGGCGCAACTCTCCCCAATAAGTTGTATGACTACATATTGAGTGGGCTGGATATTGTTACTAACTCAAAACATGTTGCAAGGTATTTGTCTTTGACTGAGCCAGTATATGATGAAGACTTATCTCTCTATTATATTGATAATGACAATTGCAACCGGAATTTCATAATTGATTATGAAGATGTTTCATCTCAATTTATTAAAATATTGAATAAATATTGATTTTTTGGAAGTGTATAATGAAAATAGCTTTAATTACAGGTATTACTGGCCAAGATGGCTCTTATTTAGCAGAACTTCTGATAGAGAAAGGATATGAGGTTCACGGTTTGATACGTCGTGCTTCTTCATATAACACAGAGCGTGTTGATGAACTTTGTAACTCAAACTCAAATGTTCACCTTCATTATGGTGATTTGACTGATTCATCTAACCTTATTCGCCTAGTTAAAGAAATTCAACCGGATGAAGTTTATAATCTCGGAGCAATGTCTCATGTTGCAGTTTCATTCGAGTCTCCCGAATATGCTGCGGATGTTGATGCGATGGGAACCATCCGCTTATTAGAAGCTATTCGTATTAATGGTTTAGAAAACAAAACTCGCTTTTATCAAGCATCAACATCTGAGTTATATGGTGAAGTACAAGAAATCCCTCAACGAGAAACTACGCCATTCCATCCTCGTTCTCCTTATGCAGTCGCTAAAATGTACGCTTATTGGATTACGGTAAACTATCGCGAGTCTTATGGGATGTATGCATGTAACGGAATTCTGTTTAATCATGAATCTCCTCGCCGAGGTGAAACGTTTGTTACTCGTAAGATTACCCGTGCAATAGCAAATATCTCTCAAGGATTAGAGAGCGTACTAGAGCTTGGCAATATGGATGCGCTGAGAGATTGGGGGCACGCAAAAGACTATGTTCGAATGCAATGGATGATGCTGCAACAAGACATTGCTGATGACTTTGTAATCGCCACTGGCAAGCAAATTTCTGTTCGTGAGTTCGTTCGTATGTCAGCTAAAGAGGCAGGGATCGATATTGAGTTTTCTGGCGAAGGGGTAAATGAAATTGCGACAGTTATACAAGTGGATTCTGACAAAGCACCTGGTGTAACTGTTGGTGATGTTATCGTTCGTGTTAACCCTAGATTCTACCGCCCTGCTGAAGTTGAAACCCTATTAGGTGATCCGACCAAAGCAAAAGAGAAACTAGGATGGGTTCCTGAAATTACCGTTGAATCAATGTGTGCCGAAATGGTTCAAGCCGATATCAGTAAAGCAAAACAGCATGTGCTGTTAAAAGAGCATGGGTTTGATGTTTCACTTTCTCTTGAAAACTAGGGTGTAAGCGTGATTACTAATGTATTCGTTGCTGGCCACAATGGTATGGTCGGTAGTGCAATTGTCAGATTGCTAGAAAAGTCTAATAGCTATAACGTTATTACCCGAAACCGCTCTGAACTTGACTTGCTTGACCAGTCAGAAGTAATTCGCTTTTTTCAGGAACAAGATATTGATCAAGTTTACCTTGCTGCAGCTAAAGTAGGTGGGATTGTTGGTAATAATACGTACCCAGCTGACTTTATTTATGAAAATCTGACCATACAGAATAATGTTATTCATAGCGCTCATCTTGCGGGTGTTCAAGATCTGCTATTTTTGGGGTCGTCATGCATTTATCCCAAGTTTGCGGAACAGCCAATGAGTGAAAATGCACTGTTGACTGGTACGCTAGAGCCAACTAATGAACCTTATGCGATCGCAAAAATCGCTGGTATCAAGATGTGCGAAAGTTACAACCGCCAGTATGGTCGAAACTATCGCAGTGTGATGCCTACGAATTTATATGGTGAGAACGATAATTTTCACCCGGAGAACTCTCACGTTATCCCAGCATTATTACGACGTTTCCACGAAGCCAAAATCAATGGAGATAAAGAAGTTGTTGCATGGGGTAGCGGGAAGCCAATGCGGGAGTTCTTACATGTCGATGATATGGCTGCTGCTTCCATATTTGTGATGAACCTGAATGAAACGGTATATAAGGCTAATACTGAATCGATGCTTAGTCATATTAATGTAGGTACCGGCATTGATTGTACTATTAGAGAATTGGTTGAAACGGTTGCAGAAGTGGTCGACTACCAAGGTTCGATCATATTCGATACAAGTAAACCTGATGGCGCTCCTCGCAAATTGATGAATGTCTCTCGTTTAAGAGAGTTGGGGTGGACTTACTCGATAGAGCTGAAAGATGGATTAAGAAGCACATATCAATGGTTTCTTGCTAACCAAGATAACTTTCGAAAATAACGATGCTAGATATCAACATATTTAAAACGGTGGTTGCATCAACTCCGCTTATTTCTATAGATTTAGTTGTTAAGAGTAGCGAAGGGAAAGTTCTACTTGGAAGTAGAAAAAACCGTCCAGCAAAAGGGTTTTGGTTCGTACCTGGTGGCCGTATTCTCAAAGACGAAAAGCTTGACGTTGCATTTCAACGCCTAACTCGTTCTGAGCTAGGCGAGGCTTTTGCATTATCCAAGGCAGACTTTATTGGTGTATATGAGCATTTGTATGAGGATAACTTTAGTGGGGAGCCTTTTTCTACACATTACATTGTTCTCGGTTACGAATTGATTTGGAAAGGAGAGTTGTCTGACCTACCGCTCGAACAGCACAGTCGGTATCAGTGGTGGGATGTAAATGAGCTTTTGACTTCTAAAGATGTTCATTGCAATACGAAGGCATATTTTTCCAATAATTCTTAAGCCTAAGTGCTCTTAAGGTGCGAGGGGCGAGCTTATATTTGAATTCCTCTCGTTCCTAAACTTCTTATTTTATAACTTTTTCGCGTCAGAAAAGTGCCTAATATTGGCACATGGCTAATACCCCAAAAGGTAAAAAATGATACTTCCCGTAATTATGGCTGGTGGCACAGGTAGTCGTTTGTGGCCACTTTCACGCAGTTTGTTCCCAAAACAATTTATTAGCTTGGCCAGTGATTTAACAATGCTTCAAGAGACGATGATGCGTCTCAAAAGCATTGAACACTCAGAGCCAATCGTAATTTGCAATGAGGAGCATCGCTTCCTTGTTGCTGAACAGATTCGTCAACAATCTCTAAAGTGTGATGGAATAATCTTGGAGCCCACTGGGCGGAATACCGCCCCAGCAATTGCTCTTGCTGCAATGAAAGCTATTCAAGATGGACATGACCCATTACTTTTGGTTTTGGCGGCAGATCATGTAATAAATGATCCTTGCGCATTCATAGATTCAGTAAAGCAAGCGGTTCCCCCTGCTAATGAAGGATATCTCTTAACCTTTGGTATTGTTCCGAATAAGCCTGAAACAGGCTATGGCTATATCAAGAAAGGTCAACCTTTTAGTGGTGTATATCAAGTAGAACAATTTGTTGAAAAGCCAGATATAGCTCGAGCTCAAGGGTATTTTGAGAGTGGTGAGTATTACTGGAATAGTGGAATGTTTTTGTTTAAAGCTTCTCGATATCTAGAGGAGCTTAAGACACATCGTCCTGATATTTTTGAAGCATGCGATAAAGCATTTTTAGGTGCTCGGAATGATCTTGACTTTATCCGGCTTGATGAAAATGCTTTTTTATCTTGTCCCGATGAGTCAATCGACTATGCAGTTATGGAAACAACGAATAGTGCACTTGTCGTTCCTCTGGATGCAGGATGGAGTGATGTCGGTTCATTTAGTGCGTTATGGGAAGTATCAGAAAAAGACGAGCAAGGTAATGTCACCACAGGTGATGTCTTAACGGAGCAAACATATGGCAGTTATATTTATTCGCAGAGTAAACTAGTTTCGACTGTTGGTGTTAGCAATTTAGTCGTTATAGAGACCAAAGATGCAGTTTTGGTTGCAGATAAAGATAAAGTGCAAGATGTTAAGAACATTGTTAATGCGCTCAAAAATCAGAAAAGAGGTGAGGCACTACAGCATCGTGAAGTATTTCGTCCGTGGGGTTCTCACGATGAAATTGCTCAAGGTAACCGGTACCACGTTAAACATTTGCGAGTAAAGCCAGGAGAAGAAACTGCATTACAACTGCATTATCACCGTGCAGAACATTGGATTGTAGTTGAAGGAACTGCCAAAGTTACAAATGGAGATAGAAGTTATTTATTGACTGAGAACGAATCAACTTATATCCCTTTAGGTGCGGCCCACCGTATTGAGAATCCTGGTAAGGTCGATTTACATTTAATTGAAGTTCGATCGGGTAGTTATCTTGAAGAAGATGATATTGTGCGTTTAGAAGAATATGGAGTGGGGTATTAAATGTCTGAAAATATAAATATTCTTGGTTATAACGTTTCAAGTAAAAGTATAGAGTCAATTGTATCTGAAGCGCTTACAGGTAGTAAATTATCTATAGTTAATACAATTAACCCTCACTCATATGTAGAAGCAAAAAAAGATAAAATTTTCAGAACAGCATTAAAACGCTCTGACGTAATTATTCCTGATGGAAGCGGTATAGTCTTAGCTGCCAAAAAACTGCATGGAGTTAATCTAAGAAAGGTTGCAGGAGCAGACTTGTTTTTTGAAACTATGACCTCGTTGAATTCAAAATCGGGAAAAGTATTCTTTTTAGGAAGTACTGATGAAGTACTAGAAAAAATAAAGAATCGAGCTGCAATTGATTTTCCTAATGTGGCTGTAGAGGTGCTTTCTCCGCCGTACAAGCCAGAGTTTTCTGACGAAGACAAACAGAGCTTTATTGACTCTATAAACCGTTCATCTTCAGATGTGATATTTGTTGGATTAACCGCACCGAAGCAAGAAAAATTAATTCATGACATATCAGCCAAGATACAAGGTCAAATGGTTTCAGGAATAGGTGCAGTGTTCGACTTTTATGCGGGCAGCGTAAATAGACCAAAGCAGATTTGGTTGGACATGCACCTTGAGTGGTTTGTTCGGCTTTTGGGGGAGCCCAAGCGTTTATGGAAGAGGACTTTTGTCTCTGCTCCCATTTTTTTGTTTGACCTCTACCGTGCGAAGTTGATGGGGAAAAATAGTGCTTAGCTCGAAACATGTTATAGAAATGTCTGGCGTTCAGTTTGGTACGAGTGGGGCAAGAGGACTCGTTGAAGATTTTACTCCGGAAGTGTGTGCTGCGTTTGCGGTGTCCTTTATCGAATGTTTAAAACCGAACTTTCAGTTTAAACGAGTAGCTATTGCTATAGATAATCGCCCAAGCAGTTCGACCATGGCTCGCGCAATTGCTGCTGCTTTGGAGAGCATGAATTTACAAGTTAGTTTTTATGGTGTGATACCAACTCCTGCTCTTGCTTATTCTGCGATGTCTAATACGATTCCTAGTATTATGGTTACAGGAAGTCATATTCCTTTTGATAGAAACGGGATTAAGTTTTATCGCCCAGATGGCGAGATTACAAAGGCAGATGAGCAATCCATCTTAACCAAAGAGTGTCATTTTGCTTTGCCAAAGACATTGCCTGAATTAGTTGTAGATCCAGAAGCATCAGAACAATATGTGGAAAGATACACAGGGTTGTTTCCAAATGATTTTCTTTCTGGGAAGAGAATCGGAGTATACGAGCATTCAAGTGCTGGGCGTGACTTATATCGACCTCTATTTGAAAGATTAGGTGCTATTGTTGTTTCCTTAGAGAGGAGTGATAACTTTGTACCTATTGATACAGAAGCCGTTGCCGAGTCAGATAAGTTGAAAGCGCAATGTTGGTCTAAAGAATATTCTCTAGACTTTATCTTCTCAACAGATGGAGATGGGGATAGGCCTCTAGTCGCTGATGAAAATGGTGATTGGCTTCGTGGTGATATTTTAGGTTTGCTTTGTGCTAGAGAAATGAACATTGAAGCACTAGCTATACCTGTAAGCTGTAACACAATTATTTCTTCTTATCGAGGCTTTAAAGAGATAGTCAAGACCAAGATTGGCTCTCCTTACGTTATTGCTGAATTCGCTTCACTGAATAAACGTTATTCCACGGTTGCAGGATTTGAAGCAAATGGAGGCTTTTTGCTAGGTTCTGATGTCTTTGTTAATGGAAGAAGAATTAAAGCATTACCAACAAGAGACGCTGTTTTGCCCGCTCTTATGTTACTTGCTGCCTCTAAGCGGTCATCGATTTCTCAGCTTGTTGGAGGCTTACCAAAGCGTTTTACTCATAGTGATCGTATACAAAGCTTCGCTGTTGAAAAAAGCCGCGCAATTCTAGAAAAAGGAGTGCAAAACCCAGAGGAGCTCATATCAAACCTCGGTTTTAATTCATTTATTGAACATATAGATCAGACTGATGGTTTAAGGCTGACGTTAAGTGGGGCAGACATTTGTCATCTTCGCCCATCAGGTAATGCTCCAGAACTTAGATGTTATGCTGAAGCTGATTCAATCCAAAAAGCGAAAATGATAGTCGACCAAGTTTTAGAAAGAGTACAGTATCTCGCGTAGAGATTTTTGGCAAAAATAAAGCTTGACGTTAAGTCAAGCTTTTTAGGTTTTAATTATGGCAAAATTCTTATTTAAACTAGACAACGTGATTCATAATTATGCTTGGGGTAGTAAAACATCATTTTATAATTTATTTGGAATCAGCAATATAAACAAAGAGCCACAAGCAGAAATGTGGATGGGAGTACATCCTAACGGGTGCTCAAAAGCTTGGGTGGATAATAAAACTGTGTTGTTATCTGATCTGATCAATACAAATAAAGTGGGTTATTTATCTAAATATACAGTTGAGCATTTTGGTGATTTACCTTACCTATTTAAAGTGTTGGCAGCAGATACTGCACTTTCAGTTCAAGTTCATCCCAGCAAAGAGGAGGCTGTAAGAGGCTTTTTGAAAGAGAACGAACTCGGTATTGATTTAGAAGACCCTAATCGGAACTTTAAGGATACTAATCATAAGCCGGAGCTAGTTTATGCGTTGACACCTTATAAAGCGATGAATGGCTTCAGAGATTTAAAAGAAATAGTAGCTTTATTCTTAGAATTATCGAACGGTATGAGGGAGTCAAAGCTTTTAGAGTTAATTTTGTTTTTTAAAAACAATAGAAACACTGAGGGTCTTAAGTATTTTTTTATTGAATTACTCTCTCTATCCGGTGAGGATAAAAACAAAGCCCTAGATGTTTTATTAACATTTTCGACACAAAGAAAGCAAGAAAATGAAGATGATTTATTTTCTTTGATTTTGGAACTTGCTGAATCCTACCCTAATGATGTTGGTCTTTTTGCTCCTTTTTTTTTAAATGTAATAACACTAAAGCCTGGAGAGGCAATGTTTTTGGAAGCCAGAACTCCTCATGCATATATAAAAGGTACAGGATTGGAGGTTATGGCTAGCTCTGATAATGTACTTCGCGCTGGATTGACTTCAAAAAATGTGAATGTGAAAGAGCTCTCTAAGTGCACACTATTTGAGCCTAAATCTCAAGAAGAGCTAATTTTTAAGCCTAGGAAAGTTGAGAAAAAAAATATTTATAATGTGCCTACTCCAGACTTTTGCTTTGAATGTATTGAGTCAGCTGAGAATGATATATTTGAGGTTAAGAGTGCTGAAATTATTTTTGCTATTGATGCGGAGGTTCACATCATGCATTCCTCTGGAGAGTTACTACGACTAAAAAAAGGGGAGTCGGCGTTTATACCGGCATATTCTAAAAATTACAAAATGACATCTACTGGCCGTATAGCTCGAGTCTATAATTGATGTTTGATAAATTGATGGCGACCAATCAAAAAGGTGTTTTTGACTGACGACCTTCTTCCAACTATTACGATCAAGCTTAATAAAAATGGACAAAAAAATAAAAATACTAGGGACGGTAGCATGTTCGCTGCCTCTTTCTGCAATTGCCTTTGCTGATCTATCTAATCTGCAAGATTTACCTTCAAATCAAAGTTTTACTGGTGTTATTTACACACCTAATGCACAGACATTGGAGTATGGGCTATTTAGGTTTACCTTTGCACAAGGACTGCCCGCCGAAGGTGTAGTTCAAGCTTCTGACTCTCTTAATTTTTCTTTGGGATTACTTGAGGGATTGGAGGCTCATGGACGAATCATCACAACAAACTATAGTGCTAATTGCTTTGTAGATGGTTGTGGAATACGCGATCTTTCGATGTCTTTTAAATATCAAATTCCCAACTACTGGTCTACTGATAACTTTAATATTGCAGTTGGTGTGGAAGATTTCGGCGGTGAGTTGAGTTACTTTGACGCATACTATGGAGTGGCTGATTATACTTTAGAGGATATCCCTTTACGTTTATCTATAGGCTATGGTAAATCCGATAATGTATTAGGGGCATTAGACGGGGCATTCGGTAGTATTGAATACCAGCCCTTTGATTTTGTTCAATTTACGGGTGAGTACGATTCTGCCGAGTTTAACTCGTCGGTTAAATTCTTTACGCCGGAGTCTCTTCTTCCATACGATATGACCGCCTCGTTGAGCTATCAAGTCTATTCTGATCATGATACGGATGATCAGGCCATTTGGAATGCCGCTTTATCTGTTCCACTTATTACTAATTACACCCGCTCTCGAGATTATGCGCGTGGCAATGGGTCGCTGATGGAAAGGCTAGCTCTAGAGCAAGGTAAAGCCAATAACGCATCAATATCTGCTTTGATAAATACGTTGCGTAATGAAGGCTTTGTTAATATTCAAATTGGTACATTAAATAAGTCGGTTGTAGTCTCGCTTGAAAACCGTCGATACAACCATAATCAAGCAGATGGATTAGGTGTAGCTCTGGGGATTGTATCGAGTCATTTTGGTCAAAATGCAGCGCAAGATATTGGCGCTGCATCGGATCAATTTGAACTTGTGATGCTTGCCAACCAAAAACCAGTGGTCAGCGTTTTGTCTAACTCAAACTGTTATCAAAGTTTTGTCAATGGTAGCGCATCTTGTGATGACATTCAGTTTATCACGCGCGACTTGTCGGAAAGATTAGACATGGTTGATTGGAAAACGGAACGAGTCAATTCCGGCACTTTAGATTCGCAGATCGTATTTTCCCCTATGGTAAGGCATGGCGTAGCAACCGAGTACGGTGTGTATGATTACTCTTTTGCCATGTCCAGCAACTTATACACCTACCTATGGTCTGGCGCGGCAATAGATGTTCGTCATATTTTACCTTTAGCAGAAAGTGACGATTTTGAAGAGGGTGGGTATTTCGAAGATAGCGCATACGAGAACGAGATTGATCGTGCAATGGTACATCAGTTCTTCCGTTTACCATATGTCGATATAGCTAACCAAGTTTCCCTAGGCTTGGTTAAATCGGATTATATCGGTGCGCGCAGCGAATCAGCTTGGTTCTCTCAATCGGGCAACCATGAGTTGGGACTAGAGGTGAGCTATTTCCAACATCAAGACGAAAAAGACAAAAATGGCTATGCGAACCCAGACCGCCAAACCTTTTTAACTCGTTATACATACTCTATGCCTGAGTGGGATTGGCAGTTTAACGCAACTGCTGGAGAGTTTTGGAAGGGGGATGTCGGCGCAAAATTCACGACATCACATTGGTTTGAGGACATAGAAGTATCGGCAAGTTATCAGGTGACAAGGTTTAACGATACAGACGAAGAGCAGTTTGTGGCTGTTTCAGTCAAGCTACCATTAACGCCATGGCGTGATATGTCGCCGGGAGTGATGCAGGTTCGTGGTAACGAGGCTTATGATTTCAACGTTACGACACGGGTTGGCAACGATACGAACTATTTGGCGGCAGGCCAGGGTGATGAACTCGTAATGGATAATAGTATGCTTCGTCGCTACTTTAACCGAGGCCGTTATGGTCAAGAGTACTTTGAGCAGAACAAGCTGCGCATCCGCAACGCTTATTTGCGTTACTTGGGTACTCAATTGAATTAAGTTGTGTTGCTAGTTAGGCTTTTAGTCAATCACCGCACTCTACCGAGAGTGTCGGTGTTTTGATATTCTAGCGTCAGTTAAATAATAGGAAATAAAAATGAAAATTGCTGTAGCAGGCACGGGCTACGTCGGTTTGTCCAATGCCATGTTATTGTCGCAAAACCATGAGGTTGTGGCGGTTGACATTATCCAGGAAAAAGTGGACTTGTTGAATGATAATAAGTCTCCAATTGTTGATGCGGAAATAGAACATTTTCTTGCAAACAAAGAGCTCAACTTTGTCGCGACGCTAGATAAAGAGCTGGCTTACAAAGATGCAGAGTTTGTTGTTATTGCAACACCAACGGATTATGACCCTCAAACGAACTACTTTAACACCTCTTCAGTTGAAGCGGTGATTAAAGATGTGATGGCAATTAATCCAGATGCGGTTATGGTGATTAAGTCGACTGTACCTGTGGGTTACACTGCGCGTATTAAAGAAGAACTCGGTTGTCAGAATGTTATGTTCTCTCCAGAGTTTCTTCGTGAAGGTAAAGCACTTTACGATAACCTCCACCCGTCTCGCATCATCGTTGGTGAGCGCAGCGAACGTGCAGAGAAGTTCGCTAACCTTTTAGTTGAAGGCGCAGTAAAAGAAGACATCTCGGTTCTGTTTACTGACTCTACAGAAGCAGAAGCGGTTAAGTTGTTCTCAAACACGTACCTTGCGATGCGCGTGGCTTACTTCAATGAACTGGATTCTTATGCTGAAGCACATAACCTTGATGCGCGCCAGATTATTGAAGGTGTAGGCTTAGATCCTCGTATTGGCAATCACTACAACAACCCGTCATTCGGTTACGGCGGGTACTGCTTACCGAAAGATACAAAGCAACTGTTAGCAAACTATCAGGATGTTCCAAATAACATTATCGGAGCGATTGTTGATGCAAACCGCACTCGTAAAGATTTTGTCGCAGAGTCTATTCTCAAGCGAGAACCAAAAGTTGTGGGTATTTACCGCTTAATTATGAAGGCTGGCTCAGACAATTTCCGCGCTTCGTCTATTCAAGGCATTATGAAGCGTATTAAGGCAAAAGGTATCGAAGTCGTGGTGTATGAGCCAGTACTTAAGGAAGATGAGTTCTTCCACTCTGCCGTTATCCGCGATATTGAAGAGTTCAAACAAATGTCTAATGTTATTGTTTCTAACCGCATGGTTGAGGAACTTGCTGATGTTGCTGATAAAGTCTACACCCGTGATCTGTTTGGTAGCGATTAATTCGTATTTATATTCAAAGTAATATAACAGGCTCCCTCAGAGGAGCCTTTTTTTAGTTGGTAATGGTTATGATTAAAAAATGTTTATTCCCTGCGGCGGGTTACGGTACACGTTTCCTTCCTGCAACTAAGTCGATGCCGAAAGAAATGATGCCAGTGGTGAACAAGCCATTGATTGAATACGGTGTTGAAGAAGCCATTGAAGCGGGCATGGATGGAATGTGTATTGTTACAGGTCGTGGCAAACACTCCCTGATGGATCACTTTGATAAAAACTACGAGCTAGAGCATCAAATTAGCGGTACAAGTAAAGAAGCGCTGCTTGATGATATTCGTTCTTTGATTGATTCTGCGAGTTACACTTACATCCGTCAGCGTGAAATGAAAGGCTTAGGTCACGCTATTCTTACGGGACGTGAACTGGTCGGTGATGAACCGTTTGCTGTAGTGCTCGCGGATGACCTTTGTGTGAATGAAGACAAAGGCGTTCTAGCGCAAATGGTTGAGCTGTACAAACAGTTCCGCTGTTCAATCGTTGCGGTGCAAGAAGTGCCGGAATCAGAAACGCATAAATACGGTGTGATTGCTGGCGAGATGATCAAAGATGATATCTTCCGCATTGATAACATGGTTGAAAAGCCAGAGCCAGGCACTGCACCTAGCAATCTAGCGATTATTGGTCGCTACATTCTGACACCTGATATCTTTGAACTGATTGAAAATACAGAGCCGGGCAAAGGTGGCGAGATTCAAATCACCGATGCGCTGATGCAACAAGCTCAATCTGGTTGTGTTTTGGCATACAAATTTAAAGGTCAGCGCTTTGATTGCGGTAGTGTAGAAGGCTATATTGAAGCAACAAATTACTGCTACGAGAACCTTTATAAGAAGGATTCCAGTGCGGAGCTCGCGAAAAAACCAACCGTGAAAATTGCCGAGCCAGCATAATTCAGAACTTCCTATCGGTGTACTCCGAGTGGATAACACGCAAACAAAAAGGGATGCATGATGCATCCCTTTGTTATTTCGACTCTGAGTAAAAACGAGATTAAGCTTTTGCTTTTGCCGCTGCTTTAGCGATTGCTGCGAAGCTTTTCGCGTCTAGAGAAGCGCCGCCAACTAGAGCACCGTCGATGTCTGGTTGTGAGAAGTAAGCTTCAGCGTTTTCTGGCTTAACAGAGCCACCGTATTGGATGATTACTTGTGCTGCAACTGCTTCGTCTTTCGCAGCGATAAGTGCGCGGATAGAAGCGTGGATGCGTTGTGCATCTTCAGCGGTTGCTGCTTTACCAGTACCGATAGCCCAGATTGGTTCGTAAGCGATGATTGCGCCGTTTAGAGCTTCAACACCGTAAGTGTCGATAACTGCGTTGATTTGACGTGCACATACTGCTTCAGTTTCGCCAGCTTCGTTTTGCGCTTCAGATTCACCGATACAGAAAACAGGAGTTAGGCCGTTTTCTTTTAGGAAGTTGAATTTCTTAGCGATAAACTCGTCAGATTCGTTGTGGTATTCACGACGCTCTGAGTGACCGATGATGATGTGAGTAGCACCGAAATCTTTCAGCATTTCTGGAGACATATCGCCAGTGAACGCACCGCTGTTGTTTAGGTCAGTGTTTTGAGCACCTAGGATGATCTTGTTACCGCCTTCAGCGATTACGCGCTCTGCTAGGTCGATGTAAAGTGCTGGTGGAGCGACTGCTACGTCAACACCTTCAACGCCTTCAAGCTCAGCGTTAAGACCAGTTAGCAGCTCAGTTACCATTGCTTTGCTGCCGTTTAGTTTCCAGTTACCCATCACTACAGGACGACGCATAGGAATATCTCCCTTATCTTTAATGTAAATAGTCAATTAATGTAAAAAATCTACGTAGGAATATAACAGAATAATGTGAACAGATCATGATTGGCGTCATGTCTTGTCCGGCTTTCTTTACTGATTCGACCAAGCAGCGATCCTGTTATTTTTGTCAAAAGCAATCGATTGGTGATCACGTAGACAGAATGATAGTTCATTCCTCGGAAATTGATGCTGAGATTGGTATTACTACGCGCTGGAATTAATTGTTGTAGAAAGGAATCAAAATGCCAAATCTCGTTTTAGAGTATTCAAACTCGGTTGAAGAACGTGTCAATGTTCAGGGGTTGCTGGAGGATTTACATAAAACGGCGTTAGAGAGTGGTCTTTTTGAGCTCGCGTCAGTGAAATCTAGAACGCTCCGGTGCCACAATTGGTTAATTGGGGAAGAGGGCGATAGCCTCGACTTTATCCATATAAACTTTGATTTGCTATCTGGCCGTTCCCAAGAGCAGAAGAGAGAACTGTCACGAGCCTTGATGGCGACACTTCAAGAGCAAGCCAGTCACGTGCACAGCTTAACGGTCAACATCCGAGACATGGATGTAGACAGCTTCCAGAAGGTAGTGAATTAGGTTGAATCGAGTTTCTTGAGAGTAGCAAGCAGGTTACGCATCGTGAGGTACAAGGAAACTGAAAGCTAATAGGCCTTATCGAGTGTTTGTCGTTGCTTCAGCTTAGCCTCGCTCTGCTTGTTGTAACGGCGCTGTTGGCGCTTACACTGCAGGTGTACTTTCCAAACCATATCGACTCGGCTAATCTATAACCTTTCTATTTTGGGGTAAAATTTGATGTCGACTAAAGAGTTACTGTTTTCTTTTCAAGGACGTATAAACCGTAAAACCTACTGGATTTGGAACGTCATTTACTATGTCTCTATTCTAGGTTTTGGTGCTGGAATCAGTAAGCTATTTCCTACTTTCTCCTATTTACTTCTCCCTATTTTCTTGGTGATTTTGTTAATCCCTGATTTGGCGATCACCACCAAGCGTTGGCATGACCGCAACAAATCAATCTATTGGCTAGCACTGAATATTCCGCTGATTATCGGACGAATCGCTACGCCAATGACTAGCCCTGTTGCACAAGAGCCGTCGACACCGCAAATGTTCGTTGCATCCATTTCTCTGATTTGTGGTTTATGGATTCTAATTGAATGTGGCTTCTTAAAGGGGACATCAGGGCCAAACCAATATGGCCCTGAGCCGGAGTAATGGCTTTAAGTAACGTGCTCGCTGAAAGTAGATTCTTAGTCTCGCTAGAATGACGAGCTCTTTTGATCTAGAGCTTGCTATTGTACCCGTCATTCTGAACAACGAGGTACGAGCGTGATTCAGAATCTATCGTCCGCTTGAGCAGTAGCTAAGGTGAGTGGGAAAGAATAGGAGTTTGCTGTTACTTGATTCTTAGTCTCGCTGGGTTTCGCTAGAATGACTAGCTTTTTTGATCTAGAGCTTGCTATTGTACCCGTCATTCTGAACAACGAGGTACGAGCGTGATTCAGAATCTACGCACAGAGCGCTCCGAGTTTGAAAGCGAGTGAATTACAATGGAAAAGTAACAGCGAATCATGAAGGAGAATGAATCATCGATAGGACACCTTGCGTTTATATCCTAACGTCAAACAACAACGCCGTTCTTTACATTGGTGTTACCAGTCAGCTGCCTCAAAGAATATGGCAGCATAAAAACGGAGTAGTTGAGGGATTTACTAAGAAATACAACGTTCATAAGCTCGTTTACTTTGAGTTATTCGAAGATATGGCAACTGCCATAACCCGAGAAAAGCAGCTCAAGCAGTGGAAGCGTGAGTGGAAGTTAGCCTTGGTAAGAGAAACGACCCCTAACTTTCTCGATCTATCTACAGAGTATCAGTAAAAATCATCCCTACCTTTAAATGCCTCTAAGCTAACCACATCCGCTTTTTGAGTCGGTGCCGTTTCCCCTTGTAGCGCCGCTCTGAACTTCACGACCTGTTTTTGTAATTCGTTCATCAATACCACATTGGTGTGATGAGGGTTTTTACACGTGCTGATGACCCTATCGATGTGGCTTTGCTGAGCCCACAGTCTTTCTTGCATGTTTTCTGATGCGCTTTCGATCATCTCTTTTGCCATTTCATGACGAAATTGCTCAAAAGCTTCTGGGTCTCGCTCAGCCATTCGAACCATTTCATCGAATGGCGGAAGCGTTTGAGAAGAGTAGTGACGTAGAGTAGACATTGATGCTCTCCAAATCCTTATGGAAATTGCCTTTAGTTACTAAAAGCCTATACCACTAGAAAGAGGTGAGAGGATGAATTCTTCAGCCGTCTCACTTATAAGAGAAGCTTTCAAGCTTGAGATTGAATAAGTGCGACATGTCGATGTTGGGTTGTGGTGGTTACTGCAGTTGTTGGATGCGGTAAACGCAGCGTCTTTGGCCGCTAATGATGTGTTCGGTACGCTCTACTTTGGTGTCACGTCCAAGTAAAGACTGAAAGACACTTAATTCTGATTGGCACAAGCTTGGGCAGCGAGTTGCGGCTTTACAAATCGGGCAGTGATTTTCGATCAAGATAAATCCGTTCTCATCTTGCTCAAGCTCGGCCATATAGCCTTCTTGTTCTCTGAGTGTCACAAGAGTTTCTAGTTTGCTTTGCAGAGAGTTGCATTGCTCAAGGTGCTGACGATAACTTTGTAACGTGAGTTTTTCTCTTTCCGATGTGACTTTGTCCAGTCCATCTTTGCCAAAAATGTGTTCGACAGCCTCTATAAACTGAATGGTCAACTCACCGTGACGGTCAGCAAATTGCTCATGACCTTTTTGAGTGAGAGACCAATGGCGAGCGGGGCGACCCACTTTGACTTTGACGTCATGAATAGACAGGATGCCATCATCTTCTAAACTCTGAAGGTGCTGACGTGCCCCCATAGTTGTCATACCCAGCTCAGAAGAGAGTTGTTTTGCAGTGACGGAACCATCACGCTTAACGATTTGCAATATCCTATCTACGGTCTTCATATACCCACCATTTATACGTCAGTACATATTATGCGCGATAGGGTTAGTAAAGAAAAGTGTTGACTTAGTTTGAGTGGGGATCTGTTGGGTCTATGTTCATGCGAACCAATATATATCGCCACTCTGAACAGCGAGAAACGAGTGTGCTTCAGAATCTATCGTCCGGTTGTGCAGTGGTTAAGGTGAGTGGGAAAGAATAGGAATCTGCTGTTACTAGATTCTTAGTCTCGCTTGAGCTCGCTAGAATGACGAAAGCTTTTGATTTAGAGCTTGCAATGGTAGCCGTCATTCTGAACAACGAGGGAGGAGCGTGATTCAGGATCTATCGTCCGATTGTGCAGTGGTTAAGGCGAGCAGGAAAGAATAGGAGTTTGCTGTTACTAGATTTCTGAGTCTCGCTAGAATGACGAGTTCTTTTGATTTAGAGCTTATTAAAGTCACCGTCATTCTGAACAGCGAGAAACGAGTGTGCTTCAGAATCTATTGCTTGGTTGTGCGGAAAGAAAGGCTCACACTCAGATTGAGCGAGAGCCTCACACAATGCTTAAAGAATAATATCACGCACTTCTGGATCTTTACGATCTAGGTAGTGAGTCGACTTAATGCGACGAATAGTACGGCATCGACCACGCACGAGCAGCGTTTCTGTGGTTGCGATATTGCCTTGGCGAGAGATGCCTTCCAGCAAGTCACCTTTAGTAATGCCTGTTGCTGAGAATACCACGTTGTCGCTGCGTGCCATGTCTTCCATTTTGAGGACAACATTCGCTTTTACACCCATTTCATCGCAGCGTTTTAGTTCGTCTGCGCCGTAAATGCGGTTTTCTTCAGTATCGCCTTTTACTTCATGACGAGGAAGTAGACGACCGTGTATGTCACCGTCTAGCGCTCGAATCACCGCGGCTGATACGACCCCTTCTGGCGCGCCGCCAATACAGTACATCATGTCCACTTCACTGTCTGGCATACAAGTCAGAATAGAGGCAGCCACGTCACCATCAGGCACCGCAAAGACACGTACGCCCATTGCTTGCATTTCTGCAATAACGTCATCGTGGCGAGGTTTCGCAAGGGTAATAACGACTAAGGTATCAAGTGGTTTGTTCAGGGCTTTTGCTACGTTCTCTAGGTTCTCTTTTAACGGCTTTTCTAAGTCAATCACGCCTTTTGCACCAGGGCCAACAACCAGTTTTTCCATGTACATATCTGGCGCTTTAAGAAAGCTGCCTTTCTCACCTGCGGCAAGTACGGCTAGTGCGTTTGATTGCCCCATTGCCGTCATACGCGTCCCTTCAATCGGGTCGACTGCAATATCTACTTCATCACCACCAATACCCACTTGCTCACCAATGTATAGCATTGGCGCATCATCGATTTCACCCTCACCAATGACAATTTCACCACTGATATCTGTTTTGTTCAGTAGGGTGCGCATAACTTCAACAGCTGCGCCATCGGCTGCATTTTTATCGCCACGGCCAAGCCATTTGTAACCAGCCAAAGCTGCACCTTCAGTCACACGGGAAAATGCCATTGCTAAATCGCGTTTCATGATGTCTCCAAGTAAGCAAGAGGGAAGAAGAATTTGCGCGGCGATTCTATCACAACGTAGGGTAAACGTTTGCCTTTTTGCGGAGCTTTTACTTTATCTAACTTGAATTTGATCAATACTTAGGGCGATTTTCAGCGTGGCGGGAGGCAAAATCCTTGCTCAAAAATGCTTCGGCGATAAGAAAAGTCAGCGTTTAGTGAGATTGCGCCGATTTTTTGACCGAATGATGCGAAATATCGAATATAGTGAGTGTTTCTCATCGCGACGCTGAGTAGAATGAACCTTATATAGGTTAGGTGTGCATCAATCTCGCACATCGTCCCAACGGAATAACATAGGTAGGCCAAGATGTCTTTTGAAGTACTAGAACAACTAGAATCTAAAATTCAAACTGCAGTTGACACAATCACTCTTCTTCAGATGGAAGTCGAAGAGCTGAAAGAAGATAAAGCAAAACTTGCGGAAGAAGCGAACGAGCTTCGCTCTCAACGTGAAGAGCTAGAGCAAAAAGCACAGCAAGCACAACAAGAGCACGCGCAATGGCAAGAGCGCATTCGTGCACTACTTGGCAAAATGGACGAAGTGGAATAATTCGGCTTCTTCATTCCAAATTAAAAACACCCGCGTTAAGCGGGTGTTTGTGTTTTGGGCAAGTTGAAAATCGTTAGGACAAGCTCGATTCTGATAGCCAAGAGAAGGTCCTATAACTTAGGTACCTAAGACTCGTTATTCTTCTTCATCCAACTCTAAATCAATATTCAATGGCTCAGGCGACAGGATGATCCCAGTGCTATCAGCATAAATATAATCTTCAGGTAAGAAGCTGACGCCGCCAAAGTTGACTGGTACATCTAATTCGCCGATACCCTGGCTGGTCGCTCCAACAGGAATAGAAGCGAGGGCTTGAATGCCTAAGTTCATATCTTCAAGTTCATCTACTTCACGAACACAGCCGTAAACGACAATGCCTTCCCACTCGTTTTCTTCCGCAATAGTTGCGATTTCTGCATCGATAAGGGCTTTACGTAGGGAACCGCCACCGTCAATTAACAAAACGCGACCAAGTCCATCTTGCTCTAATGTCTCGCGGATCAACGAATTATCTTCAAAACACTTGATGGTGGTGATTTGCCCGGCAAATGAAGCGCGACCGCCAAAATTACTGAACATTGGTTCAACCACATCTACCTGATCGAGGTAGATATCACAGAGTGCTGAGGTATTGTATTCCATAGCGTACCTTTCTAAACAGAAATTGGTTGTCTTTGAGTATATCTAGGCATTAAGTCAATGCAATGACAATCCTTTTTTAACTTACTAGAGTTTGAGCTACCACAATTGTTGCAAACAAAACGTTGGTGACTAAAGAGCATTTCACGATGACTGGCATCATTGGTGCTATCTGTGCGGGCTTTTGTGTATGCCAAACCGCTTTACCATGATCGGCCACGAAATAAATACTAAGTAAAAAGGGCAAGCTAATCCAAACGGGTTTGTCTTGAATTAACAAGTAAGCCGCAAAGGCAAGAATAGCACCGCCAAGTAAAACAAAGTGGTACTGCTTGGCTTTGCGTTGACCCAAACGCACTGCGACCGTGCGTTTACCACACTCTCGGTCGTTCTCAATATCACGCATATTGTTGATATTGAGTACTGCAACGGCAAGTAAACCGCAGCCTAAAGCAGGTAAGAATAGCGTGGTGTCTACGTGACCAGTATGCAAGAAATAGGTACCGGATACGCCGAGTAGACCAAAAAACAAGAAAACTGAAATATCGCCAAGCCCCACGTAACCGTATGGTTTGCTACCCATGGTATAAGCAATGGCTGCGAGAATGGCCAAAATTCCCAGCCCGATAAAAGTGACAATGCTTTCTAGTGAGCTTAGTGAATAGAAAACTAACACTAAGCCAGAAATGGCGGTCAGAACGATGTTAAAGATAATCGCCTGTTTCATTTGTTTCGCACTTACCGCGCCAGACTGCATCGCTCGTAATGGGCCAAGGCGTTTGTCGTTATCTGTACCTTGAACGGCATCGCCGTAGTCGTTTGCCAGGTTGGACAGAATTTGCAGCAACGTCGCGGTTACGAAAGCCATGATGGCAATTGTCAGTGAAAAATGACCCGCCGAGTAGGCGAGCACGCTACCCGTTAAGATAGAGACTAACGCCAGAGGTAGTGTTTTTGGGCGAGCGGCTTCAAGCCAGATCTGTAGAGATTGTTTCATGGAAATTTCGTGCTAGTAACCAATGTGCCCAGTATAAGCACAAAGAGGCAGATACGCTATTGACCTAAAACAACTCAACTAGAAGTCAAAGGGTGAAGTAGAAGGAAAGCAGTTTCGATATTTGAGGCGATAAAATAGCCCTCTTTTTGGAAAGTGGAGGGTACGGAGAACGCTGCTATTAGATTCTTAGTCTCGCTTGAGCTCGCTAGAATGACGAGATCTTTTGATTTAGCTGTTGTCAAAGTCACCGCCATTCTGAACAACGAGGAACGAGTGTGATTCAGAATCAATCGTCCGATTGTGCGGTGGTTAAGGTGAGCTGGAAAGAATAGGGTGTGCTGCTACTAGATTCTTAGTCTCGCTTGAGCTCGCTAGCATGACCAGATCTTTTGATTTAGATGTTGTCAAAGCCACCGTCATTCTGAACAACGAGGAACGAGTGTGATTCAGAATCTATCGTCCGATTGTGTAGTGGTGAAGGCGAGTTCGGAAGAATAGGCGTTTGCTGTTACTAGATTCTTAGTCTCGATGAGAACCCTTAGAATGACGAGATCTTTTGATTTAGATGTTGTCAAAGTAACCGTCATTCTGAAAAACGAGGAACGAGTGTGATTCAGAATCTATCGTCCGATTGTGCGGTGGTTAAGGTGAGCTGGAAAGAACAGGGTGCGCTGTTACTAGATTCTTAGTCTCGCTTGAGCTCGCTAGAATGACCAGATCTTTTGATCTAGGTGTTGTCACAGTAACCGTCATTCTAAACAAAAAAGCCCAGAAACAAGGTTCTGGGCTTTGGTAAAATAGATTGCGATTAAAGAATAAAGCGGCTTAGATCTTCATCTTCAATCGTGTCGCCTAGGCGCTCTTTCACATAAGCGGAATCAATAACGAATTTAGCGCCAGATTGCTCCGCTGCGTCGTAAGAGATTTCATCCATCAAGCGTTCCATTACGGTGTGTAAGCGACGAGCACCGATGTTTTCTGTGCTTTCGTTGACCGTCCATGCCGCTTCCGCGATTTGCGTGATGCCATCTTCTGTGAACTCGATGTCCACATCTTCCGTTTTCATCAACGCAACGTACTGCTCTGTTAGAGAGGCTTTTGGCTCTGTCAGAATACGTTTGAAGTCGTTGCTGCTTAGTGCCTCTAGCTCAACACGAATTGGTAGACGACCTTGCAATTCTGGGATCAAGTCAGATGGTTTTGCCACTTGGAATGCACCAGATGCAACAAACAGAATGTGGTCTGTTTTTACCATGCCGTGCTTGGTTGATACCGTGCTGCCTTCAATCAATGGAAGCAAGTCGCGCTGAACACCTTCGCGTGAAACGTCTGGGCCTGAGCTCTCACCGCGTTTACAGATCTTGTCGATCTCATCGATAAATACGATGCCGTTGTTTTCAACGTTGAAAATCGCTGCTTCTTTTAGCTCTTCTTGGTTAACCAATTTCGCCGCTTCTTCTTCCGCTAACGCTTTCATCGCGTCTTTGATTTTCAGCTTACGCTTTTTCTTAGTATCGCCAGCCAGGTTTTGGAACATGCCTTGCAGCTGGTTGGTCATCTCTTCCATACCAGGAGGCGCCATGATCTCTACGCCCATTTGCGGTGCGGCTACGTCGATTTCAATTTCTTTATCGTCTAGTTGGCCTTCACGCAATTTTTTACGGAAAATCTGGCGAGTGTGAGAAGACTCTTCTGTTTGTTCTGCTTGACCCCAGCTATCACGTGCTGGTGGCAGTAGCGCATCAAGAATGCGTTCTTCTGCTTGCTCTTCAGCGCGGAATTTTACTTTTTCCATCGCTTGTTGATGCGTCATTTTTACCGCGACATCAGTCAGGTCACGGATGATGGTTTCAACTTCTTTACCAACGTAACCCACTTCTGTGAATTTTGTCGCTTCAACTTTGATGAATGGTGCATTTGCCAGTTTTGCTAGGCGGCGTGCGATTTCAGTCTTACCAACACCAGTAGGACCAATCATCAAAATGTTTTTTGGCGTCACTTCGGCACGCAAGCTTTCTTCAAGCTGCATACGGCGCCAGCGGTTACGAAGTGCAATCGCAACCGAACGCTTGGCTTTTTCTTGACCGATAATGTGGCGGTTCAATTCATGAACGATTTCGCGAGGCGTCATTTCAGACATATTCTTTCCTTACTTCGTTACGATTACGCGGTTGGTTTTTCAGGCTCTATTGTTGAGTCTAGCTCTTCTACCGTGTGGTGATGGTTAGTGAAGACACAAATATCACCCGCGATATTGAGGGCTTTTTCCGCGATCTCACGAGCATCTAGATCTGTGTTTTCTAGTAGGGCGGTTGCGGCAGCTTGTGCGTAAGCACCACCAGAGCCAATCGCAATCAGGTCGTGTTCTGGCTGTACGACATCACCATTACCAGTAATGATTAACGATGCGGTTTCGTCGGCAACGGCAAGTAAGGCTTCGAGCTTGCGCAGAGCACGATCGCTACGCCAGTCTTTGGCTAGCTCAACCGCAGCCTTAGTTAGGTGGCCTTGGTGCATTTGCAGCTTGCTTTCGAAGCGCTCAAAAAGGGTGAAGGCATCCGCAGTACCGCCGGCAAAGCCCGCTAGTACTTGGTTGTTGTATAGGCGGCGAACTTTGCGCGCATTACCTTTCATTACGGTATTGCCTAGAGATACTTGGCCATCACCCGCGATGACGACTTTATTATTTCGACGTACAGATACAATGGTAGTCACAGTCGACCTCTTGATTATTTCTCTTTGGATTTAATTCAGTATATGGGGGAGGGGAAATAGGGATTCAAGGGGGCAAAAAGAAAGGCCCTAGGATCTTAGCTCCTAGGGCCTGAGTTTAAAGATTTTCTTTCCAAATCGCACATGGCTCGATTTTCGCGCGTTGCAACTTGTGACGGTCACGTTCTGCATCACGTTTGAACTTATACGGACCTAGCACCACGCGATACCATGAGCTGCCTTCTTTCTTACGAATCTTGCTCGACATCCCTTGGAACGCGATTGCAAGTTTACGCTCTTCTGCTTGCGCCTGGGTTTTGTAAGCGCCACATTGCATGATGTAAGGAATTTTAGAAACTTCAATTTCTTTGGCCACAACTTCAACTTCACGTTTCGGTAGTGACTCAACATATTCCCACTTTTCTTCTGGTGGTGGCGGCAAATCTTTTTTCGGCTTTGGTTTGCTCACAGTGGTTGTTGGCTGTTTTACGACAGGTTGTTTTGGTTCTGGGTCGCTACTCAAAAGGTAAAGACCATAGCCAAAACCGCCCACAAGCAAGATAGCGAGCAGGCCACTACGCCAAGGTTTTTTTCTTCTCGGCGGCTGTTTTTTTGTCGACTTTTTTGGGGCGCCTCGCCCCCGTCTTACATAATCTCTATTTGCCACGGTTATTTCTGGTCATCAAGGATTCTTGCAAATATGTTAATCCAGAACGAGTTGAGAAAACACCCTATTGATAGAATCTTGATAGCTAAAGCGCGACAACGCCCGAGTGTAAGAGTGTGTTTCCGTTCTCACTTACATTTATTCAGGGATACACAAAAAGCAGGAGGGGTAAATAAAAAAGCGGCGCCTTAGCACCGCTTTGGGGATGAATACTTAATCTTTAGGTTAAGGGCGCTGTGGTGGCGCTGCACTTCCACGAATGACGAGATTAGTTTCAAGCAGACGCGAGCCTGAATGCACGTCGTGGCCTTTTAACATCTCGAGCATCATTAGCATCGCTTGTCGACCAATCTCATAGCGAGGTTGAGAGATGGTGGTCAACGGTGGATCGCAGTACTGAGCGAAGTTAATGTCATCAAAGCCCACAACAGAGAGATCTTGCGGTACTCGTAAGCCAAGCTTTTTCGCTTCTTGAATTGCGCCGATGGCCATTGTGTCACAGTGACAGAAAATAGCCGTTGGTGGTTCTGGCAATTCGAGCAGTTTACGAACGGCTTTTGCTCCGCCATCAAAAGAGAACTCAGTAATGACACTATATTGTGGATCTTTATTGATGCCGGCACGGCGCAGGGCTTGTTGGTAGCCTTGCTGGCGGAACTGACACAATATTGCTGTATCTGGTCCAGAGATTTGAGCAATGCGTTTATGACCTAATTGAGTCAGGTAATTCACCGCTTCAAATGCTGAGGTCAGGTTATCAATATGTACTGTCGGAAGCTCGAGCTCTGGCGCAAATTCACACGCCATTACCATCGGAGGTAAGTTCTTTTGCTCTGGCTTACTGACATCGAATGGTAGATCTGTACCAAGCAGTAGCATTCCATCTGCCTGCTTAGTAAATACGAGGTTAACGAAAGAGCTTTCGCGTTTCTTCTGTTGTCCGCTATCGCCCAGCAGGACTAGATAGCCATGTTCCATGGCTGCATCTTCAATACCGCGAATAATTTCAGAAAAATAAGGATCACAGATGTCGGGAACGATAGTAACAATGGTTTTTGATTCGTTTCTACGTAAGTTACGCGCTAATGAGTTTGGAGAATAACCCGCTTCAAGTACGGCATCTTCTACTCTCTTTCTTGTAGAAGAAGATACTTTCTCTGGATTCATTAAGGCTCGAGATACCGTAGCCGTAGACACTCCCGCAAGCTGGGCAACATCCTTCATTGTCGCCATAGTTTTTAACCTCTCATTTATTTTTTGCCAAGATGACGTTATTCCGGTTTGAAATCAGAGTAATCAAACCGAGTTAGAGCTGTATTTGCTCTTCGCTCAGTTCGTGTTAACGAGTGGGAAAATGGATTCTTCACCGCGATATCAATTTGTGGGAATAGTCATTGTTTTAATCTAAGCCTGTGCAAACAAGTCACTTTAGACTTTTCTAATTTGGATAGTCTATTCATTTCTAAAGTGAAAGTTACGGTCTGTTTAACAAAAATTGTAATCTTGGTGTGATTCTGGTCACATTAAATGGTAATTCATTACATAGTTAAACGTTTGCTAGCTGAGATCTTGTGGTTCTATGTCTAAATTCCAGCGTACTTTCTTAGCATTTGGCAACAACTCAATAGCAGGTTTGGCACTGGTTAATAACTTTTGCATCAATGAACGATGCTGAGTTTGCAGTAATAGTTGCCAACGGTATTTACCAGCCCGCTTGGCCAAAGGTGAAGGAGTAGGGCCTAACACCATGCAGGAATCATCGAACAGAGGGTGTGACTCTAACGTAAAGCGAACCTGACGCAGGAAGTCTTCAACTACCTCACTTTGGTTCGCCTCTGCTTTAAACAGAGTCAAGAAACTATAAGGCGGAAGCTGAGCCAATTTGCGTTCTTCCAGAGCAGTCATAGCAAAGTGGCGATAGTCTTTTTGAAGCAGGGCCTGCAGCAAGCTGTGCTCAGGATGGTGGGTTTGTAGGATAACCTCGCCAGGTTTACTTGCGCGGCCGGCACGACCTGCGACTTGAATAAACAACTGCGCTAGTCGCTCGGAAGCGCGGAAGTCACTACTATAGAGAGAGCCATCAACATCCAAAAGAGCAACGAGCGTTACATTTGGAAAATGGTGCCCCTTAGCCAGCATTTGGGTGCCAATCAGAATTTGATGTTCACCTTTACGAATCGATTCAAGGGCATCTTCCAAACTACCTTTGCGACGTGTGCTGTCTCTGTCGATGCGAATGGCGTTGTATTCTGGAAATAACTGAGCCAATTGTTGTTCGAGTTGTTCCGTTCCTACGCCGACGGTAACCAATTGGGTTGAACCACACCCCTGACATTGATGAATCACCGGTTGTTGTGAGCCGCAGTGATGGCAGCGTATTTCGTTGCTGTAATGGTGGAACGTATAGTACGCATCACAGCGTTTACATTCTGCAATCCAACCGCATTCATGGCACATCAAAGCGGGCGAAAAGCCTCGGCGGTTAAGAAACAACATTACTTGATTGCCAGCTTTTAAATGCTTGCGCATCTCGGCAATCAGTTGGGCAGATAAGCCACTTTCTAAATACTGACCTTTTACATCTAACACTTTATTGGTGGTTGGCACGGCAGAGCCAGCTCGTTGGGTTAGTGTTAAATGGTGATACTTGCCTGACAAGGCATTGTGCAATGTCTCCAGTGCAGGTGTGGCTGAGCCCAGAACAATCGGAACTTGTTCTTTATGAGCGCGCATTACAGCAACATCGCGTGCATGATAACGCAAGCTATCTTGCTGTTTGTAAGAGGTGTCATGTTCCTCGTCCACAATGATAATCCCGAGATCAGCAAAAGGCGCGAGTAGGGCAGAGCGTGTGCCGATAATGATTCCGGCCGCTTTGTCGCGTGCAGAAAGCCACGCATTCAGACGCTCCGTCTCGTTTAACCCGGAGTGGATGACGTCAACTGGCACATTAAAACGGCGTTTAAAGCGGTTGATGGTTTGTGGTGTTAAGCCAATCTCTGGTACTAAAACCAAGGCTTGTTTACCTTTCTCTAAGACCGGCTTGATAAGGTTTAAGTAAACTTCTGTTTTACCAGAGCCAGTTACTCCCTCTAATAAATAGCAAGCAAAGCCTGTTTGGCTATTTACACTTGCAATAGCGAGTGCTTGTTCGTGGTTGAGCTTTGGCTTCTCGACGTCGCATTCAACGTGCTGTCCCCACTGGGTGATTACAGGCTTCTTCTCGATACGTTCAATCCAGCCTTTCTCTTCTAAAGACTTTAGTACTGTTGAGGCTATCTCTTGGTCGACAAATTCCTGGTGAGGCAAAGCGCCGTTAACCAACATTTGCAAGACCTTCTGTTGTTTGACTGCTCGACGATCAAGCCCTTGCATCAGCTTGTCTTTACCGGATTCGGTAATTTGCCACTCTTGTAGCGTCGCAAAATCTGCAGGCTTTCCTTTACGTAGAGCTGCTGGCATCGCATTGTGTAGCGTATCTCCAAGTGGGTATTGGTAGAACTGGCTGCACCAAGTCAGCAACGAATAAAGCTTTTCAGACCATATCGGCTGAGAATCAAGAACTGCTTTGATTGGCTTGAGTTGATCTTTGGGAAAGTCCGAGTGATTAACCATCGCGGTGACGATGCCAACTAACGTTTGGCGTCCAAAAGGTACGGAAACGCGTCCACCAATGATCGGAAACAGGTGCCCCGGAATGGCGTAATCAAATTGTTTGTCGAGCGGAACGGGTAATGCCACTCTAGCAATGGTTGGACGCATAAATTCTTAGCTATTAAAAAAGAGGGAAAGGAAATGAGAGTCTATTAAAATCGGTATGGAAATTCGAGTAAAGCAATGCGATTCAGCGTGAATCGTGCCTCTATGATTAGTCTGGCTAAAAAAGTGGCGAAAAAGTTGCCAAATGTGTTGATCCGAGCAATGTGATTCTTTACTATATCGCGCCTTGAGATATGGCTTCGGCAATTAGTTGATGCGGTATCCCATTTTATTATTAATTGCGTGTGGTGTGCGGCTTAGATTCGTATAGCGACACGGCCTACTATTGAGGTTATCCCATGAAAGCTGGTATCCACCCAGAATACAAAGCAGTAAAAGCGACTTGTTCTTGCGGCAACTCTTTTGAGTTCAACTCTACTCTAGGTAAAGAGTCTATCCACCTAGACGTATGTGACAAGTGTCACCCATTCTACACTGGTAAGCAACGTATCGTTGATACAGGCGGCCGTGTTGATCGCTTCAACAAGCGTTTCGGTGCACTATCAAGCGGTAAGAAATAATAGCAGCCGCTATTACGATTACAGTTTAGAAAAGGACGCTTCGGCGTCCTTTTTGTTTTAATGGCTACCAAGCGAAGAGGAATGTATGGGGTTTGGAATATTCCCGATTATTTTTCACTCAGCGCTTGCAACCTAAAGTGTGATCTGTATAATGCAGCGCACTGGTTAAGCCAGTTGTGAACCAATGAGCAGTGAGGAGCGAGCAAATCTAAGGATTTGTGAGGTAATGTATACTCAGCTTATGTTCGCGGTTAATACAATTAGCTATCTTTTCTTCGGAAAAACTATCCTCAAAGGTGACTTTGGCATATAGGGATAGTTAATCGAAAATTAACTGACAATGCGTCCTAATCTTGGATGCTACGGTTTCACATAAATCAATCGGCATTCTCTCGTCTTGACGAGTTTGAGTGGCGATATTGTTTGTGTAATTTATTAAATTTGGAGCTCTGTCTCATGCAGAACCAACGTATCCGTATCCGCCTAAAAGCTTTCGATTACAAACTAATCGATGCTTCTACAGCGGAAATCGTTGAAACAGCTAAGCGCACTGGCGCACAGGTTCGTGGTCCAATCCCACTGCCAACTCGTAAAGAGCGTTTCACAGTTCTTATCTCTCCACACGTTAACAAGAAAGCACGTGACCAGTACGAAATCCGTACTCACAAGCGTCTAATCGACATCGTTGAGCCAACAGACAAGACTGTTGATGCTCTAATGCGTCTAGACCTTGCTGCGGGCGTTGACGTTCAAATTAGCCTAGGTTAAGGGAGATTAGAAGTATGATTGGTCTAATCGGTCGTAAAGTGGGCATGACCCGCGTATTTACTGAAGAAGGCGTTTCTATCCCAGTAACAGTTGTTGAGGTTGAAGCTAACCGTGTTTCTCAAGTGAAAACTCTTGAAACTGACGGCTACGCAGCAATCCAGGTTACAGCTGGTTCTAAGAAAGCTAACCGTGTAAACAAAGCTGAAGCAGGTCACTTTGCTAAAGCTGGCGTTGAAGCTGGTCGCGGTCTTTGGGAATTCCGTTTAGAAAACGGCGAAGAGTTCGAAGTTGGTTCAGAACTAACTGTTGAACTATTCAACGAAACTAAGAAAGTAGACGTTACTGGTACATCTAAGGGTAAAGGTTTCCAAGGCGCTGTTAAGCGTTGGAACTTCCGTACTCAAGATATGACTCACGGTAACTCATTGTCTCACCGTGCTCCTGGTTCTATCGGTCAATGTCAGACTCCAGGTCGCGTATTTAAAGGCAAGAAAATGGCAGGTCACATGGGTGCTGAGCGTGTAACGACTCAAAACCTAGAGATCGTACGTGTTGACGCTGAGCGCAACCTGCTTCTTATTAAAGGTGCAGTCCCAGGCGCAACTGGCGGCAACGTGATCGTTAAACCAGCTGTTAAAGCATAACGTCTCAGGAGTAAGTAATGGAACTAATGGTTAAAGGTGCCGATGCACTAACTGTTTCCGAAACTACTTTCGGACGTGAGTTTAACGAAGCTCTTGTACACCAAGTAGTTGTTGCGTACGCAGCAGGTGCTCGTCAAGGTACTCGTGCTCAAAAAACACGTTCAGAAGTTTCTGGCGGTGGCGCTAAGCCATGGCGTCAAAAAGGTACTGGCCGTGCGCGTGCTGGTACAATCCGTAGCCCAATCTGGCGTACAGGTGGTGTTACTTTTGCTGCGAAACCACAAGATCACAGCCAAAAAGTAAACAAAAAAATGTACCGTGGTGCTATGAAGAGCATTCTTTCTGAGCTTGTTCGTCAAGAGCGTCTAATCGTTGTTGATAACTTCTCAGTTGAAGCACCAAAGACTAAAGAGCTAGTTGCTAAGCTTAAAGAGCTTGAGCTAACTGACGCTCTAATCGTGACTAGCGAAGTAGATGAGAATCTATTCCTAGCTGCTCGTAACCTATACAAAGTTGACGCACGTGATGTTGCTGGTATCGATCCAGTATCTCTAATCGCGTTTGACAAAGTTGTAATGACTGCAGAAGCAGTTAAGCAAGTAGAGGAAATGCTAGCATGATCACTGAAGAGCGTATCCTAAAAGTTCTACGTGCACCGCACATCTCTGAAAAAGCAACTATGGCAGCTGAGAAAGCGAACACTATCGTTTTCAAAGTCGCTAAAGATGCGACTAAAAAAGAGATCAAAGCAGCTGTAGAAAAGCTATTTGAAGTTGAAGTTAAGTCTGTAAATACTCTTATCACTAAGGGTAAGACCAAACGTCAAGGTCTACGCCAAGGTCGCCGCAGCGACGTTAAGAAAGCGTACGTTACTTTGAAAGAAGGTCAAGATCTTGACTTCGTTGGCGGCGCGGAATAACAGGAGTAGTTAAAAATGGCTATTGTTAAATGTAAGCCGACTTCCCCTGGTCGTCGTCACGTTGTTAAAGTTGTTAACGCTGACCTACACAAGGGCAAGCCATACGCACCTCTTCTAGAGAAAAACTCTAAGAACGGTGGTCGTAACAACAAGGGTCGTATCACAGTACGTCACATCGGCGGTGGTCACAAGCACCACTACCGTGTAGTTGACTTCAAACGTACTAAAGATGGTATTCCAGCGACAGTTGAGCGTCTTGAATACGATCCAAACCGTAGCGCAAACATTGCTCTAGTTCTTTACAAAGACGGTGAGCGTCGCTACATCCTAGCACCTAAAGGTGTTGTAGCTGGTGATGTTATTCAGTCTGGTGTTGATGCACCAATCAAAGCTGGTAACACTCTACCAATGCGTAATATCCCAGTAGGTTCAACAGTACATAACGTTGAACTTAAGCCTGGTAAAGGTGGTCAGCTAGCTCGTTCGGCTGGTGCTTACGCTCAAATCGTTGCTCGCGACGGTGCGTACGTAACTATCCGTCTACGTTCTGGCGAGATGCGCAAAGTTCTTTCTGAAGGCCGTGCAACAATCGGTGAAGTTGGTAACTCTGAGCACATGCTACGTGAACTTGGTAAAGCAGGTGCATCACGTCATCGCGGTATCCGTCCAACGGTTCGTGGTGTTGTAATGAACCCGATTGACCACCCACATGGTGGTGGTGAAGGTCGTACTTCTGGTGGTCGTCACCCAGTATCTCCTTGGGGTATGCCTACTAAAGGCTTCAAGACTCGTAAGAACAAACGCACTGACAAGTACATCGTACGTCGTCGTAACAAGTAATCTATATAAAGAGGAATCGCCATGCCACGTTCTCTCAAGAAAGGTCCTTTTATTGACCTACACTTGCTGAAGAAGGTAGAGAAAGCGGTGGAAAGCGGAGACAAAAAGCCTATTAAGACTTGGTCCCGTCGTTCAATGATCATCCCTACGATGATCGGTTTGACCATCGCTGTCCATAATGGTCGTCAGCACGTACCAGTATTTGTAACTGATGAAATGATCGGTCACAAACTGGGTGAATTCGCACCAACACGTACTTACCGCGGTCACGCTGCGGATAAGAAAGCTAAGAAGCGCTAAGGAGTAGATAATGGAAGCAATTGCTAAACATAACTTTGCTCGCATTTCGCCTCAGAAAGCTCGCTTAGTTGCGGATCTAATCCGTGGTAAATCTGTTGACCAAGCTCTAGAAATCCTAACGTTCAGCAACAAAAAAGCTGCTGCACTAGTTAAGAAAGTTCTAGAGTCTGCTATCGCTAACGCGGAGCACAACGAAGGTGCAGATATTGACGATCTGAATGTCGCAAAAATCTTTGTAGATGAAGGCCCAACCATGAAGCGTATTATGCCTCGTGCTAAAGGTCGTGCGGATCGTATCTTGAAGCGTTCAAGCCACATCACTGTTGTTGTAGCAGATCGCTAGAGACTAGGAGAGTAAGCAATGGGTCAAAAAGTACATCCAAATGGTATTCGTCTAGGCATCGTTAAGCCTTGGAATGCTACATGGTTTGCTAACACCAAAGATTTCGCTGACAACCTAGACGGCGACTTCAAGGTACGTCAGTTCCTTACAAGTGAACTGAAAAAAGCGTCTCTATCACGTATCGTTATCGAGCGTCCTGCTAAGAGCATCCGTGTGACTATTCACACTGCTCGTCCAGGCGTTGTTATCGGTAAGAAAGGTGAAGACGTTGAGAAGCTACGCGCAGCTGTAGCTAAAATTGCAGGTGTACCAGCGCAAATTAACATCGCTGAAGTACGTAAGCCTGAACTAGATGCGCAACTTGTTGGTGACAGCATCGCGTCTCAGCTAGAGCGTCGTGTTATGTTCCGTCGTGCTATGAAGCGCGCAGTACAAAACGCAATGCGCCTAGGCGCTAAAGGTATCAAAGTGGAAGTAAGCGGTCGTCTAGGCGGCGCTGAAATCGCACGTTCAGAGTGGTACCGTGAAGGCCGTGTGCCTCTACACACTCTACGTGCTGACATTGATTACGCAACTTCTTCGGCTCACACTCAATACGGTGTGATCGGCATTAAAACTTGGATCTTCAAAGGTGAAATCCTAGGTGGTATGCCAGCAGCTAACGCTGTAGAGCCTAAAGGCGACAAGCCTAAGAAGCAGCGTAAAGGCCGTAAGTAAGGAGTCGACAGATGCTACAACCTAAACGTACTAAGTTCCGTAAGGTTCAGACTGGTCGTAACCGTGGTCTAGCTAAAGGTACTGATGTAAGCTTCGGCGAATTCGGTCTTAAAGCTGTTGGCCGTGGTCGTCTAACTGCTCGTCAAATCGAAGCGGCACGTCGTGCAATGACACGTCACGTTAAGCGTCAAGGTAAAATCTGGATCCGTGTGTTCCCAGACAAACCAATCACAGAAAAACCACTTGAAGTTCGTCAAGGTAAGGGTAAAGGTAACGTTGAGTACTGGGTAGCCCAAATCCAACCTGGTAAGGTTATGTACGAAATGGGTGGTGTACCTGAAGAATTGGCACGTGAAGCGTTCCGTCTTGCGGCACGTAAACTGCCTTTCAAAACTACATTTGTAACTAAGCAGGTGATGTGATGAAAGCACAAGATCTACGCGAGAAAAGCGTTGAAGAGCTTAACGCTGAGCTAATGAATTTGCTACGCGAACAGTTCAACTTGCGCATGCAAGCTGCGACTGGTCAACTACAGCAAACTCATACTCTGAAAGCTGTACGCCGTGATATCGCACGTGTGAAAACTGTTTTGACTGAGAAGGCAGGCGCATAATGAGCGAAGTAAAACGTACTCAACAAGGTCGTGTTGTTAGCGACAAGATGGACAAGTCTATCACTGTTGCTATCGAACGTTTCGTAAAACACCCAATCTACGGTAAATACGTAAAACGTACGACTAAAGTACACGCACATGACGAGAACAACGAGTGTGGCCTAGGCGACACAGTTGAAATCGCAGAGTGTCGTCCACTGTCTAAGACTAAGTCTTGGACTTTGGTAAAAGTTCTAGAAAAGGCGAAGATTTAATCTCGTTAATTCTATGAAACTAAAGCGGCTCCAAAATATTTTTGGAGCCGTTTATTTTTTGACTACCCAATCACAAAAAAGGGTGGTACAATTCGCGTCCCTTTTAAAGAGGCAGCCCGACCCGTGATGGGTCTAGTTATTAATATTTAGCGGAGCACTAACATGATCCAAATGCAAAGTATGCTGGACGCAGCTGATAACTCAGGCGCACGCAGCGTAATGTGTATTAAGGTTCTGGGTGGCTCTCACCGCCGTTATGCACATATCGGTGACGTCATCAAAGTTACTGTGAAGGAAGCAATCCCTCGCGGTAAAGTTAAAAAAGGTGATGTTCTGAAGGCGGTGGTAGTGCGCACCCGTAAAGGCGTACGTCGTCCTGACGGTTCTGTCATTCGCTTCGACCGAAATGCTTGCGTATTGCTAAACGACAATACTGAGCAACCAATCGGTACACGTATCTTTGGTCCTGTGACACGCGAACTTCGTGGCGATAAGTTCATGAAGATCGTTTCACTGGCTCCAGAAGTTCTGTAAGGAGCACGTAGAAATGGCAGCTAAAATCCGTCGTAATGACGAAGTAATCGTTCTTGCTGGTAAAGACAAAGGCAAGAAAGGTAAAGTAACTAAGGTTCTAGCAACTGGTAAAGTTATCGTTGAAGGTATCAACCTAGTTAAGAAACATCAGAAACCTGTTCCAGCTATGGGTATCCAAGGCGGTATCGTAGAGCAAGAAGCAGCTATCGACGTTTCTAACGTGGCTATCTTTAACGCAGCTACTGGTAAAGCTGACCGTATCGGTTTCCGTTTTGAAGACGGCAAAAAAGTTCGTTTCTTCAAGTCTAACGGCGAAACCGTTTCTAACTAATAGAAGTAATTTGGAGTTCTACTATGGCGAAACTGCATGATTACTACAAGTCGTCTGTAGTCGCTGAACTGACCAAACAGTTCGGTTACACAAGCGTCATGCAAGTCCCTAGAATCGAGAAAATCACCCTAAACATGGGTGTTGGTGAAGCAATCAACGATAAGAAACTGCTAGAAAATGCAGCGTCTGATATGGCAACGATCTCTGGTCAAAAGCCACTTATCACAAAAGCGCGCAAATCTGTTGCAGGTTTCAAAATCCGTGAAGGCTACCCTATCGGTTGTAAAGTAACCTTGCGTGGCGAACGTATGTGGGATTTTCTTGAGCGTTTAATTAACATCGCTCTTCCACGTGTACGTGACTTCCGTGGTGTTAGCGCTAAGTCTTTTGACGGTCGCGGTAACTACAGCATGGGCGTTCGCGAGCAAATCATCTTCCCGGAAATCGACTTTGATAAAGTTGATCGAGTACGCGGTCTAGACATCACTATTACGACGTCTGCTGGTACTGATGAGGAAGGCCGTGCTCTGCTGGCTGCCTTTAACTTCCCATTCCGTAAGTAAGGTGAAGGGTTACTGTTATGGCTAAAAATTCAATGAAAGCACGTGAAGCAAAACGTGCGAAGCTAGTAGCTAAGTTCGCTGAAAAGCGTGCAGCGCTAAAAGCTATCATCAGCGATGTAAACGCATCTGAAGAAGATCGTTGGAACGCGGTTCTTACACTGCAATCTCTTCCACGTGATTCAAGTGCATCACGTCAGCGCAACCGTTGCAACCAAACTGGTCGTCCACACGGTTACCTACGTAAGTTCGGTCTAAGCCGTATTAAGGTTCGTGAAGCTTGCATGAAAGGCGAGATTCCGGGTCTTCGTAAGGCTAGCTGGTAATTGCCACTTAATCATTTGGAGTAAATCATATGAGCATGCAAGATCCGATTTCGGATATGCTGACCCGCGTTCGTAACGGTCAGGCAGCAAACAAAGTTGCTGTAAAAATGCCTTCTTCAAAGCTTAAAGTTGCAATTGCTGCACTACTAAAAGCTGAAGGTTACATCGTTGACTTCGCTGTTGAAGGCGAAGCAAAACCTGAGCTAGAAGTTACACTTAAGTACTTCCAAGCTAAACCAGTAATCGAGCAACTTAAACGTGTTTCTCGTCCAGGTCTACGTGTTTACAAGAAGAAAGATGAACTTCCTTCTGTAATGGGTGGTCTTGGTATTGCTATCGTTTCTACTTCCAAGGGTCTTATGTCAGACCGCGCTGCACGTAAAGCAGGTCTTGGTGGTGAAATCATCGCTTACGTAGCTTAATAAGGAGTAGACTATGTCTCGTGTTGCAAAAGCACCTGTCGCTATTCCAGCTGGCGTAGAGGTGAAACTAAACGGCCAAGAAATCACTGTAAAAGGTGCGAAAGGCGAACTAACTCGCGTTCTTAACAACGCAGTTGTAATCGCTCAGGAAGAAAATAACCTGACTTTCGGTCCTAAAGAAGGTGTTGCTAACGCATGGGCTCAAGCAGGTACTGCTCGCGCTCTAGTTAACAACATGGTTGTTGGTGTTACTGAAGGCTTTACTAAGAAGCTAACTCTTAAAGGTGTAGGTTACCGTGCTGCTATCAAAGGCAACGCTGTAGGTCTAACACTAGGCTTCTCACACCCAGTTGAGCACGAGTTGCCAGCGGGTATTAAAGCTGAATGTCCAAGCCAAACTGAAATCGTGATCACTGGTGCTGACAAGCAACTAGTTGGTCAAGTTGCGGCTGACATTCGTTCTTACCGTGAGCCTGAGCCATACAAAGGCAAAGGTGTTCGTTACGCAGATGAAAATGTGCGTACTAAAGAAGCTAAGAAGAAGTAAGGTAACACTATGGATAAGAAAGCATCTCGCATCCGTCGTGCTACACGTGCACGTCGTAAGATTGCAGAACTGGGTGCGACTCGCCTAGTTGTACACCGTACTCCTCGTCACGTGTACGCACAGGTTATCGCGGCTAACGGCTCTGAGGTTATCGCAGCAGCTTCTACTGTAGAAAAAGCGATCCGTGAGCAAGTGAAATACACTGGTAACGTTGATGCAGCTAAAGCAGTGGGTAAAGCTATTGCTGAGCGCGCTCTAGAGAAGGGCGTAACTGCAGTTGCATTTGATCGTTCTGGTTTCCAATACCACGGTCGAGTAGCGGCGCTAGCAGAATCTGCTCGCGAAGCTGGTCTGAAATTCTAAGGTAGGGTTGGAAGATGGCTAAAGAACAACAAGTTCAAGCGAATGATTTGCAAGAAAAGCTAATCGCAGTTAACCGTGTTTCTAAAACGGTTAAAGGTGGTCGAATCATGAGCTTCACTGCACTAACAGTAGTTGGTGACGGTAACGGTCGTGTAGGTTTCGGTTACGGCAAAGCTCGTGAAGTACCTGCAGCGATTCAAAAAGCAATGGAAAAAGCGCGTCGTAACATGACTACGATCGCTCTAAACGAAGGCACTCTTCACCACCCAGTGAAAGGTCGCCATTCGGGCTCTAAAGTTTACATGCAGCCTGCTGCAGAAGGTACTGGTGTTATCGCAGGTGGTGCGATGCGTGCAGTACTAGAAGTTGCTGGTGTACACAACGTACTATCTAAAGCGTACGGTTCTACGAACCCTATCAACATCGTTCGTGCAACGATCGATGCACTAGGTAGCATGAAGTCACCAGAAATGGTTGCTGCTAAACGTGGTCTAACTGTTGAATCTATTTCGGAGTAAGAACACCATGGCAACTATTAAAGTAACTCAAACTAAAAGCTCAATTGGTCGTCTGCCAAAGCACAAAGCTACTTTGCGCGGTCTAGGTCTTCGTAAAATCAACCACACAGTAGAACTTGAAGATACTCCGTGTATTCGCGGTATGATCAACAAGGTTTACTACATGGTTAAAGTTGAGGAGTAATCAGAATGCGTTTGAATACTCTAGCACCGGCTGCTGGCGCGAAAACTTCTGCGAAGCGAGTAGGTCGTGGTATCGGTTCAGGCCTAGGTAAAACTGGTGGCCGTGGTCACAAAGGTCAAAAATCACGTTCTGGCGGCAGTGTTCGTCCAGGTTTCGAAGGCGGTCAGATGCCTCTGAAACAACGTCTACCAAAATTCGGTTTCACTTCTCGTAAGAGCCTAGTGTCTGCTGAAGTTCGTCTAGCTGAGCTAGCGAAAGTTTCTGGTGACGTAGTTGATCTAAACAGTCTTAAAGCTGCTAACATCATCACTAAGAACATCGAATTTGTAAAAGTTGTTCTTTCTGGTGAAATCAACAAAGCAGTGACTGTTAAAGGTCTACGTGTGACTAAAGGCGCTAAAGCTGCAATCGAAGCTGCAGGCGGTAAAATCGAGGAATAATCTCGAGGAACGAGGTACAGATGGCTAAGAAACCAGGACAAGATTTTCGTAGTGCTCAGAGCGGCTTAAGTGAACTAAAGTCGCGCTTGTTATTCGTAATTGGTGCACTTTTAGTATTCCGAGCCGGCTCTTTTGTGCCGATTCCTGGTATTGACGCTGCTGTACTTGCCGATTTGTTCGAACAGCAAAAAGGTACCATCGTTGAAATGTTTAACATGTTCTCCGGTGGTGCTCTTGAGCGTGCATCTATATTAGCATTGGGCATCATGCCGTATATTTCGGCATCTATTGTTGTCCAATTGCTAACTGTAGTTCATCCAGCGTTAGCTGAACTCAAAAAAGAGGGTGAAGCAGGCCGTCGTAAGATAAGCCAATACACACGCTACGGCACGCTTGTACTTGCAACCTTCCAAGCTATAGGTATTGCAACTGGCCTACCAAACATGGTCGACAATCTGGTTGTTATCAACCAAACCATGTTTACGCTAATTGCTACCGTAAGTTTAGTAACCGGTACCATGTTCTTGATGTGGTTAGGTGAACAAATTACAGAGCGCGGAATTGGTAACGGTATTTCGATACTGATTTTTGCAGGTATTGTTGCTGGATTGCCTTCTGCAATCGGTCAAACAATCGAGCAAGCGCGTCAAGGTGAATTGCATGTACTTCTTCTGTTGCTAATCGCGGTATTAGCTTTTGCAGTAATTTACTTCGTTGTTTTCATGGAACGTGGTCAACGCCGAATCGTCGTTAACTATGCGAAACGTCAACAAGGTCGTAAAGTATTTGCTGCGCAAAGCTCGCACTTGCCTCTTAAAATTAACATGGCAGGTGTAATTCCAGCGATTTTTGCATCAAGTATTATCTTGTTCCCAGGAACATTGGCTCAGTGGTTTGGTCAAAACGGTGAGAGCAGCGCGTTCGGTTGGTTAACTGACGTGTCTTTGGCTCTTAGCCCAGGTCAACCGTTGTATGTAATGCTTTATGCAGCAGCAATTATCTTCTTCTGTTTCTTCTACACGGCGTTGGTTTTCAACCCGCGTGAAACAGCAGATAACTTGAAGAAGTCTGGTGCATTCGTACCCGGTATCCGCCCAGGTGAGCAGACAGCGAAATACATTGATAAAGTAATGACACGTTTAACCCTTGCTGGTGCACTGTACATTACCTTTATCTGTCTGATTCCCGAGTTCATGATGGTCGCGTGGAACGTACGTTTCTACTTCGGCGGTACATCGCTACTAATCGTAGTTGTTGTAATTATGGACTTTATGGCACAGGTACAGACTCATCTGATGTCTCAACAGTATGATTCTGTGTTGAAGAAAGCGAATCTGAAAGGCTACGGCCGTTAATCCGGCGGTAGACTCAGTTTCATTTACGGAGTTTAGCAATGAAAGTTCGTGCTTCCGTTAAAAAAATCTGCCGTAACTGTAAAGTAATCAAGCGTAACGGTGTCGTTCGCGTGATTTGCAGTGAGCCAAAGCACAAACAGCGCCAAGGCTAATTAGCAGAAATTTTTACTTGAAAATGAAGGTTGGGTCGAGTATATTCCTCGGCCTACCTTTTGCGTGCAAAAGAAGTAGTATTCCGCAGCGTATCCATAACGGGCTTTGCTGCGGCTAATTCTTTTATAGAAACACTTAGGAGTGAATAATGGCCCGTATAGCAGGCATTAACATTCCTGATCAGAAACATGCAGTAATCGCTCTAACAGCGATCTACGGCATCGGTAAAACTCGCTCTCAAGCTATCCTAGCTGAAGTGGGTATTGCTGAAAATGTTAAGATCAGTGAACTAACTGAAGAGCAGATCGATCAACTGCGTGATGGTGTAGCTAAGTACACTGTAGAAGGTGATCTACGTCGTGAAGTATCTATGAACATCAAGCGTCTTATGGACCTTGGCTGTTACCGTGGTCTTCGTCATCGTCGCAGTCTACCACTACGTGGACAGCGTACTAAAACCAACGCTCGCACCCGCAAGGGTCCGCGTAAGCCGATCAAGAAATAATCGGGAAGGTAGAGTACAATGGCTAAACAACCAACTCGCGCTCGTAAGCGCGTACGCAAGCAAGTTGCAGATGGCGTTGCGCACATCCATGCTTCTTTCAATAACACAATCGTAACCATTACTGACCGTCAAGGTAACGCTCTTGCATGGGCTACTGCAGGTGGTTCTGGTTTCCGTGGTTCTCGTAAGTCTACTCCGTTCGCTGCACAGGTTGCTGCTGAGCGTTGTGCTGAAATGGCTAAAGAATACGGCCTAAAGAACTTGGAAGTTATGGTTAAGGGTCCTGGTCCAGGTCGCGAATCTACTGTTCGTGCACTAAACGCCGCTGGTTTCCGCATCACAAACATCGTTGATGCTACACCAATCCCTCATAACGGTTGTCGTCCACCTAAGAAACGTCGCGTATAACGTTTCTAGGACAATTGGAGAAGAATCATGGCAAGATATTTGGGTCCTAAGCTGAAGCTTAGCCGTCGTGAAGGCACTGACTTATTCCTTAAGTCTGGTGTTCGCGCGATCGATACCAAGTGTAAAATTGATAACGCACCAGGTGTACACGGCGCTCGTCGCGGTCGTCTATCTGAGTATGGCGTTCAGCTTCGTGAGAAGCAAAAAGTACGTCGTATGTACGGCGTTCTAGAAAAACAATTCCGTAACTACTACAAAGAAGCTGCTCGCCTAAAAGGCAACACTGGTGAAAACCTACTTCAGCTTCTTGAAGGTCGTCTTGATAACGTAGTTTACCGCATGGGCTTTGGCGCAACTCGCGCAGAAGCACGTCAGCTAGTTAGCCACAAAGCTATCCTAGTAAACGGTAAAGTTGTAAACGTTCCTTCTTTCAAAGTAGCGGCTAATGACGTTGTTTCTATTCGCGAGAAAGCTAAACAGCAAGCTCGTATCAAAGCAGCTCTAGAAGTTGCTGAACAACGTGAAAAACCAACTTGGATTGAAGTAGATGGTGGCAAGATGGAAGGTACATTCAAGCGTATGCCTGAACGTTCTGATCTATCAGCTGACATCAACGAACAATTGATCGTCGAGCTTTACTCTAAGTAAGGTTTAAACTAAAGAGAGGACACAATGCAGGGTTCTGTAACAGAATTTCTTAAGCCACGTCTAGTTGACATCGAACAAATCAGCTCGACTCACGCAAAAGTAACTCTTGAGCCATTAGAGCGTGGCTTTGGTCATACTCTGGGTAATGCACTTCGCCGCATCCTTCTATCTTCTATGCCAGGTTGTGCTGTAACAGAAGTAGAAATTGAAGGCGTACTTCATGAGTACAGCACGAAAGAAGGCGTTCAAGAAGATATTCTTGAAATTCTTCTAAACCTTAAAGGTTTGGCTGTGCGCGTTGCCGAAGGCAAAGATGAAGTGTTCATTACTTTGAACAAATCAGGCTCGGGCCCTGTGGTTGCAGGTGACATCACCCATGATGGTGATGTAGAGATCGCTAACCCTGAACACGTAATTTGTCACCTGACGGATGACAACGCTGAGATCGCAATGCGTATCAAAGTTGAACGTGGTCGTGGTTATGTTCCAGCTTCTGCGCGTATCCATAACGAAGAAGACGAGCGTCCTATCGGTCGCCTACTAGTAGATGCTACTTACAGCCCAGTAGACAAAATTGCCTACGCTGTAGAAGCAGCTCGTGTAGAACAGCGTACTGATCTAGACAAGCTTGTTATCGATATGGAAACAAACGGTACTCTAGAACCTGAGGAAGCAATCCGTCGTGCAGCTACAATCCTAGCTGAACAATTGGATGCATTCGTAGATCTTCGTGATGTACGAGTTCCTGAGGAGAAGGAAGAGAAGCCAGAATTCGATCCGATCCTACTGCGTCCTGTAGACGATCTTGAACTAACAGTTCGCTCTGCTAACTGTTTGAAAGCAGAAGCGATTCACTACATCGGTGATCTAGTACAACGTACTGAGGTTGAGCTACTTAAAACGCCTAACCTTGGTAAAAAATCTCTTACTGAGATTAAAGACGTACTTGCGTCACGTGGTCTGTCTCTGGGCATGCGCCTAGAAAACTGGCCACCTGCATCAATCGCTGAAGATTAATCGATACTAGTTAGAAGGATTAGGTCATGCGCCATCGTAAGAGTGGTCGTCAACTCAACCGCAACAGCTCACATCGCAAAGCGATGTTCAGCAACATGGCTAGCTCTCTAGTACGTCATGAAGTTATCAAGACTACTTTGCCAAAAGCAAAAGAGCTACGTCGCGTAGTTGAGCCTTTGATTACACTAGCTAAGACTGACAGTGTTGCTAACCGTCGTCTAGCATTTGCACGTACTCGTGACAACGAAGTAGTTGCAAAACTATTTAACGAACTAGGTCCACGTTTTGCTGCTCGTCAGGGCGGTTACACTCGTATCCTAAAAGCTGGCTTCCGTGCTGGTGATAAAGCTCCAATGGCTTACATTGAGCTTGTAGATCGCCCAGCTGCTGAAGAAGCTGCTGAGTAATCAGTTCGTAAGAACGAGAAAGCCGAGCATTAGCTCGGCTTTTTTGTATCTGTAATTCAGTAAACCTTTATATCCAGCCTGCATTTATTTCAACCCATGCAGACTGGCAATTTAAAAAGTGACTATCACTTGCGCTTATTTACTAGTATTCCACAACCCGCCCAACGAACTTAGAAGCCCTTCGCTAGCGCCTTGCTTGTTCAAGTAATCCAAGATTACTGGAGCAAACTGACTGATCATAGATGGGTCTAAACCTAACGTATCGAATGCACTTTTTACTGCACTGATATTCTCAATATTTCCTAGTAAGCTTTGTGCTCCTTGCAAGTTTGAAAGTCCAGGAATCAAAGACTGTAACTCACTACTATTTTCTTGCGAAAGCTGGCTTTGAGCCAAAGCGAGTAGTGCACCACTGCCTCCGGCTGCTTGCTCAGTGGATACTGGTAATTGGCTAGTTAGCATGTCTGTTAATGGAGACGACTCGGTGTTCAAGCTGCTGCCGACCATGTCCATCAGGCCACTTTCTTTACTTTTTTGAGTGACTGAATCTAAGAATGCGTGCGCACTACCAATGTTGATTGATAGGAGTGCTAGAGTTAGGAGTGTTTTACGCATAGTACCTCCAAAGGTTGAGCGTTTTTTAAAAGTGATTTTATTTTTAAAGGCTATCAGAGTGAAAGGTTCAGAGGTGAGAAAGTCTATTCAGTTTAGACAAAAAAACGGCGCTAGTGCGCCGTTTTATTTAATCATAATTGAAAATGGTTTCAATTAGATAATATCTAATAGTTCTACTTCGAAAACTAAAGCTGCAAATGGAGGGATAGCCGCACCAGCGCCACGCTCACCGTACGCAAGATCTTGTGGTACGTATAGCTTCCACTTAGAGCCAACAGGCATTAGTTGTAGTGCCTCTACCCAACCTTTGATTACACCTGTAACAGGGAATTCAGCAGGTTGACCGCGAGATACAGAGCTATCGAATACAGTACCGTCAGTTAGCTCACCGTGGTAGTGAACGCGAACTGAGCTTTCTGCTGTAGGAACTGCACCAGTACCTTCAGAAATGATTTCGTACTGAAGACCAGAGTCTAGAACGTTAACTTCAGGTCGTAGAGCGTTGTCTTTTAGGAACGCTTCGCCTTCTGCTGCCGCAATTTTTGCTGCTTCTTGGCGAGCTGTTTCTGCACGAGTGTGAAGTTCTTGTAGTGCTTTGTTGATTTCATCAATTTCGATTGATGGCATGTCACCAGTTAGTGCTGTTGCAATACCTGCTGCGATAGCATCAACGCTAAGACCTTCAAGACCAGAGCCTGCAAGTTGCTGACCCATTTGCAGACCAATGCCGTAGCTTGCTTTTTGTTCTGCAGTTTCAAATTTAATTTCAGACATGAATGTCGCTCTTATTAGGAGTGATAAAGGTAACAGGATATCAGTTTCGAGCTTAGGTTTAAATGATTGCGACTGAATGCTTAATTGAGGCGGCCAGGTTGTGACTTATCTCTTACTCCAAGTGAAATTTCTGCTAATTTAATCCCAATTCCATTTTAGTTTGGTGAAAAACATATACTCTCCGCGTCGGTATTTTTATACTGACCGTAGAAGTATTAAGGGACTCATTACAATGAATCGTCGCAGAAAGAAAAAGCAGCAAGTCGACTATGTCGAATTGGTTAAACAAAAATTCGCTGCTATCGACTGGAAGCAGCCGTTCAACAAAGAGCAATGGTTGGAGCGTATACAGCCTGTTAAGCAGTTTTGGTTGCGTCTGCCTAAATTTCATCAGCGTGCTTTGATGGTCTTAGTGCCATTGATTCTGGTACTCCTTGTTATTCCTTTGCCAAATAAAACAGATCAACCAGTTGAGCAGACTGAGGTCGATCATCAACGCGTAGCGATTGAGCTGAACGCGCAGAGTTTAAGCCAGCAGAGAACCTCTCAGAACTCTGGACCGAAATCTGAAGATTGGAAAGAGTACACGGTTAAAAATGGTGATACATTAGCGCAGGTTTTCAGAAGTAATCAGCTCTCTATGGCGGATCTTAGCGCTCTGGTCAAAATAGAAGGCAGTGATAAGCCGCTAAGCCAAATAAAGCAGGGACAGTTGATTCGCTTTAAGCTTAGTGACGAAGGCGAGTTAGATATGCTACAGCTGGAAAAAAGCGGGCGGTCCGTTATGTTTTTCCGTTTGTCGGATGGGACCTTTGGGCGTAACAAGTAAACGCTTCAAATGAAAAGACGCGAATATATCGCGTCTTTTTAGTTAGTTTTTTAATTCGATTAGTTTTCATAGTAACCAATCGAATTGAAACTTATAGCGCTACGGATTCTTTCCGCATATCCACATGAGGGATACCATCTTCAAGATAGCACTCTGAGATAACCTTGAATCCATGACTAGCATAAAACTGGATGAGGTGTTCTTGAGCACCTATATCTATTGTCTGTCCTGGCCATAATGTTTCGCATTGTGCCAAGGCCTTGTCCAATAACTTATGACCTAAGCCACCGCCTCGCGCGGTCTGCTTTGTCACCACTCGACCAATACTCACATTGTCATACGTAGTGCCTGCGGGCAGTAATCTTGCGCAAGCAACCAGTTCATCACCGTGATAGCCTATTAGATGATAAACGCCTTCCAGTGTGTCCTTACCATCAAGTTCAGGGTAAGGGCAGGTTTGTTCAACAACGAATACATCCACACGCAATTTCATCATTTCATACAGCTGTGTGGTTGTTAGCTGAGCAAAGGGCAAAGTAATCCAAGTGAGCATGTTGTTATCCGTAATGAGAATAGAGTGACTGACTTTACTTTGTTTTGAGCTCATACTCATTAACAAAGGTTAATTAGCACTGGTTTTCCCACCAAATCTGGTGATAATGTGCCCTCTTTCCATCTCACCTGAGGATATCCCCGTGAGCAAACAAACATTCGATCAAGTTGGGCTGAACCCAGCGTTACTCGCCACACTTGATTCCCTGAACTATACCCACATGACGCCAATTCAAGCTTTGAGCTTGCCTGCAATCCTAAAACATCGTGATGTCATCGGGCAGGGTAAAACGGGCTCAGGTAAAACCGCTGCATTTGGTTTAGGGGTTTTATCGAACCTCAACGTCAAACGCTTTCGTGTCCAGTCATTAGTATTGTGTCCAACACGTGAGCTTGCAGATCAAGTAGCGAAGGAAATTCGTACTTTAGGTCGCGGCATTCATAATATTAAAGTGCTTACTCTCTGCGGTGGGATGCCAATGGGGCCACAAATTGGTTCGTTAGAGCATGGTGCGCATATCCTAGTTGGTACTCCTGGTCGTATTTTGGATCACCTTGAGAAAGGCCGAATTGATCTTAGCGAACTGAATACCTTGGTGCTAGATGAAGCTGATCGCATGTTGGACATGGGTTTCCAAGACGCATTAGATGCAATCATCGATGCAGCGCCAAAGCAGCGCCAAACTCTACTTTTCAGTGCTACTTTTCCAGAGAAAATTGAGCAAATTGCGCAGCGTATAATGCAGACACCGGAAGTGATTAAGGTGGAATCGACGCATGATACCTCAAGCATTGCGCAGTACTTCTATAAAGTTGAAGGCTCGGAAGCACGTGATGAAGCGTTGGCGAATTTGCTGCTGACTCACCAGCCAGAGTCCGCGGTGGTTTTTTGTAATACCAAAAAAGAAGTGCAAAGTGTCGCAGATGAGTTGCATCACAAAGGATTCAGCGTTATCGATATCCATGGGGACTTAGAGCAGCGTGAACGCGACCAAGCATTGGTGCAGTTTGCTAACAAGAGTGTGTCTATCCTTGTTGCAACAGACGTTGCGGCGCGTGGCTTAGACGTTGATAATCTTGATGCTGTCTTTAACTTTGAGCTATCACGCGATCCTGAGGTTCATGTGCACCGTATTGGTCGTACAGGTCGTGCGGGTAGTAAAGGTTTAGCGTTTAGCTTTTTTGGTGAGAAAGACGGTTTACGTGTAGCTCGTATTGAAGAATACCTAGAGATGGACGTGGTACCAGCAACATTGCCTGCCAAATCAAATCAGCAGCCATACCAAGCGAAAATGGTGACGATTAACATTGATGGCGGTAAGAAACAGAAAGTACGACCGGGTGATATTTTAGGTTGTTTGACAGGAAAAAATGGTATTCCAGGCTCTCAAGTCGGAAAGATTCACCTATTCCCTGTGCGCGCTTATGTTGCCGTCGAAAAGTCTGTGGCTAAAAAGGCTCTACAAACCATTAGTAACGGCAAGATGAAAGGGCGCCAGTTCCGGGCGCGAATTCTTAAATAGCTCAAATAGCAGAGAAAAAGCTCTTCGTTTGAAGAGCTTTTTTCTTTTTTGAGTTTATTTGAGAGTGTGATCTTTGGTTAAGCGTGCTTTGATTCGACTCAAACTGATTGGCGTAATGCCCAGGTAGGCCGCAATTTGACTATCGGTAATACGTTGCTTTAAATCTGGGTAATGAGCGCAAAATAATTGATATCGTTCCTCTGGAGAGTAGAGCAACATAAAGCGTTCTTTATTCTCTTTATTAACCAGTTGGTTTTCGAGTAGCTTTAAGTAAATGGCGTGCTTTTCTGCTCGCCAGTGATGCAACGTTTCAATTGGCAAGCAAAATAGCTGACAAGCGCTCAGCGTTTCCAATAAGTAAGGCGAAGGTTGGTCCTTTATTATGCTCTCAAACCCGATAACCCAGTCCTTCTCCCAATAAAATTCTTTACTGAATTCTTTGCCGTGCTCCGTGAGATAGCTTGCGTGGCATAACCCCTCAATGATGAAGTAAAGGTGTGAGCTCAACTCCCCTTGGTGATTAAGAATGTGGCGTGTAGGCAGTTCGAGCAACTCACCATTTTCAATAAGTTGGTTGGCTTCTGTCTCTAAAAAGCCATGATTGACTAAGTCTGAAAAAAGATCGATGTGCATGTGATAACTCGGAAACGGTTTTCTTTATTTTAACGGGTTTTATTGATAACAAAAAAGCGGCTCATGAGAGCCGCTTAGTGTTGCTGTCAAATCAACCTTATTTATTCAGATCGATTTGATAAATTGCGAAACCAATGTCGTCTGTTGACACGCGTTTCATTGGGTATTGTCCTTTCTCTTTGATGAACTGCGCCGCTTTATCGCTAGGGGAGGTTTCGAAACGAATATCTAGCTTGTTATCGGACTTAATCGGTGCGAAAGACCAGTTGTTGTCAGCGCTTGGTGTCACTTCTCCTTTTTCTTCACTCACGCGAGAAATATAAGTGGCGACGACAGAGCGGTTTTCATCTGGTGCGTCAAATGCAATGAAATCTGGGCCTGTACCAGGGAAAGTATTGCTATAAGCACGGTAGTTATTGGTTGCGATGATGAAATCTTGCTTCGGATTGACAGGCTTACCATTGAACGTCAGATTCACAATGCGCTGAGAATCTGGATTAATCACTTTACAATCCGCATCGTACTTCGGCGGTTGGGTAACGTCGATTTGGTAGTTAACCCCATCAATAACATCGAAGTTGTACGTACGGAAATTATCCCAATCAATCAAAGATTGCGGTTTAGGATTGTTGATGTCGATGTGGTTGAATTGACCCGCACTGCACTCTAGCCATTCGCGAACTTCTTTACCTTTCACTTTCATCGCAACCAAGGTGTTTGGATATAAGTAAAGATCGGCCGCATTACGGAAGGTGAGCTGACCGGATTCTACTTCTGTAAAGTTATTCGGATCGTTCTTACGACCGCCGACTTTAAATGGTGCTGCCGCACTCAGTACTGGAATGTCAGAAAGGTCTGGGTCGCCTTGAATAAAGCGTTCTACGTAGTCTTTCTGAGCAAGGTTAACGATTTGAATGGTGGGGTCGTCCTGCACTAATGCCAAGAAGCTGTACATGACATCATTTGCTTTGCCGATTGGTTGGTTTACAAATTCACGAGTGCCTTTGTGATCTTCTTCTAACGCTTTCACAATATCTGCATCGGCTTTAGCTAATGACTTCTTATTTACTTTATCGAAGATAGGGCGTGCTTCTACTTGGCCTTCGACGACTTGCCATCTGCCGTCTTTCTCTTTCAGCATCAAATCCATCACACCTACGTGACTTCCCCAGCGGCCCGGCATCACGGACGTTACACCATTGATGGTCCCTTTATCTATATCAACACCAGGTAGGTTTGCGAAGTCTTTCCCTGGGAAGACGGCGTGAGAGTGGCCAAAAGCAATCGCATCAATACCTTCAACTTCTGTGAGGTAGTAAACAGAGTTTTCAGCGCCTAGTTTGTATGGATCAGTAGAAATGCCTGAGTGTGGAATCGCCACAATAACGTCTGCGCCTTCTTTCTTCATTTGAGGAATCAGTTTCTCTGCTGTTTCCTTAATGTCTTTAGCAAAGACTTTGCCTTCTAGGTTCTTCTTATCCCACACCATAATTTGTGGTGGTACAAAGCCGATGTAACCCACTTTTATTTGATGCGCTTCGCCGTTTGTGTCTGTAAATGTGTGAGTTTTGATGAGGTAAGGCTTGAAGTAATGCTCACCGGTTTGTTTATCAAATACGTTTGCATTGATGTAAGGGAAGTTTGCCCCCTTCAACGTCGTTTGTAGGAAATCTAAGCCATCGTTGAACTCATGATTGCCAATGTTGCCCACATCGTAGTCTAGCTGGTTCATCGCTTTGTAGACTGGGTGCACGTCGCCGGGATTAATCCCCTTTGCCGCCATGTAATCGCCCATTGGGCTGCCCTGAATTAAATCACCGTTATCTACTAGTACCGTGTTTTCTGTCTCGGACTTAGCTTGTTTCACTATTGTCGCTGCGCGACTTAAACCGATTTGCTGTGATGGTTGGTCTTTGTAGTAATCGTAATCCATCACGTTGGTGTGAATGTCGGTAGTTTCGATAATACGAAGCTTGATGGTATCGGCCATTGCTGGGCCAGCAAGCGTTAGCATGCCACTTAATACTGCGAGGGAAATAGGATGAACTGCCACTTTCATTTGGTGCTCCAATTCAATGATAAGGGGAAATCGTACTGCGTAATGTATCAAACACAGATGCAACTCGATGATAAAGATACAGAAAACTGTGAACATTAATCAGTTTACTGAACCTTATTCATATTAACCGCCGACTTTTTCACGCTTTTGAATGAGACCAAACAAAAACTTCTTAGCAGATTTTTGAATAAAAAATGAAATTTTAGAATTTCAGGTAATATAAACGCCCCGCCATAATGCTTGCATAACGATATCAATGGACGATGAGCAAGCACATGGCAACGAACGATTCAGTCACTTCTTTTCCTAAACCAAAGCCCCGGTTAGTTTCTGACAACCCAGTCGCTGGTGTTACTCGTTTTGCAAAGCAATCGCTACAGCCTGGTGAAGTCGCCTTAGTAGGTGCAGGACCAGGCGATCCTGAACTTCTGACGGTGAAAGCACTGAACTGCTTGCAGCAAGCTGATGTGGTTTTGTACGACTACTTGGTGTCTGAAGAAATCATGGCATTGATTCCAAGCGATACGATTTTGGTGTGCGTTGGGAAGCGAGCTGGGCATCACAGTGTGCCGCAGGAGAAGACGAATCAGCTTTTGGTGGATTTTGCCAAGCAGGGCTACAAAGTAGTGCGCATTAAAGGTGGGGATCCGTTTGTATTCGGTCGTGGTGGTGAAGAGTTAGAAGTGCTTGCTGATGCCGGCGTTCGTTTTCAAGTTGTCCCTGGCATTACCGCAGCAGCTGGCGCAACCGCTTATGCTGGTATTCCACTGACTCATCGTGATTATGCGCAATCGGCCATCTTTGTGACTGGCCACTTGAAAGAAGAAAGTGATGAGATGGATTGGTCCACGTTGGCGCGTGGGAATCAGACTTTAGTGATCTACATGGGGCTGATGAAATCACACTATATTCAGAATCAACTCATTAAGCATGGTCGTTCAGCGTCGACTCCGATTGCCATTATTGAGCGTGGCACGCAGATTCAACAAAAAGTATTTACGGGAGAACTCTCCCAACTCTCTGATTTATCGAAGGAAGCACAGTCGCCATCTTTGATTGTTGTCGGAGAGGTAGTGCGACTGTCTCAAAAGTTAGACTGGTTTTTGTCTAGTACTGAATTCAACAAAAGTGCTATTGCCAACTCCATATAATTTCAGACCAAAGATTAGAGACGTAATGCGCCTTCAAGCTTAAAAAGGAAATACAAAACATGGACCAACAACGTTTAACTCACCTTAAACAACTCGAAGCGGAGAGTATCCACATCATCCGTGAAGTTGCGGCTGAGTTTGATAACCCAGTCATGATGTATTCGATTGGTAAAGACTCATCAGTGATGCTGCACCTTGCGCGTAAAGCTTTTTACCCAGGTAAGATTCCATTTCCATTGCTGCATGTTGACACCGATTGGAAGTTCCGCGAGATGATTGAATTTCGTGATCGCACCGCGGCCAAATACGGTTTTGAGCTTTTGGTACATAAGAATCCAGAAGGTCTAGCCATGGGCTGTAGTCCGTTTGTTCATGGTTCTTCTAAGCACACTGACATCATGAAGACTCAAGGCTTAAAACAAGCGCTGAACAAGTACGGTTTTGATGCGGCCTTTGGTGGTGCGCGCCGCGACGAAGAGAAATCACGGGCGAAAGAGCGCGTGTATTCATTCCGCGATAAGAACCATACATGGGATCCTAAAAACCAACGTCCTGAGCTATGGAAGACGTACAACGGCCAGGTCAATAAGGGTGAGAGCATTCGTGTATTCCCGCTGTCTAACTGGACTGAGCTTGATATCTGGCAATACATCTATTTAGAAAACATCGAGATCGTGCCGCTTTACCTCGCGGACAAACGCCCAGTTGTTGAACGCGATGGCATGCTGATCATGGTTGATGATGATCGTATGGAGCTTCAACCGGGTGAAGTGATTGAAGAGAAGAGTGTGCGCTTCCGTACCCTTGGTTGTTATCCATTGACTGGGGCCATCGAGTCTGAAGCAAACACTTTAACTGGCATTATCGAAGAGATGCTGGTGGCAACGTCGAGTGAGCGCCAAGGCCGAGCGATCGACCACGATCAGTCAGGATCGATGGAGCTTAAGAAACGTCAAGGTTACTTCTAAAGGATCTAAGGAAAGATAATGAACAGTGCAGTTGAAGCTCAATTAGCCGAGCTTGGTATCGAAGGCTATTTAACACAACACCAGTACAAGTCGTTACTTAGATTCTTGACTTGTGGCTCGGTGGATGACGGTAAAAGTACATTAATCGGTCGCTTACTCCATGACTCAAAACAAATTTATGAAGATCAGCTAGCGGCAGTGCACTCAGACAGCCAACGTGTGGGCACCACGGGTGAAAAACCTGACCTTGCGTTGTTGGTCGATGGCTTACAAGCTGAGCGCGAGCAGGGGATCACGATTGATGTGGCTTACCGCTATTTCTCGACGCAGAAACGTAAATTCATCATTGCAGATACTCCTGGACACGAGCAGTACACACGTAACATGGCTACAGGTGCATCGACATGTGACTTAGCTGTGATTCTGGTTGATGCACGTAAGGGCATTCTCGATCAAACTCGTCGTCACTCTTTCATTTCCAACCTGTTGGGTTTGAAGCACTTTGTTGTGGCGATCAACAAGATGGACTTAGTGGATTACTCCCAAGAGCGCTTTGAAGAGATCCGCGACGAGTATTTGAAGTTCTCTGAGAATCTGACAGGGGATATTGATATTCAAATCATCCCGATCTCAGCGCTTGAAGGGGACAATGTGGTGGATAAAGGCCAAAACCTGACTTGGTTTAAAGGCCCATCATTGCTTGAGCTTCTTGAAACGGTCGATGTGGATCAAGAAAAAGGCGCGGGTGAATTCCGCTTCCCTGTGCAATACGTTAATCGTCCTAACCTCGATTTCCGTGGTTTTGCGGGGACCATTTCTTCTGGTTCGATCAAAGTCGGTGATGCCATTAAAGCATTGCCATCGGGTAAAACGTCAACTGTGGCTCGTATTGTGACCTTTGATGGTGATATCGAAGAAGCTCGTGCCGGATTAGCTGTCACTCTGACGCTAAGCGATGAGATCGATATTAGCCGTGGCGACTTAATTGTTCTAGATAATGCTCAAGTGGAAACCACAAACCATTTGCTTGCCGATGTGGTGTGGATGACAGAGCAACCCCTGCAACCGGGTCGTGACTATGACATCAAAATCGCAGGTAAGAAAACCGTAGGTCATGTTGAAGCGATTCGTCATCAATATGACATTAATAATCTCTCGACTCATAGCTCGGCAGAGCTGCCATTGAATGGTATTGGTTTGTGTGAATGGTCTCTTAATGAGTCAGTCGCGCTGGACAATTATCAAGACTGTGCAGATACCGGTGGCTTTATCATTATCGATCGTCTGACAAACGTGACGGTTGGTGCTGGCATGGTTAAAGAGAGCCTCGCCGTGGTTGAGCGCGATTTGACGGACATCTCTGCGTTTGAAGTTGAGCTTAATGCGCTTGTCCGTAAACACTTCCCACACTGGGAAGCAAAAGACGTCAGCCAGTTTCTGAAAAAGTAACTGGCTTACCCAAGTACGATAATTTCAGGCTCTGTCTGCTGTTGTACTTGAGGCGTCGCTACCTAACTGAATTGCGAAATGTCGTTAGGTATTCTCCTAATACCAGAATGCTTCGGTGGAGCCCAAGAAAACCGAGCATTCTGATGTTCTTTTCGCTTGCGCTGATTTTTGTCTGTTTACTCGTTTGTCGGTGTTTCATGGATAAATGAGTCGTTGTTGTGCCCTTTGGGCTATTTGGTAAGGAAAGGCTATGTGGGAACAAGGGTTTGTGTTAGCGATTTTGCTTGGCATTATCACTTGCTTGCTTGTCACGAAAATTAAGCCTAGTTACGTCTTTGCGGGTGCCGCTTTTATTGCATTCATGGCTGGGATGATGGATTCAGCCACTATCGCATCCAATTTTACCAACTCTTCATTGTTAACCCTGGTTTTATTGATTCTTGCATCCTGTGCTCTAGAAAAAACACTGCTGATCAGTTGGGTGAGCCGAAGTATCTCTGAGGGCCAGTTAGGCAGCGTGATTGCTAAGCTCGGTGTGTCGACCGCCTTGCTTTCTTCATTTACGAATAATACCGCTGTGGTTGTCTCATTGATTGGGGCGATTAAGCGTAATCAGCAGCATGCACCTTCGAAATTACTTATTCCCTTGTCTTACGCCGCCATTTTTGGTGGCACGTTAACTTTGATTGGTACGTCGACTAACTTAATCATCAACAGCTTTGTCGAAGACGCAGGCTTACCGAGCCTGAGCTTTTTTACACCTACGATGATAGGTTTGGCTGTGCTGGTGGGGGGGATGCTGATTCTTATCCCGCTCAGCTACTTGCTACCGAATTATGATGATCAAAACCAAGAAGATTTACCTTACTTTCTTGAGTCTCGCGTTGAGCCAGGCTCACCGCTAGTTGGGCGTACGATCAGCGAGAATAATTTACGTGCTCTGCGCAAACTGTTTCTTGCAGAAGTGGTGCGCGATGGTGTTACTGTTTCTTCTGTGGGACCGGATTTTGTGCTCAATGCAAAAGACCGCCTGTTATTTTGTGGCGATGTTGAGAGCGTCGCGACCCTGCAAGAAATTCCGGGCCTCAAGTTGTTTGGTCAGCAGCACTTAAATGGGCAAAACTTTATCGAAGTTGTGGTGAGCTCGTCGGCGACATTTTGCTACAAAACCCTCAAAGAGAGCCGATTCCGCGACCGATTCGATGCCGTTGTTGTGGCGATTCGCCGAGGCCACGAACGCCTAGAAGGTGGCTTGGGTAGTATTACCTTAGCGCCAGGGGACACGTTAGTTCTGGTTCCAGGCAAGCGTTTTGAGTCTGAACGCCGAGCTCATCGTAAAGAGTTTGTCTTAGTGCATGACTTGGACTCTAGCGCTCGGCTTGATACCAATAAGTCTTCCATTGTATTACTGGGCTTTGCAGCCGTAATTGGATGCGCTCTATTAGAGTTAGTGCCAATTATTAAAGGTCTAGCTGCGTACCTTATCGCGCTTATTGCGTTTGGTATTGTGCAGATTTCAGAACTGCGCCGCCGTTTTCCGATCGATATCGTCGTGATTGTCGGTTCCGCTTTGTCTATTGCTCAACTGATGATCTCTTCTGGATTGTCAGAAAGAATGGGAGTGATGTTTATTGAAGCGTTTAATGGCTGGGGAGTATTTGGTGCCTTGGTGGCGACTTATATCATGACATTGGTACTCACTGAATTGGTGACAAACAATGCCGCGGCTGCGCTTTCTTTTCCTATCGGCTATAGCATGGCGGTGGGTTATGGCGTGGATCCGATGCCATTCATCATGGCGGTTTTGTTCGGCGCGAGTGCGAGCTTTATCTCTCCCTACGGTTACCAAACTAACCTGCTGGTGTACAGCATAGGAAATTACAAATTGACCGACTACGTGAGAATTGGAGTGCCAATTTCGATTGTGTACTCTGTATTAGTACTTACTTTGATCCCGGTCTTTTTCCCGTTTTAATTCCGATATTTACAAGGATACGTTATGACTGCCGAAACGACGGTAAAAGATGAAAACATTGTTTGGCACCAGCATTCGGTTGATAAACAGTTTCGTGCTGAATTAAAGAAGCAAAAACCTGCCGTATTGTGGTTCACTGGCTTATCTGGAGCGGGTAAATCAACCGTAGCGGGGGCGTTGGAAAATCGCCTTGCAGCATTGGGTTACCACACCTATTTATTGGATGGTGACAATGTACGACATGGTTTGTGTAGCGATTTAGGTTTTTCTGAACAGGACCGTCGCGAGAACATTCGTCGTATTGGTGAACTGGCGAAGTTGATGGCAGATGCGGGTTTAATTGTTCTGTCGGCGTTTATTTCACCGCATCGTGCAGAGCGGAAGTTAGTGCGCGATTTATTGCCAGAAGGCGAGTTTATCGAAGTGTATGTCAATGCATCTCTAGAGGTTTGCGAAGGTCGAGATCCTAAGGGTTTATACCGTAAAGCCCGTGCGGGAGAGATTCCTAATTTCACTGGTATTGATTCGGAATATCAAGCGCCAGAGAACCCTGAAATCGATTTGCCCGCGGGAGAAAAGAGTGTCGATGAGCTGGTGGATTTGTGCTTAATCGATCTTAAACAACGCGGTGTGATCCGATAAAAAAGCATTTAGATCATAGGTGACCTAAAGCTCTTTGAGCAGCTGGAGAAGTATTTGGATCATAGGTGATCAAATGCTTCTCAAGCTGGCTAGACGGTATGATGAACCGTACTTTTAGCTTCACTATGGACACTAAATCTATGATTTAACAGTGCAAGCATTTGATCGTAGTATTCGGCATGTGGTTTGTTTCCGAGCAAGGTACAGAGCTCATTGCCTGTGGGTGTGAAGCGGTAATATAAAAGGCGGACACCTTTACTGTTTACGTTCAGTGACAAGTTTTTACCTTGGTAGGTGAGGACCAATGGTGTCTCGATACTAATTTCGCCAGATTCAAGTTCGGCACTGTGCAGCAGCCCTAATTCAATTAAGAGCAACAAGCTTGAATACGGCAGTTGAAAACTTCCCATATTTAGGCTGTTAGCGACGTCTCGCTTGCCGAAGCTAAATATGCCTCCTTGCGCTTTGTAACCAATCAGCAGTTTTCTGCTGTGATCCCCTCCAAAACTGCACGCTAAAGAGGCGGCTCTTTGCAGAGTTTGTGCTTCCTTTGGTGACATATCCTTGAGGGTTTTCAACGCTTTCATGGACGTTGAACCCGGATTGGTCACTTCACGCTTCATCACTTGAGCCCATAGCTTTTGCATCGCGCTGCTATGGATGTCTTGAGCCATCTCAAAAAATCGATGCAACCAATCTTGGTCTGGCTCTCCCGCTGTCTCATCTCGGCATGAACTGTGCGCTAATTTTAAAATCTGTTCTAAGTTTTTTTGTCGCTGTTCTTGGCGTCTTTGCTCTCGCAATTGGGCTCTTTCAAACGCAGATTTGGCTGGCGGTTCGGTTTGCAGTAAGGCGTCAAGACCGTGTATTTGGGCTATGGTTTTTACCTTACTAGCACTGTCTTTTATGTAGCCTTGTTTCTTTTCTTGTTGCGTATTTTTTTTTGTGTCTGACTGATGTTCGATGACAACAGGTTGCTTTGTCGGGTCTGCCATTCGTTTTCCTACCAAGAACTGCGCGGTTCGCACGTTTAAATTTACACCTTATCTGACCAAGCGACCAGACAGGAGTTCTCAGTTTTTGAACGAATAGGGCTATTCAAAATGATAATGAGTTGTTAAAATTGTTATCGTTATTTTGGAGGGGCTATGAAGTTCTCAGAAGCAGGTAAACTCAAAAAGCACCTGTCGATAGCGTTTCTTTTGGTTATTTATGTGGGCGTATTAGCGTATTTATCTCGTTATATCGTGTAGCACAAAGCTAAAAAAGGCGCCAGTGTGACGCCTTAGGTGTAGCGAGGCTTATCGACGACTTAAATTACATATCGTCGTAGGCTTCTATTTCTGATCCCTCAATAACGTAAGCCGTTTCTGCCAGTTCGTGGTTTATCGTCTCGGTTTTCAACGTTCCAACCACATATATGACATCCCACAACTCTTGAACAGGCGCGCCTTTCGGAAACTTCACGTAAATGATCTGGTTTGGAGGCGGTGGTGGCACGTGAATACAAGCTCCAAAATATGGCACCAATAAAAATTCGGTGACGGTATCGGCATCACCTTCAAGTGGGATAACAAACCCCGGAATTTTAACTTGGCTTCCGTTCAGTTCTGGTCGAACGTTACCAATCTTGGACTGCTGGGCTGCACCACCACTGTGATCAGATGCGGGCATGCCTATACTGTCGAACAATTTACGCTCTTTTTCTGGAACAAGGTCAATCCAGTCAAGCTTCAATGGTTCTTCGCTGGCCATAACAGGCGCTGTGAATGCGACGACCAGCAAGCAACTTGCGAGTATTTTTTTCCACATTTTATTAAATCCTTATTGTCATTCCGTCACTCAGTGACTGTCGGTAGGCGCGGAGTGCGGGAATGAAACCAATCACAATACCAGCGCATTGTACGAAACCTAATAGCATCCACTCATAAGTAGATAAGATGCTTAAGGTGAGATGTATTCCATAGTGCTGTTGGATGATCGGCTGCGCGATAGCAAGAATGGCATACAGCCCAGTAACGCCAGTAATAATACCAGCAGCAGTAAGCAAGCTGGCTTCACTAATTAAGAGTGAGAAAACATGACGAGGCCTTGCTCCCATGGCACGCAAAATCGCCATTTCACGGCGGCGTTCCTGTAGGCTAGTTAATAGACTGCTTAACATACCTAACAACCCTGCGATCACGACAAAACCAGATACTGCCATTAGGGCTTGCTCTGCAACCGACATCATTCCCCATAACTCATGCAACGCAACGCCGGGCATAATGGCGCTGAGCGGCTCTTTGGGGTAGGTGTTAATTTGTCTTTGCAGGGCGAAAGTTTGAATACGAGATTTCAAACCAACGAGCATAGCGGTAATTTGTTTGGGCTGAAAGTCTCTGTTTTTGAGATCTTGTGCCTTGGGTGTCGGGCCCAAACGCGCACCACTTTCCCATCCGACGTGAATGGCTTCGATGGCTTCCAATGATACATGGACAGTTTTGTCGACTGGTGTTCCTGTAGGTGCAAGGATACCGACAACTTTAAATGGCAGATTGTCATGACGGCTAAAGCCAACGTCGCTAATGCCGTGGGCAATGATGATTTCGCTACCGATATCATAACCAAGTTGTTTAGCGACATCAGAACCTAGCACGGTTTCAAATAAACCATTGAATTCTCTACCCTTGCTAAATGTTAGTGGTTGCTTACTTCCAAACTTGTAATGCTCAAAGTAACTGTGATTGGTTCCCATAACTCGGAAGCCTTTATGCGAGTCGCCAAGCGAGATTGGAATAGCCCAATCGACTGAACGATGATTGGCAAACTCTTGGTAGCTTTTCCAATCGATGTTGTTGGTCGCATTACCAATACGAAACACAGAATAGAGCAATAGGTTCACTTGCCCAGAGCGTCCACCAATAATGAGGTCAGTGCCTGAAATTGTATTAGCGAAGCTATCCTTGGCTTGAGTTCGGATACGCTCGACGCCCAAGAGGAGTACCACTGAAATCGCAACGGTCATGATGGTTAGAATTGCCGTCGCTTTGCGGTTCATCAAGCTTTTCCAGGCGAGCTTTACAACAGCACTCATGATATGGCTCCTAGGCTAGATACTTGATTAATGTCGGGTAGATTGAGCGTGCGATCGAATAAGGGTTCGAGTGTTGGGTCGTGGCTAACGAATACCAGTGTGGCATTGGCTTGATTCGCTTGCTCCATAAGGAGCTCAATAAATGCTTTGCGATTGTCATAGTCTAAAGCTGAGGTTGGTTCGTCAGCGATCACTAACTCTGGATGTCCTATCAGAGCTCGAGCCGCAGCCACACGTTGTTGTTGACCAATACTCAATTCAGAGACAGGGCGTGTATGAAGCTCGTTTGGCAGGTGCAGTCGTTCTAGTAGGGCCTGAGCCTGTTCATTTAACGTTTGAGATGAGGCACCTAAATGGGCACGGTCACGTCGTATTTTACTGAACTGACATGGCAATAATACGTTTTCAAGTACATTAAGGTACGGCAATAAATTGAACTGTTGAAAGATATAGCCAATATGATTGGCGCGAAAGCGGTCTCTCTGACTGGCACTTAAACTAGCAAGGTCAGTATCGAGTACAGATAGAGAGCCTGAAGTTAATGTGTTAATCCCCGTCAACAAAGCGAGCAAGGTCGATTTACCGCAGCCACTTGGACCTTTGATAAACACATGCTCGCCTTGTGTAATGTGTAATTTAGGGATGTGGATGGTTGCGTTGATTGAACCGGGCCAGAAAAATTGGGCATCCTCTAGCTCGACAACATTTGGTGTGGTTTCAGTCATATTAAATCACCAAAGCTTTGGCGTGTAAGTAGGTACTTACACGCCACTCGTGTTATTTGATTACGATTTGGGTGTTATCTTTGCTTAATTTAATTGCTGATTGCATGGTATCAGTGAATATATTGACGCTGATGGACTCTGTAGTTGGGAACTGGTTAAACCAATCGGTTTGGATTTGGCTAAGCTGATTAACTTGTTCGCAACTGAAGCGATATTGCACCGAAAATTCACCGTGACCGCCATGATCGTGCGCCTCATCATGAGCGTCATGGTGGTCATGTTTATCATGATGTTCATTATGATCATGGTGTTCGTGCCCTTCATGATCGTGATGTGCATGGTCATCATGGTCGTGCTCACTATGATCATGTTCCTCATGAGTTTCGCTTAGGTTGTGGCTCACGTAAGCTTCTTCAACATTACAATCAGCTTGTGAGTTAATAGCGAACAATGCGTTGCTGTCTTCGAGTGTAGCGACGGCTTGTTTAAGCGCTTGCTCTTGTTGCGCGTTTTCTGGAGCATGTTCGAAACCCACAACATCAGCTCCAGGAGCTGTGATCTCTACTAACAGATCTTTGCCATCTTGGGCGATATTAAACTCGACGTGACCATGCACATGAGCACCATGCTGGCGGTATTCGTTTGCATTCGCTGCTGTCGATAAAGTGAGGCCAATAGCAAGGGCTAAAACGTGTTTTGATGACATTGTATTTTTCCTAATTTTACTGGCATTAACCAAAGGCGGTATTGCTCAGATTCGAGTTTCACTAAGTTATTGTTCCTGACACACTAGGTGCGGAAATGAACTCAATAATTTTGAGTGTGGAATAGTTTGGAAATTAAGCAAAATAAGGAGGGGCACGAGCAGCGCCAAGAACTTCTTCGCCGTACACGAGATGCAAAAAAACATGATGATGCTGGGCGCGCGTAAAAGTCGGTGTAGAGAGGGTAGGTTGTACCTTTGCTATACCGTGCTGAACACCAGAAAATAATTGGCAATGATGATGGGTATGATGGTCGGGCGTCAGATCGACTTGATGAAGTACAACCGCAAAGTTCCAAGCGATCAGCAACGCAACACTGAAAAATAAAGCAGTGCGATACCAATATCTTAGTGTTTTTTGCTGGTGGTGGTACATCTGAGCTCCTCTTACCGACTGTTATAATATAACACCCATAATGAATAAAAGTTCACTCTTTTGTTGGCTAGCAGAAAAATTTAACTCCACACATACGTGCCGAAAAATATTGGTAATACTCTCTGATGGAAGTGTCGCACTTATAAAGAGCAGAGTTATCACTGCCCATGCTTCTAATCAAATTCATATAGCTCCTTACAACAAGAGCAAGGAGCCATTCAATGAAGCTAGATGTTCTGTTTAATAAGCTCAATGACTTTTGTTATCTCATCTTGCTCAAGTGCGCCCTCTTTGACGAACAGAATTTTGCCCGTTTTGTCTTGAACAATAATGGCCGAACTTTCTTCTTTCAGGTCCCAAGTATTAGCAACTACGCCATTTTCATCAAGAACCATGGATGACCAAGGAAACTCTTTTTTACTGTCTTGAGCTGAAGACTTCACGAAAGAGCCTGTCCCCCAAATTGCATCATCTTGGTTGATGATAGTCGTCGTCTGGTAGCTTTCTTGTGGAAAATTTGCCGCTGTTATTGCTGACATTAAAGGGGCATTCATCTCTTTTGAACTGCTACGGCCTGCAATGGCTTGAATGACACGAACTTTGCCTTGCATATGTTGAGTTGCCCAGGGTTGGTATGCAACGCCTTCGCCTTGTAAAACAATCTCGCCGTAAGCGGCAACATTGACAGGAGGAACGCTTTTTCCCACTGACAAGTTGTGTGCAAAGGTCAAGCTTGGCGTTAAGGCCAGTAGTAGAGGTAGGAGAGTCTTAGTTTTCATATTGTTATATTCCGTACGAGGTTTGGAAGCTTCCAGTATATATCCAGATCCTAGAAATTTGTAGGACCGTTGATAACATTTATTTAACGTATGGAGTGGTGTAATCTTGCGTTATATTTAGAATTTGCTAAAATGAGTTCCGTCGCAAATTGCGCATTAAGATTGCAGAGGAAAAATAAGCAATCCGTGTTTTCTCAAAGGAATTGAGGTGAGTTATGCTACGTGAGTTTGCTGTATATCGACCATTACAAGTGGCCCGTTTTGTTAAAACGTTGTTCAAAGGTCAATTTTTTATTGTTGGGGTTGGCTGTTTTCAGTTCGACAATGGCAAAGTGTTACTACCTGACGTCAACGATCATAAAAGGCTCACCATCTTTAAAGAAGTCAACCAAGTGATAGCATCATTATCGGCTTAGTTAGCTTGGTACCCACTTAGATTTAGAAAAGAGCGACCATATCGGTCGCTCTTTTTGTTGCTGGCTAGGTTTATCCTTGGAGGCTTGGTGGGAAGCAAACTCCCGTTCCTCCGATACCACAGTAACCATCAGGGTTTTTCGCCAAATATTGCTGGTGGTAGGTTTCCGCAAAGTAATACGGACCTGCTGGTTGTATTTCGGTGGTGATGTTCGCGCGTTGCTCTTCTTGCAGTGCTTGCTGATACAAGAGTTTCGATTTCTCTGCGCTCTCGAGCTGCTCCGTCGAATAAGTGTAAATTGCAGAACGATATTGAGTACCTAAGTCGTTACCTTGACGCATTCCCTGAGTTGGGTCGTGTTTTTCCCAAAAAACAGCCAGTAGCTTTTCTAATGAGATGACGCGTTCATCGAAAACGACTCGTACGACTTCTGTATGACCCGTTTTACCCGTACAGACTTCTTCATAGGTGGGATTGGGTGTGTAACCCCCAGCGTAACCGACCGAAGTAGATACAACGCCGTCGAGTTGCCAAAATACGCGCTCAGCGCCCCAAAAACAGCCCATTCCGAGCAAGATCTGCTGTTGGTGTGACGTCAGAGGCGCCTTTAGGTTAGATTTATTTACAAAATGATGATCGTCAATCTGCATTGGTTGATCTCTACCTGGCAAGGCATCTTCTATACTGATCAATGTTTGTTTGTTGAGCATGGTATTTGTCCTTCAATACGTGTCTTAAATTTGCGAACTTTTTCATTTCGTCTGTATCTGATGCTGTGATGACATAGACCGCGTTAAACCTATTAATATTACAGACTTAGAATCTAATTGGCGTTATCATTATTTACTTTTACTTAACCTCATTCAGCCATAAAAGCATGATAAAAAAAGCTCTCCCCACCATTGTTGGCCTGTTTGCCTTTTCTCATGGTGCCTATGCCGATGTTTCTTTGACTTTGAAAGGCATTGATGGCGCTTTAGAAGAGAATGTCAGTGTGTATCTATCATCTATTCCAGAGAAGGATTACTCCACTTCTCTGCGTTTTCAAGCGAGATTAGATCAAAGTATCACTGAAGCGCTTAACGCGCTTGGGTATTATCATGCAAAAATTTCATACTCTATTCCTGAAGCGAATGATGAGTTAATTGTGCTCATCAAGCCGGGCTTGCCAGTGAAAGTGAAAGTCATGGATGTGGTCATCACTGGAGAGGCCAAGGACGATGAAGAATTTGCAAAACTTATTGAGCGCTCTCCGCTCAAAGTTGGCCAAGTTTTGAATCAAGGCCAATACGACAGCCTTAAGTCAGGCATTCGTAACTTGGCGCTTCAGCGTGGTTACTTCAATGGTGAGTTTACGCTAAGCCGATTAGAGGTTATCCCTGATCTGAACGAAGCTAATGTCCGTTTGCACTACAGCAGTGGAATACGTTTCAATTTTGGCGACGTTTCTTTTATTGGCAACCACATCTGGGAAGACCGTGTCGCATCACTACAACCTTTTAAAGAAGGGGACCCATACAACGTTTCGAAGCTGGGCGAGTTTAACCAGAAGCTATCAAATACGGAGTGGTTTTCCTCAGTTTTTGTTGAGCCTGAATTGGATAGGCTTGATGATGGCCGAGACTTGCCAATTAAAGTGTCTTTATCTCCTGCTTCTAAGAATCAGATCGAGACGGGTATTGGTTACTCAACGGATGTCGGCGTTCGAGGAACGTTGAAGTGGAAGAAACCTTGGGTGAGCTCCCGAGGACACAGTTTCAACACTGCTTTATCCCTATCTAAGCCAGAGCAAACCGTGACTGCTTCTTACAAAATTCCTTTAGAAGATGTCGCTAACGATTATTATCAAGTTCAATATGGGCTTAAAAATCTAGACAACCGTGACACGCAGAGTATCGAGTCTAACCTTGCAGTGGAACGTCATTGGTTAGCAGACGGTGGTTGGCATAATACCGTTTATGTTCGTCATTTGTACGAGAGCTTTACGCAAGGTTTACAAGATGATGAATTCAACTTCGTACTTCCAGGTGCGACATTTTCTCGGACTAGGGTTCGAGGGGGCAATATGCCAATGTGGGGAGACAAGCAAAGCATCACTATTGAGTATGGTGATACCGCTATGCTTTCTGAAACTAGAGTGCTCCGCTTAATTGGCTCGACTTCTTGGATTCGTGGTATTGGAGAGAATCATCGTGGTTTGTTCCGCTTAGAAGGTGGTGCGAATATTACCGATGAACTTGAAAAACTATCACCGTCGCTGCGTTTCTTCGCTGGTGGTGACAATAATATTCGTGGTTACGGCTATGAATCTATTTCACCTGTGGATGAGAGTGGTGCTTTGACGGGTGGTAAATACATTGTTAGCAGTACATTAGAATACCAATATCGTGTTTATGGAAACTGGTGGGCTGCAACGTTTTACGATATTGGTGATGCGTTTAATGAAACACCAGATTGGAAATCAGGTGCTGGTGTTGGTATCCGCTGGGCGTCTCCGGTGGGCCCTGTTAGTTTTGATTTTGCATGGGGGTTGGATGCAAAACCAGAACGAGAGTTTCGTATCCACTTTTCATTGGGGCCTGAGCTATGATCAAAATGATGTTTAAGTGGACCAAATGGCTGTCGCTCAGTTTGATTGGTCTATTGCTGTTGCTCATCATTATTGTCGCGACAGTTTTATTTACCCACCCAGGCCTCAAATTTGCCTTGTGGGGAGCTGAAAAAGCACTACCACAATTGCAGATTGAAAAAGTGCAGGGTTCATTGTTTCCTCGCTTCGAACTGCATAACGTCAGTTTTGTCGATGAGTCTTTGAATATCGACGCCAACGTCGAGCGTTTAGCATTGGCAGTGAACTTCCGCTGTTTCTTTGACCCTAAGGTCTGTGTCGATGAGTTAAGACTGCAGGGGCTTGACTTTAAGATGCCAGAGCTACCGCCAGCAAGCGAGGAGCAAGAGGAAACACCACCACTGCGTTCTATCAGTACGCCAGTGCCAATTTTTGTTAATAAAGTCAGCTTTAATGATATCAATGTCAATGTGCTGGGCAATCAAATTGATTGGCAAACATTCTCGACCGCTTTGTCGATGCAAGGCGATCGTTTGGTGATCGCACCTACCGCGTTGAAAGACATTAATGTGGCTTTAGCACCAAGTGAAGCGGCCCCAGAAGCGGTTGTTGAAGAGCCGAAAGAAGCCGATGCTACGCCGCAAGATATTGTGTTACCCGAAGTATGGATTCCACTGACGGTGGAAGCGCGTCGTCTTGATATTCACAACTTCAAACTGGCGGGTGAAACGCCAGTGATCGTCAATCATCTTGGTTTGGTTGCAAGAGCAGGCGGTGAACGTGTTGATGTCAAAACGTTAGAGCTCGACATGCCAGAAGTGGAAGGCAAGTTGAGCACACAAGTGACGCTTTCTTCTGATTACCCTATCAAAGCGCAATTGGACGCGTTAGTGAAGCAAGCGGATGCGAAGGGACAAAAACTGTCGCTTTCGGTCTCGGGTTCGGTTGGTGATTTGTCACTAAATGCTACGCTTTCTGAGCTTGTACAAGCGGAGATCAAAGGTGATATTCAACTGCTTAAAACGCAGTTACCGTTTGATGTCGCGATTAAAAATGTACAGGCGCAATGGCCGCTATTTGGACAAAGCGATTACCAGGTTTCTGTACCAAGCTTGGCGGCAAAAGGCTCACTTGATGGCTACGAAGTCGCATTAGAAACCAAAGCTTCGGGCAAAGATATTCCCGCCGTTGATGTCGCACTAAACGGCAAAGGTACGTTAGAGCAAATTGACCTCGAAAGCCTTGTAGTGAAAACCCTGGGAGGCGAACTCTCTGGGAAAGTCATGGCCAATTGGGCCGCGCCAATCAACTGGCAAGCTGACTTGAACCTGAAAAATATTCAACCAGGTTTACAATGGAAAGAAGCTGAAGGGGATATCAGCGGTAACCTTTCGACTTCGGGATCGTTAACAGAACAAGGCGGTTGGCAAGTCAGTTTGCCTAAGTTAGACATCGACGGCATTTTGCGAGGGTATCCGCTGAATGTTGAAGGGCAACTTGAAGCGTCTGATAAGAACGGCAAAGGCGAAGACATCCAACTTACCACTCAGGGTCTAGCGCTTTCTCATGGCCCGAACCAACTCAGTGCAAAGGGTAAGATCGATAAGCAAATTCTGATGGATGTTGAGGTTAACTTCCCTGATTTTGCGAAAAGTGTTCCGGATCTTGCAGGTAAAATGCAAGGTAAAGTCGCACTACGTGGTAGCTTGAAAGAACCAGACATCAATCTTGATCTCGCTTTAAATCAGATAAACTGGCAGCAACAGGCGAACGTAGAAACGATCACTTTAAAGGGTGATGTGAAGCCTCTGCCAGCACCAAAAGCGAACATAAGCCTTATTGCGAACAACATTACCTATGACGACATAAAAGTTGATAGTGCTGACCTTGAAGTCTCTGGGGATGAAAAACTGCATCAACTTACGCTCGATGTAGTGTCTGACCTAGTGTCGACCAGTTTAGAAATTGAAGGGACATTCCAGCAGAAACCAGAAATGATTTGGGATGGGGCGCTGCGCCGCTTGACGCTGAGCTCGCAACAAGGCCCGTGGGCGTTGCAAAAATCGACCGCGGTGAAGGTCAATATCGACAAACAGATCGCGAACGTTCAAGCGCATTGTTGGTTGCAAGCGGAGTCGAGCGTATGTCTAACCGAAGACATTAGTGTCGGTAAGAGTGGCCAGGCGAAGTTAGCCATCAATGATTTTGATTTTGACCAAATCAAACAATTCCTGCCGCCAGAAACCAAGCTGCAAGGCTCGGTTAATGCACAGGCTTTTGCTAAATGGGCACCAGAGAAAAAGCCTGAAGTAACCTTAAGTGTCAATATGCCAAAAGGCCAAGTTGAACAAGCGCTTGAACAGCCAATTAAAGTCGGTTGGGAAAGCTTCAACTTTAAAGCAGCATTAGCGAAAGACAAGCTTGATGCCGAGTGGCTATTTGATGTGAAAGATAACGGTGACTTGTCTGGTAAGGTTTCTTTACTGAATGTCTCGACTGAAAAGCCCACTATTGATGGTAAGGTTTCACTCTCTACGTTCCACTTGGACTTCTTGGCACCGTTGATTGGTGAGTACAGCTTGTTTAAAGCAAACATGAATACTGACCTAGCGATATCAGGTGACGTTATGCATCCGAAGGTGAACGGTCAGTTCTTGATTGACCAAATGAAGCTACAGGGTGAAGTCACACCGATAGATATAAACTCAGGGCAGGTCGTCATCAACTTTAAAGGCCATCAAGCGGACTTGGATGCCGGAATTTTAACCCCGGATGGTGAGTTGAACGTTACCGGTGATGCCGACTGGCAGGACTTACAGAACTGGCGCACTAAAGCGCGTGTATTTGCTAAAGAGCTCAATGTTGATGTGCCTCCAATGGTAAAAATCAAAGTGGAGCCTGACATGACAATAGATGTGACTCCTCAGCTTGCGAAAATTGAGGGTGATATTAATTTGCCATGGGGCAGAATTGTCGTCGAAGAGCTTCCACCAAGTGCGGTAGGCGTATCGAGTGATACCGTTATTCTTGATAAAAACTCGCAGCCAGTGGAGGATGTGGCTGCGATGCCGTTTGATGTGGAAACGAACATCAACATTAAAATTGGTGATGACTTCCAACTTGCCGCTTTTGGTTTAAAAGGTGGGTTGAAAGGGAACCTAAACGTGACACAAAAAGACAAAGGTCCTTTCATCGTTGGTGAAGTGAATGTTGTCGATGGTTCTTATCGTTCGTTTGGTCAGGACTTATTGATTAAAGAAGGTAAGATTCTGATGAATGGTCCACCAGATCAACCTTACTTGTCTATCAAAGCGATTCGTAATCCAGACAATACCCAAGATGATGTCATTGCGGGGGTACAAGTGTCGGGCCCAGCATCTGATCCGAGTATAGAAATTTTCTCAGAGCCCGCGATGAACCAAGCCAATGCACTTTCTTATCTACTTCGTGGTCAAGATATTGATGGTGAAGCCGGTGGTAATGCAATGACGACTACCTTAATTGGTTTAAGCTTGGCGAAGAGTGGTCGTGTGGTTGGTGAAATCGGTGAAGCCTTTGGCGTACAGGATTTACAGCTGGACACTGCTGGGTCGGGCGATGATTCGCAAGTGACGGTGAGTGGTTATATTCTGCCAGGTTTGCAGGTGAAATATGGTGTCGGCATATTTAACTCCCTAGGTGAGTTCACTGTGCGTTACCGATTGATGCAAGACTTGTATTTAGAAGCGGTATCTGGTGTAGATAGCGCCGTTGACCTACTCTATCAGTTTGAGTTCGATTAAAGTGCTTTAACCTAAGCATACACAGTCATGACTAAGGAGTGGTTATGCAGCATTTGATTTTTGTCTACGGCACGTTACGTAAGGGAGAGTACAACCATCAGTATTTGCGCTCGGCGCAGTTTCTTGGTTTACATGAAACGGATGCTCAATTTGCAATGTATGACTTAGGCCCTTATCCAGCGTTGTCTGTTGGGCAACGCTCGATTCAAGGTGAAGTGTATCTGATTGATGATGAAACCTTATCCGAGCTAGATAAGTTGGAAGATGTGCCAGTGGAATATCGCCGAGAGAGCATCGTTACGCCTTTTGGCCAAGCTTGGATCTACTTATATCAAGATACTGAGCAGTTAACCGAAGAAATCGCTTCCGGCGATTGGTGTCAAAAGGTGTGAGCTATACTGACATTATCAATAGCAACGAGCTAAACACTAAGGAGTCACGATGAAAACATTCGTAATTGGAGTAATGGCGTTGCTTCTTGCTGCATGCGCACAAACAACACTACCGATTTCGAATAATGTGACCGATTGGCAAGTGTTTGGTAAGCAGTCAGCTTTAGATGGATTACGGGAGTTATCTGAGGAGCGAATTGCGAAGCTGGATGATGTTAACCATGCGACGCCAGAACTGATAATGGCTTATCAAGCGGGTTACCAGCAAGGCAAACAAGAGTATTGTGAGCAAAGTGCTTATATGCTCGGTGTTATCGGGCGTCCGTATTTTGGCATTTGTGATGATGTTGACCCCTTCTTTCAACATGACTACGACGCTGGACGAATGTCTTCAGCAGGCGCACCTATCTAGTTGACACAGGTAAGATGAAAGCAAAAGAGCTGCCCTAGAGCAGCTCTTTTTAATTTTGTATCAGCAGTGATGTTTATTTTTTCTGAGCGCGCTCGTAAGATTCTAGGATCTCAGCTTTAGCGGCAGCAACATCTGCCCAACCATCCACTTTCACCCATTTGCCTGCTTCAAGCTCTTTGTAACGCTCAAAGAATTGCGTGATCTGCGCTTTCAGTAGTTCTGGGATATCGTCCACATCTTGGATGTGCTCGTACTCTTTCGAGATTTTTGAGTGGGGAACCGCAAACACTTTTGCATCTTCACCCGATTCATCTGTCATCTTCAAAACGCCAACAGGACGGCAGCGAATGACTGAACCTGGCATGAGTGGGTATGGTGTTGGTACCAATACGTCGACTGGGTCGCCATCAAGAGACAGGGTATTGTTCACATAGCCATAGTTGCATGGGTAGAACATTGGTGCAGACATGAAACGGTCGACAAATACAGCACCAGAGTCTTTATCTACTTCGTACTTGATTGGATCTGCATTTGCAGGAATTTCGATAACGACATAGATATCTTCAGGCAGCGACTTGCCTGCTGGTACATGGTTTAAGCTCATTAGAATATTCCTTTTCATTAACGATGAGTCACACAAAAGCGGCTTCATCTGATGATAAATTCGCGTTTCACTTTAGCGACAAAAACGCGGCAGGTAAACACCTGCCGCGTTGGACAAAGGTCTGAAATTATTCTTCGTCGCGGTGCAGTTCAAGGAACTCTTCAACTTTGCGAACCATGTTCTTCGAACCCACAAAGAAAGGTACACGCTGGTGCAACTCAGTAGGCTTGATGTCCATAATGCGATTCACGCCGTCCGATGCAATGCCGCCAGCTTGCTCAATGAGGAATGCCATAGGGTTACATTCGTAAAGCAGGCGTAGCTTGCCTTGTGGGTGGCTTTGTGTGCTTGGGTAAAGGTAGATACCACCTTTCAGTAGGTTGCGGTGGAAATCAGCAACCAGCGAGCCAATGTAGCGAGAAGTGTATGGGCGACCGTCTTCTGGCACGTTTTCTTGGCAGTACTTGATGTACTTCTTCACCCCTTGAGGGAAACGAATGTAATTACCTTCGTTGATGGAGTAGATCTTACCATCATCAGGAATCATCATGTTTTCATGAGAAAGACAGAAGCTGCCGATAGATGGGTCGTAAGTAAAGCCGTTTACGCCGTTACCAGTTGTGTATACCAACATGGTGGAGGAGCCGTAAATTACGTAGCCCGCAGCCACTTGTTTGTGACCAGGTTGTAGGAAGTCTTCTTCAGTTGGTGGAGTACCGATTGGAGAAACACGACGGTAAATCGAGAAGATAGTACCAACAGAGACGTTCACATCGATGTTAGAAGAACCATCAAGTGGGTCCATCAGTACTACATATTTGGCGTTTTGGTTGAGTTCTTTATTGAACGCAACTGCTTCGTCTTCTTCTTCACTGGCAACGCCACACACTTGATCACGAGCTTCAAGCGCGGCTTTGAACTTATCGTTCGCGTAAACATCGAGCTTTTGCTGATCTTCACCTTGGACATTTTCCGTGCCTACAGCACCAGTGATATCACCGAGACCCGCTGCATTGATTTCGCGGTTAACGATTTTTGCAGCTAAACGAATGGAGGCTAAAAGGGATGATAGATCACCGCTAGCGTGGGGGAAATCCGCTTGTTTTTCGACAATGAACTCGCCTAGGGTGCGCAGTCCTGACATGGTTAATCCTTACATTTTCATTTCATTGGGGGTAGTGCGCAAGTGAGCATCTCTTTATGGATGTTAAACGATTGCGCTGGATGTAAGTTTAAGTCGCAGATCTTTTTAATGGTAATGAAGTAACTGTTTGAGATCTCAATTTATTTGTAGACTTGTTTGAGGGATTCATCAGTAAGCAAGAGGTTGTACAGTCTGTGTTCAACCTTGTCATATTTGTGAAAGGGACTGCAAGAAGAAGGCTAAAGTCACTCGCTTTTCAGGCGGTAATCGCGATAATGAAAGCATTAAAAAACGCATTACAAGGTTTAGTTTATGCACATTCATATCTTGGGTATCTGTGGCACATTTATGGGCGGCGCAGCGATTCTAGCGCGCCAATTAGGACATAAAGTCACTGGTTCTGATGCCAACGTTTATCCGCCAATGAGCACACTGCTTGAGTCTCAAGGTATTGAAATTATTGAAGGCTTTGACCCGTCTCAACTCGACCCTCAACCAGATCTTGTGGTGATTGGTAATGCGATGAGCCGTGGCAACCCTTGTGTCGAGCATGTGCTCAACACTAACATGCGTTACACCTCTGGCCCGCAGTGGCTCAACGAGTTTTTGCTGCATGATCGTTGGGTATTGGCGGTATCGGGTACACATGGGAAAACGACCACGTCGAGCATGCTTGCCTGGATACTTGAAGATTGTGGTTATCAACCAGGTTTCTTAGTCGGTGGGGTACTCGGTAACTTCGGAGTGTCTGCTCGTTTGGGTGAAAGCATGTTTTTTGTCGTTGAAGCCGACGAATATGACAGTGCTTTTTTCGATAAGCGTTCTAAGTTTGTGCATTACCATCCTCGCACTTTAATCATGAATAACCTTGAGTTCGATCATGCTGATATCTTCGATGATCTAGAAGCGATCAAGCGCCAATTCCATCATTTAGTGCGAACTGTACCGGGCAATGGATTGATCTTAGCGCCGAGGAAAGATCAAGCGTTAGCGGATGTATTAGAGCGTGGCTGCTGGACTGAAAAACAGTTCTCTGGTGAGAATGGTGACTGGCAAGCGCACAAATTAGTGCTTGATGGCTCAAAATTTGACGTTGCGTTGCAAGGCGAGAAGGTTGGTACCGTCGAATGGAATTTGGTGGGTGACCACAATGTGGATAATGCGCTGATGGCAATCGCTGCTGCACGACATGTTGGAGTCACTCCGGATCTTGCTTGCCAGGCATTAGGGCGTTTCATCAATACCAAGCGCCGTTTAGAGCTGAAAGGTGAAGAACAAGGTGTGACGGTTTACGATGATTTTGCGCATCACCCAACGGCAATTGAACTTACTGTCGGTGGTTTGCGTAACAAGGTAGGTGAAAAACGCATCCTTGCTGTGTTAGAGCCGCGGTCTGCCACCATGAAGCGTGGTGTACACAAAAACACACTTGCAGAGTCACTACACAGTGCAGATGAAGTCTTCTTGTTCCAGCCAGATAATATCGAGTGGTCTGTGCAAGACATTGCCGACCAATGCAAACAGCCAGCGTTTGTCGATGCGGATATAGATAACTTTGTAGCCAAGATCGTCGAACGTGCGCGACCAGGTGACCAAATTCTAGTCATGAGCAACGGTGGCTTTGGTGGTATTCACGGAAAACTTCTTGAGCAGTTAAAACAAAAAGCCTGATTGATATGCAAAACAAAACACAACCCTCTCACAAAAAAGCCATCACGTTGGCATTAACGGGGGCTTCTGGTGCTCCCTACGGCCTTCGTCTTTTAGAATGCTTGGTTGCGGCGGATTATCATGTCTACGTTCTGATTTCTTCGGCGGCTCGTGTCGTGATGGCAACCGAACACAACCTTAAGCTGCCAAGTGGGCCAGAAGCCGCAAAGCAAGCGTTGGTAGAGCACCTGAACTGCAATCCCGATAACATCACCGTTTGCGGTAAAGATGACTGGTTCTCACCGGTTGCGTCTGGTTCTGCTGCACCTAAGCAAATGGTGGTTTGCCCATGCTCAGCAGGAAGCGTTGCGGCCATAGCACACGGTATGTCGGACAACTTGATCGAACGGGCCGCTGATGTAGTAATGAAAGAGCGCGGGCAGCTGTTGCTCGTGGTTCGCGAAACACCATTTTCAACGCTACATCTGGAGAACATGCACAAACTGTCGCAAATGGGCGTCACCATCATGCCAGCAGCTCCGGGCTTCTACCATCAGCCAAAGAGCATTGAAGACTTAGTGGATTTTATGGTGGCAAGAATTCTTGACCACTTAGGTATTGAGCAAGGTTTGGTGCCTCGTTGGGGTTATGACCAGCGCTCGTGAGCTGATTGTGTAACCACTCAAATACCTTTACAATCCATCCAACTCATCGGGGAGCAAACCCATTTAGCATTGAGTCAATCAATGCATTGGGGCGCTGAGACCTAAGTGTTTAACTAGGGACCCGTATTACCTGAACCAGATAATGCTGGCGTAGGAATTGAGTCTGGATATTGGAAATCCTTAATAGCCGCCTCAAACCCTGTGCCGCTCAACTTATTTCTCTGAAATACTCATGGAGAGCGAGCAGTGAAAACCACTCTAAATCTGATTGCCCTAGCTGCAATCACTTCTACTTCAGCGTTTGCCGCTGAAAACACATTAACCATCTATACCTACGACTCTTTTGCCGCAGATTGGGGGCCGGGTCCTAAAATCGAGCAAGCTTTTGAAGCAAAATGTGGCTGTGACGTTAACTTCGTGGCATTAGACGATGGTGTGTCGATCCTGAATCGTCTTCGTCTTGAAGGCGGTAATAGCAAAGCCGACATCGTGTTAGGTTTGGATAACAATCTGATGGCAGAAGCGAAGAAAACCGGTCTGCTTGCCGAGCACAATGTGGATACGGCTAACACAGTGTTACCAAACGGTTGGAGTGACACGACGTTTGTACCGTACGATTACGGCTACTTCGCGTTTGTGTACAACAAAGAGAAACTGGCTAATCCGCCGAAAAGCATGAAAGAGCTGGTGGAAACGCGCGACGATCTGAAAGTGATTTACCAAGATCCGCGGACTTCAACGCCGGGCCAAGGCTTAATGCTATGGATGAAATCTATTTATGGCGACGATGTGACGCAAGCGTGGCAGAAGCTAGCGAGCAAAACCGTAACGGTCACGAAAGGTTGGTCTGAGGCGTATTCTATGTTCCTCAATGGTGAGTCCGATTTAGTGCTTTCTTACACCACTTCACCTGCGTACCACTTAATTGCGGAAAACGATTCGAAGTTTGCTACGGCGAATTTTGCTGAAGGCCACTACATGCAAGTTGAAGTAGCCGCCAAAGTGAAAGGGGCAAAAAATTCAGAACTTGCTGATCAATTTATGAGTTTCATTTTAAGTGATGAGTTCCAATCGGCGATGCCAACGGGTAACTGGATGTACCCAGTCACTGACGTTGAGTTACCTAAAGGTTTTGAAACTTTGAGTGTTCCAAGCAAGTCGTTGAGCTTTAGTGCTGATGAAGTGGCAAAAATGCGTAAGTCTTGGATTCGCGAATGGCAAAGCGCATTGACGTTTTAGCTGACGTTTCCATCCTCATCTGAATGAGATAGGTTTTACCTTTGAATTCTGTTCCAAAAATAGGTTTAGGGGTCGCGATGATCATCGCGACCTTTGTTATTTCTGCCCTAGGTGCTTTGATTGTTCAAGCCCCTTCACTTGATGTGTCTGTGGTATGGGGCGACCCGTACTATCAACATGTCACCAAGTTCAGTTTCTACCAAGCGTTTCTTTCCACATTGCTCAGTGTTGGCTTTGCCATTCCAGTAGCGCACGCACTTTCGCGTCGCCAATTTATTGGTAAATCATTACTGCTTAAGCTGTTTGCATCGACACTGGTTTTGCCGGTTTTGGTTGGTGTTTTTGGGCTGTTAGCGATTTATGGCAACAGTGGTTTGTTGGCGCAGTGGTTGCAAAGTTTCGACACTAAACTGCCATTCTCTATTTACGGTTTGAACGGCATTTTACTCGCCCATGTGTTCTTTAATTTACCTTACGCGGCACGATTGCTTCTGCAAGCCTTGGAGTCTATTCCTGCCGAGCAGCATAAGCTTTGCGCGCATCTTGGGATGAGCCATTGGGATAAGTTTCGTTGGGTAGAATGGCCGCGTTTAAGGCAGCAGCTTCCCCACGTTTGTGGGTTGGTGTTTATGTTGTGCTTTACCAGTTTTGCCACTGTAATGGCGTTGGGGGGCGGGCCAAAATCCACCACCATTGAATTGGCCATTTACCAAGCGATTAAGTTTGATTTTGATTTACAAGCTGGGGCGTTATTGGCGCTGTGGCAGATGCTGTTATGTGGACTGCTTGCTATTGGAGTGCAGAAGTTAACAAGGCCTGTTTCTATCAGTGCTGGAAGCACATCGGTACAGCAATATTTAACGAAGGATCATGGGTGGTCAAAAGCTTGGGATAGCTTTTGGATCATAGGTGCCTTTTTACTGGTAATACCGCCGTTATTGATGGTGTTACTGAGTGGCATCAACCAACAAGTTTGGACAGTATTAACCGATGAGCGTTTTTGGTCTGCGCTATTGAACTCCCTCAAAGTCGCCTGTGTCGCTAGCGCGCTTGCGGTCGCTGCAGGGGTGTCCATACTATTGACCAGTCGCCGTTGGCGGTTGCAGTACAAAAACACGCGAGCCGATCAGATTGAGTTAATCGGCACCGTTATTTTGGTGACTCCAGGTCTGGTGATTAGCACCGGTTTATTCTTACTACTGCGCGCATTTACCGATGTTTTTAGCTTGGCATTTTTTGTCGTGATTTTGGTGAACGGTTTGATGGCTTTGCCTTACGTGATCAAAACGCTAGCGCAGCCAATGCTGCACATTGAACAACAGTATCAGTATGTATGTGCCAGCTTAGGCATGCGTGGCTGGCAACGGTTTAAAGTGGTGGAGTGGCAGGCGCTACGCAAGCCGTTTGCACATGCGTTTGCGATCAGCTTTATGTTTGCAATAGGGGATTTAAGTGCCATAGCACTGTTTGGTGGACAAGAGTTTCGTACCTTACCTCTGTATTTGTTCCAGTTGCTTGGCAGTTATCAGATGGACGCAGCTGCGGTGGTATCGGTGACCCTATTGTTGTTGAGTGTGGGCTGTTTTGCCTTGATTGAGAAAGTATTGAAAACGAAGGAGAGAGCGTAATGTTAGTGTTGGATGATGTGCAGTACACCTACCAACGTGAACTGTTTCGTTTTGACTTAACGATTGAGCAAGGACAGATTGTGTCGCTGATGGGACCAAGTGGGGCAGGGAAGTCAACCTTGCTGGCGTTGGTGGCAGGATTCATCCATCCTGACCGTGGTGATATTTGTGTTGATGGTGAGTCCATTGTGCGTAAAGAGCCTTATCTGCGTCCGTTCTCTATGTTGTTCCAAGAGCACAATTTGTTTGCTCACTTATCGGTGCGTGACAACATCGGTTTGGGCTTACACCCAGGGCTAAAGCTTACGGTGGACCAAAATCGTCAGATTGAACAAGCCGCGCAGCAAGTTGGTGTTGCAGAGTACCTCGACCGTTTGCCAGAGCATCTTTCTGGTGGCCAGCGTCAACGTGTTGCCTTAGCGCGTTGTTTTGTTCAGCCTCATCCCATGTGGCTATTGGATGAGCCGTTCTCGGCGCTTGATCCGCTGTTGCGTGAAGAGATGCTGAGCTTGGTAAAAAAACTCGCAGCAGAGCGGGGAATAACTGTATTGATGGTCACGCACCATTTAAGCGATGCCAAAGCGATTGCCAGCCACTTTGTGTTTGTGGCAGATGGTAAAGTGGAAGCCGCGGGTGATATGTCTGCATTGAGTGAACAGCATGCTAGTGAGAAGCTTGCGGCATTTATCCGAGCCGCATGCTAGTGCCTGATAGTTGCTAGGTTATGCTTCTCCGCAACACAAACCATGCCGAGGGCCAAATTCAAATTGAGATCTTAAGCTCATGATATGGTCAATCATTGCTTGTACACGCCGTGGGCGGTTTGCTCCAGGACGATACACTAAATAAATAGGCATTGGTACCGTGTGCCATTGCGGTAACACTCTGACTAAGGTGCCACTTTCTAGCTCTTGCGTCATGTTCTGCACAGGTAAGTTCGCGATGCCTAGTCCTTTAAGTGCGCCTTTCAATATTGCTTCTACAGTTGTACTTGAGAAGTTACTGGTTATTGAAACATTGACGGTATTATCGTGTGAGATCAGCGTCCAAGGTCCTATTTCTGAAACATATTGATACCTCAAACAGTTATGTTTTGTCAGGTCTTCTGGCGTTTCAGGTACGCCGAACTCAGCTAAATACTCAGGGCTAGCAGCCAGGACTCGAGTGGTATAGCCTAATTTTTTCGCGATTAATCGATCATCAACTATCTGACCGACTCTAATTGCCATATCAAAGCCGTGTGAAAACAGATCAACAAAATCGTTCGATGCTTCTAACGCAATTTGTACTTTTGGCCATTGTTTTAAAAATGGCAAAAAGATGTGTTCCGCCATATACGCATCCAACGCTGGTGGCGCGGAAATACGCAGCCGGCCTTGGATCTGTTGTTCCATCTCCTGTACGTCATGGCCAATTGAGTGGAATTCCTCAACTAAGCTTGCAGCACGCTCTAAAACCATTTGGCCAGCTTCGGTGATCACTAACTTTCGGGTTGTGCGCTCTAGGAGTTTGGCTTCAAAGTGTTGTTCGAGTTTGGTTATGGCTTTGCTAACAGTAGATTTTGGTAGGTTTAACTCCAGCGCGCACTTGGTTAAGCTCAGTAGTCGACAGCTTGTGACAAAGATAGAAAGCGTTCTAAAGTCAATTGTTTCTAAATTGCGAACAATCACTTTCAATTATCCATATTGTTTCAATATTAATCTGATTATAGTCTGGCACCTCATCCTTAGCCATCAAGTTATTGTCATTTGAGGTAAACAACATGTCCAACTCTGTAGACTTATTTTCTCCTATCGAACTCGGTCAATTAGCATTAGATAACCGTGCCATTATGGCGCCTTTAACGCGAGCTCGTGCTGGTGCGGACCATATTCCTAATGACCTTATGGTTGAATACTACGCTCAACGTGCGAGTGCCGGACTTATCATTGCTGAATGCACCATGGTGATGGAAGGTACGTCTGCTTTCATGGCAGAGCCGGGCATTTACAACGAAGAGCAAATCGCAGCTTGGAAAAAGGTAACGGATGCGGTTCATGAGAGAGGCGGTAAGATTGTACTGCAAATTTGGCATGCGGGACGAGCTTGTCATCCTGATCTGAATGAAGGAAAAACACCTGTAGCGGCGAGCGCATTGGCCATTCGTGATGAATTAGTCCATACCCCTTCGGGTAAGCAAGCATATACGGTACCACGAGCACTCGAAGTGGATGAGATAGCTTCCATTGTTGCGGCGTTTAAACAAGGTGCAGAAAACGCCAAGAAAGCCGGCTTTGATGGGGTCGAGATACATGGCGCCAATGGTTATCTTATTGATAACTTCCTTCGTGACGGCTCAAATTTACGTACCGATGAATACGGTGGCTCGGTTGAAAATCGTGCTCGATTTTTACTTGAGATAGTGAAAGAAGTCGTTGAGGTGTGGGGACCCGGAAGAGTCGGTCTGCGTACATCTCCGCTAAATGGATTTAATGACATGAAAGACAGTGATCCAGTTGGTTTGGTGCGTTACTTAGCAGAGCAACTTAATTCTTTCGATCTTGCTTATTGGCACGTGATGCGTGCGGATCTGAAAGGCGTACAAAAAGCAGATGTTCTCAAGCCAGCACGCGAAAACTATCAAGGTCACTTAATGGCGAACGTGGGCTACAGTGCACAAGAAGCGGCAACAGCAATTGCAGAAAACAAAGTTGATGTGGTCGCATTTGGCGTTCCCTTTATCGCAAACCCAGATTTAGTTGAGCGATTTAAGAAAAATGCACCTCTTAATGAGGCGAAACCAGAACACTTTTATTTGGGCGGAGCAGAAGGTTATACCGATTACCCAGTGATGGCATAACCCTTACTTGTTTCATATAAAAAGGACGCTAATGTTAGCGTCCTTTTTCGTTTCTGTATTTACTTAGCCTTGCGGTTTTACGACCATCACATTGATTGGAGAATATTCCACAACCTTACTCGCGACAGAGCCAAGCATTACTTTATTGATTTTAGAGCGCTTGTGGCTTGGCATAATGATGAGATCAGCGCCTAAACGTTCTGCATAATCAAGAATGGTCGCGTAGGCCTTGCCTTCAGCAACATGCACTTGGTAAACCACATCTTCAGCAATATGCTCATTAGCGAAAGTTTTTAGTTGCTGCTTCACGTCTTGCTTCATTTTGGCCGCAGCATCTTTCGGAAAGTATGTGGCAACCATCGACATGTGAATACCAGGTAGTACAGTCAGAAGATGGATTTGAGCATTTGCTTGCTTTGCCTGCCAAACCGCTAGTTCAACCGCTCGGTCTGAAAAGCCTTGGTCATTTAGATCAACCGGAACAAGAATTTGTTTGTACATTCAATGTCTCTCATTAAGGCCCCTTTATCCTCGGGGCCAAATCGGTTATGCGCTCAATTGTTCCTTACGAGCACGACGTTTTTGGTTCATTGCAAGCACCAGCAAAATCATTAAGCATGGTACAAACACCCACTCTTTCATTGGACGGTCTGCATCCAGGATAACCCACTTGATTTCCCAATCAAAGTCGATACCTGCGGACTCTGCTGGACTACCAAATTCAACCATATCGACAATCATTTTGTTGTCACTTTCGGTCAGCATCAGACCCATAGATGAAATACGTGCGTCTGCTGTTGTCGCACTGTCTTCGAATGGAAGACGAACCGTTTTCTCAATGTAGTCGCCCTCAAGGTTTTCACCGGCAACACGTAACTCCAATGATTCTCCTACATTTAGTGTTTCCGTGATTTGAGCTACCTCAACGCCAGGAGAAAGAACTTTCGCTGGGTACAGCATGTCCCACCAAAAACCTGGACGGAAAAACGAAAACGTCAGTACTAATAATAGGACTGTTTCCCACCACTTGTTACGCGTGAACCACCACCCTTGAGTTGCCGCAGAGAAAATCAGCATTGCAATGATCGATGAGATGACCGTGAGTGCCAAATGCCACCAAGAGTCGATCCCCATTAACAATAACTGGGTATTGAACACAAACATGAACGGCAAAATAGCGGTTCGAATATCGTAAGTAAAACCTTGGATACCGGTACGAATTGGATCTGATTTCGCAATTGCGGCTGCTGCAAAAGCTGCAAGACCTACAGGTGGGGTATCGTCGGCCAAAATACCAAAGTAGAAAACGAACAAGTGCACCGCTATCAACGGAATAATCAAGCCATGCGCCGCGCCGAGCGTAACAATAACCGGCGCCATTAGCGTAGAGACCACGATGTAGTTCGCCGTTGTTGGCAGACCCATCCCCAGAACCAAGCTAATGATGGCGGTAAACAGCAGCATAAGAATGATGCTGCCACCAGAGATAAACTCGACGAAGTCGGTCATCACTAGGCCGATACCCGTTAGTGTAACAACACCAACAACGGTGCCCGCTGCCGCGGTTGCAACGCCGATACCAATCATATTGCGCGCACCAGAAACTAAGCTCTCGGCAAGATCGACAAAGCCATCTTTGGTTTGCTGAAGCATGTCACCTTGCTTTGACAGCAGTGCAATCAACGGACGTTGAGTAAGCAAAATGAAAATCATGAATACCGTTGCCCAGAATGCCGAAAGGCCAGGTGAGAAACGTTCGACAGTCAAACACCAAACTAATACGACGATAGGGAGTAGGTAGTGCAAGCCTGACTTAACGGTTGGGCCAGGATCAGGTACTTCTGTTAATTCTGCATCAATCTCAATTGCGCCATCTTGCACGTGATTTGCTGAGACTTTCACCAACCCAACGTACGCGATTAATAGTGCGACGGTAACAATTGGTGTCGCGGCATCACCAAAGACGTCTTTTGTCCAACCCACTCCGTAGTAAACCAATGCGCTGATCACACACAATCCTAAGATTGTGCCAGTAAAGGACAGCAGACTTTGTACTAGTGTTGGGTTGTGGCGACGAGGAAGGCCCGTCATGCCTGCTTTACATGCTTCAAGGTGAACAATGTAAATTAAAGCAATATAAGAGATTAGCGCTGGAAGTAGGGCAGCTTTAATCACCTCAACGTAGGAGATACCGACGTATTCCACCATCAAAAATGCTGCTGCACCCATGATTGGCGGTGTTAACTGACCATTGGTTGAAGCCGCTACCTCTACCGCACCCGCTTTTGTGCCGGGAAAGCCAACACGCTTCATCAGTGGAATGGTAAAGGTGCCAGTTGTTACTACGTTTGCGATTGAAGAACCAGAAACCAGACCAGATAAACCTGATGCAACAACGGCCGCTTTAGCTGGACCACCTTTCATATGGCCAAGCAACGAGAAGGCAACTTTAATGAAGTAAGCACCAGCACCAGCGCGTTCCAGCATTGCTCCAAACAATACAAACAAGAAGACAAAAGAGGTAGAAACACCTAGCGCAACCCCAAATACGCCTTCTGTTGTTAGCCACAAGTGAGACATGGCCTTGTTCAAGCTTGCCCCTTTGTGCGCGATAACGTCAGGCATGTAAGGGCCTGCAAAGGTGTAAGTAAGGAAAACAGCAGCCACGACCATTAATGGTGGACCAAGAGCTCGGCGTGTTGCTTCTAAAAGGAGGATCATACCGATAACAGCAACAACGATATCAACCGTTGTCGGTGCGCCTGAGCGTCCTGCTAGCTCGGTATAAAAAAGGTATATATAGGCTGCTGAAAAGCTGCCAGCCAACGCGAGTATCCAATCAACAAGAGGGATATGATCGCGAGGAGAATTCTTCATCGCTGGATAAGCAGTGAAAGCCAAAAAGATCGCGAAAGTAAGGTGGATAGATCGCGCTTCCGTGTCGTTCAGTACGCCAAAATTGAAAATAAATGGTAACGGGGATGCGTACCATAATTGAAATAGTGACCAACACAGAGGAACAAACCAAAGGATTCGTCCTTGCATTCCCGAAGGGCTACGTGCACCTGTGTCTGCCTGAGCCACCATTTCTTGCACATCTTGTGACGGAGCTTGATTCGTCGCCATGTACTTTTTCCTTATTATTGATGGTCCTGTCTGATTTTTATCGAGAACCACACTTCGCCTCTATCAGTGTAGTGAATGGAGCGAAGTTTGCTTTCGAGTATTTTGCTGCCTGAACTCAAAGTGTTGATTGTTGGATACTCTGTTAGGCGGCGTTTAAGTTTTCTTGGGTATGAGCTCGCAGTTTTCAGAAGAAAACTGGCGAATGAAGCATACAGTTAGAACGTGCTACAACCTGTATGCTCAAACAGGCAGAAAATATTCTTTCCTGCCTGTATGTAGAGTCTGAGGTAATTACTTAATTAGACCCATTTCTTTGTAGTATTTTTCTGCACCTGGGTGAAGAGGAATAGAAAGACCAGCTTTCACCATGTCTTCTTTCTTCAAGTTTGCGAATGCAGGGTGTAGACGTTTGAAGGTATCAAAGTTTTCAAACACAGCTTTTGCCACGTTGTAAGCGACATCGTCTGAAACATCAGAGGTCGTTACCATTGTTGCTGCAACACCAAAGCTGTTTACGTCTTTGTCTGTACCGCGGTACATACCAGCCGGTACTGAGCTAAAGGCGTAGTATGGGTTGTCGGCAACAATTTTATCGATTTTAGGGCCTGTTGCTGAAACTAGCTTCGCATCACATGATGTGGTTGCTTCTTTGATTGAACCGTTCGGGTGGCCGACCATGTAAATGAAGGCGTCAATTTTGTTATCACAAAGTGCCTGAGAGCGTTCAGAGCCTTTTAGCTCAGACGCCAATTTGAAGCTGTCGTTTGTCCAACCCATCGCTTCCATGACAACGCCCATCGTTGCACGGTCACCAGAGCCTGGGTTACCGATGTTTACTCGCTTACCTTTCAGGTCTTCAACATTTTCAATACCTGAATCTGCACGCGCAATGATGTTGAAAGGTTCTGTATGAAGAGAGAACATTGCGCGTAGCTTCTTGTACGGGCCTTGTTCTTCAAACTTGCTCGTACCGTTGTAGCCGTGGTACTGCCAATCCGATTGCACGATACCAAAATCTAATTCGCCTGCACGGATAGTGTTAACGTTGTAAATTGAGCCACCAGTTGATTCTACTGAACAACGGATGTTGTGGTCTTTACGACCTTTATTTACCAACTTACAGATAGCACCACCAGTTGGGTAGTAAACACCAGTCACAGAGCCAGTACCGATGGTAATAAACTCTTGAGCGTTAACTGCGCCTGCGCCCATTACGGCTGCAGCGATAGCGCCTACTTTGAGAAGTTTGTTAAATGCCATGAATTTCCCTTCCTTATATTCATTATTTACCCGGAAATAACCATAAATCACTTCTGGAGTTTCCTATTTGGAAACGGCACCTTTTTCAATCCAATCGTTTGAAAAAGCGAGCGAATCATAACAAAAATTTGGCAGAAAATTATCCAATTGTTAAATGTTATAGTTGATAAGTCTGAATTTTGTATCAGGGGATAGGATTCAATTTGTGATTTAATTCTTTTTATAACAATTACTTAATTGACGTTTAGTGACTGAAATGAAAAAGATCAATTGCGTGATGTTAATCACAAAATGGGCGGTTAAATAATGAGCGGAGTAAGCAAAAAATTTACATAAATTATGGGCTACAAAATGAGACTTCTTTTATAACCCACAATGAGTTAGCTGATTGAAGCTTTATAGAACTTAACCAGTATATTCGAACAGCTCGCACACTGATTTGAAGAGTTGCTCAGTCGTAATTGCCATGGTTGGCGTAATGAAAATGGTATCGTCACCTGCGACAACGCCAAGAATACCTTCGGATTTACCGAGTGAATCAAGCAAGCGAGCAATCAACTGTGCTGCACCTGGGCCGGTGTGAATTACCACTAACGCTGCATTACGATCGATGTCTAGTACCAGTTCACGCAGAGAGCTGCTGACTGTTGGGACACCTAGCTCAGCAGGAAGACAGTAAACCATTTCCATTTTTGCATTGCGCGTACGGACGGCGCCAAATTTAGTCAGCATACGTGAGACTTTAGATTGGTTGATACTCTCAAACCCTTGCTGTTTGAGTGCGTCAACAATCTCGCCCTGTGAGCCAAAGCTTTCTTCTTTTAACAGGGCTTTAAAGGCGCGAACTAAGTTGTCTTGTTTTTCTGAATTGCGCATAGTCATTACAAATCTCTTATTACGGGTCAGCAATTTTGCATATTCTCGCATATATATTCAGGCGGTGCCAAAGAGTCCCAGGATTATGTTAGATGCGTCACTGTAAACTATATACCACATAGAATTCTTTAGCGCGCTGAAGTAGGGCTGTATCTGTTTTCTTGAATTCCTTGTCATTTCAACAGAATAAAAGAATAATCCAAGCCCCATTTGTAGCACGGTAACAGCGAGTTGCGCGAGGTCGCAAAGCTAGCGTTAATTGATTGTAATCAAGTTGTGATTCCGATAGCTTTATTTAAGTTGGTTACAAACTACCCTACGAATACGTTTATAAGAGAAATACTCTCAAGGAGAACTACATGAAAGTAGCCGTTATTGGTGCCGCTGGTGGCATCGGTCAAGCCCTGGCCCTTCTACTTAAGAACCGTCTTCCTGCTGGTTCTGATCTAGCCCTATATGATATTGCTCCAGTAACTCCTGGTGTGGCCGCTGATCTTAGCCACATCCCTACGCCAGTTTCTATCAAAGGTTACGCTGGTGAAGATCCTACTCCAGCACTAGAAGGCGCGGATGTTGTGCTAATTTCTGCTGGTGTTGCGCGTAAGCCAGGTATGGATCGTGCGGATCTATTTAATGTAAACGCTGGTATCGTTAAATCGCTAGCGGAGAAGATTGCGGTTGTTTGTCCGAAAGCTTGTGTTGGTATCATCACAAACCCTGTAAATACAACAGTGCCAATTGCTGCTGAAGTTCTTAAAAAAGCGGGTGTTTATGATAAGCGTCGTCTATTTGGTGTAACAACGTTGGATGTTATCCGTTCAGAAACGTTTGTTGCTGAGCTTAAAGACAAAGATCCAGGTGACGTTCGCGTGCCAGTTATTGGTGGTCACTCTGGCGTAACGATCTTACCTCTACTGTCTCAAGTAGAAGGTGTTGAGTTTACAGCTGAAGAAGTAGAAGCATTAACGAAACGTATTCAAAATGCAGGTACTGAAGTTGTAGAAGCTAAAGCGGGTGGTGGTAGTGCAACACTATCAATGGGCCAAGCTGCATGTCGCTTTGGTCTGTCTCTGGTTCGTGCTCTTCAAGGTGAAGAAGGCGTAGTTGAGTGCGCTTACGTTGAAGGCGACGGCGAACACGCGACTTACTTCGCGCAACCTGTGAAACTGGGTAAAGAAGGCGTTGAAGAAGTACTAAGCTACGGCAAACTCAGCGATTACGAAAAGTCTGCATTAGACGGTATGCTAGAAACACTAAATGGCGACATCAACATTGGTGTTGAATTCGCAAAGTAATCTAGAAAGCCTATATAAGAAGAAAGCCGATCATTTTGATCGGCTTTTTTGATCCTTGATTTCTCAACTTCGTAAAAATGGTCGAATAAAACCACGTAGTGAAGGAGAAGATGATGGAAGCGAGTCGAATCCGTAAAGGCATGGTTGTTGAGTGCCAACAAGGCGTCGGTACGATATTAGTGGTCGATCATGAAGCAGAGACAGTATTATTGTCCAAACAAGGGACTGAACAGCAGCTCGCCGTTAGCTTTGATGAAATAGAAGATGATCCACAACTGCATGGCGGTAGTGACAGATATTACTAGCGCCTCGGGGCGTCGTCATTAGGTATCAAACGTAAAAAAGGAAGAGCATGCTCTTCCTTTTAGCTATAAGCCTTGCGTTATGGGTAGCTATTGATTACTTCGTGCGTTGTACAGCGACATGAGCCAGAGTAACAAGCGCTTGTTTGTATTCAGACTCTGGCAACACTGATAGTTCTGCGATTGCTTTGTCTGCTTCTTCTAGAGCTTTTTGCGTTGTGTATTCCAGAGAGCCTGCTTCTTTCATGACCGCAAGAATTTCTTCTAAGCGATCCATGCCATTCGCTTTCTCAATCGCTTCACGAATCATGATGGCGTTTTCTGGTGTGGTATTACGCATAGCATGGAGTAGAGGTAAAGTTGGCTTGCCTTCGGCCAAGTCATCACCCACATTTTTACCCATGTCTTCGCCATCAGAAGTGTAATCCATGACGTCATCAATGAGCTGAAACGCAGTGCCTAGATACTTACCGTAATTTTGCATTGCGATTTCCACATGCTCAGGAGCATCATTTAAGATTGCACCGATTTGAGTTGCGGATTCAAATAAGCGCGCAGTCTTAGAGTAGATGACTTGCATGTAGCTTTCTTCTGTCGTGTCAGGGTCGTTACAGTTCATCAACTGCTGTACTTCACCTTCGGCGATCACGTTTACGGCATTGCTCATTAGTTTAAGGATCTTCATGGATCCTAGTTCCGTCATCATCTGAAATGAGCGTGTATAGATAAAGTCCCCAACTAATACGCTAGCCGCATTGCCAAATGCTGCATTCGCAGTGGCTTTACCACGGCGCATGTCTGATTCATCTACCACGTCATCATGCAGCAAAGTCGCTGTATGGATGAACTCAATAAACGCAGCTGCCATTGTATGACCATTGCCTTGGTAACCAAGTGCACGGGCTGACAGTATCGCTAAAAGCGGTCTTAGACGTTTGCCTCCACCACTCACGATATAAAAACCGAGCTGGTTGATTAAAGAGACATCAGAATTAAGTTGGGCTTGAATTGTTTCATTCACTTTTGCCATGTCATCGGCAGTAAGCGCTTGGATAGTTTTAAAATCCATCGTATATCCGGCTGAAGTTAGACCCTGCAAGGCTTATTCGATTTATATAATTGTCGAATAATACACTAAAAAACGTTGATTAATACATTACTAAAGGGCATGATTGCCGCACTTTTCTTTGGCGATTAGCTTTTCGCCAATTTTTTCAAAATATGGCTTGTCATAGGAGCATCTATTCTGTAGAATCTGCGCCCTATTGATGATTAGTTTAGCGCACACCCTCAAGAAAGGCTGTGCGGAAAAAGCGGAGTAAAATATGTACGCTGTTTTCCAATCTGGTGGTAAACAACACCGTGTAAGCGAAGGTCAAACTCTTCGTTTAGAGAAATTAGACGTTGAAACTGGTGCAACTGTAGAATTTGATAAAGTTCTTCTTGTTGCTAACGGCGAAGACATCAAAGTTGGTGCTCCTCTTGTAGAGGGCGGCAAAATTGTTGCTGAAGTTGTACAACACGGTCGTGGCGATAAAGTTAAAATCGTTAAGTTCCGTCGTCGTAAGCACTCTCGTAAGCAACAGGGTCACCGTCAGTGGTTCACTGAAGTGAAGATCACTGGTATCAACGCTTAATCTATTAGGAGAGTTTAACAATGGCACACAAAAAAGCTGGTGGTTCTACTCGTAACGGCCGCGATTCAGAAAGCAAACGTCTAGGTGTTAAGCGTTTCGGTGGTGAATCTGTACTTGCAGGTAACATCATCGTTCGTCAACGTGGTACTAAGTTCCACGCTGGTAACAACGTAGGTATCGGTAAAGACCACACTCTATTCGCTCTTACTGAAGGTAAAGTGAAGTTCGAAGTGAAAGGTCCTAAGAACCGTAAGTTTGTAAGCATCGAAGCTGAGTAATTAGGTTTTTAACCAAATTATTTAATAGCTTTAAGCTGAATTCAAAAGCCCTGCCGAATCGGCGGGGTTTTTTATTTGTGGCAGTCGACATATCGAAGTTTCTCGCTAAGATCCTAAGCGATTTGAATCTGGGAGCTTAGATCTGTCATCTGCTAAAATTGTCGGATGACATAGTAAGATTTAATCCACGCACGAAGTAGTCGGAGTAAAAGATGAAGTTCGTAGATGAAGCGGTAGTAAAAGTTCAGGCTGGTGATGGCGGTAGTGGCGTTGTCAGTTTCTGGCGTGAAAAATTCATCACTAAAGGTGGCCCTGATGGCGGTGATGGCGGTGACGGTGGTGATGTTTATATCCAAGCCGATGAAAACCTAAATACTCTGATTGATTACCGTTTCCAGCGCTTCTACGAAGCTGAGCGTGGTGAAAACGGTCGCGGTGGTAACTGTACAGGTAAGCGTGGTAAAGACATCGTTCTTCGTGTACCTGTGGGTACGCGCGCTGTGGATATCCACACAAATGAAATCGTGGCGGAAGTTGCTGAACACGGTAAGAAAGTGATGATCGCAAAAGGCGGTTGGCACGGTCTAGGTAACACGCGTTTCAAATCTTCAGTAAACCGCGCGCCTCGTCAGAGAACATTGGGTACAAAGGGTGAAGTACGCGAAATTCGCCTTGAGCTATTGCTTCTTGCTGATGTGGGTATGCTTGGTCTACCTAATGCTGGTAAATCAACCTTTATCCGCGCAGTATCAGCAGCAAAACCGAAAGTCGCTGATTACCCATTCACGACTTTGATCCCAAGCTTGGGTGTCGTAAGTGTCGTACCAGAGAAAAGTTTTGTTGTTGCAGACATCCCTGGTTTGATCGAGGGTGCAGCAGATGGCGCTGGCCTTGGTATTCGATTCTTGAAGCACTTAGAGCGTTGTCGAGTGTTGCTGCACATGATCGATATTATGCCAATTGATCAGTCCGATCCGGTGCAAAATGCATTGACGATCATTGATGAACTAGAACAATACAGCGAAAAACTGGCAAGTAAGCCGCGCTGGTTAGTGTTCAACAAAGTTGATCTAATGCCTGAAGAAGAAGCGAATGAGAAGATCCAAGAAATCTTAGACGCACTAGGTTGGGAAGACGAGTACTTTAAGATCTCGGCGATCAATCGTAACGGTACTAAAGAGCTTTGTTACAAACTGGCTGACTTTATGGATAACCTACCTCGCGAAGAGGAAGAAGTGGCTGAAGAAGATAAAGTTAACTTCATGTGGGATGATTACCATAAAGATGCGATGGCGGGTAAAGACGTTATCACTGAAGATGACGACGACGATTGGGATGACTGGGACGATGAAGAAGATGACGGTCACGTTGTCTACGTTCGTGACTAATCAGAACGGTCAAACAATGCCTGTTTGCCTATAATTCATTAAGCCGCAATTATCTATTGCGGCTTTTTTTGTATCTAAATCATATTTAGGTGATGTGATTTACGGCACAATAACCGATACGTCGTGTTTTTTGAGGGTTAGTTTGGCCCTCGCGCGTATGAATGAGTAACACCCTAAAAGGAATTAGACTTATTTATGACTCTAGAAACCATACCGCCTAGAGAGTTGGCGGTATCTACTCAACGATCGATTTCTCGTCTTGTCGCCCAAGCCGGACAAATGCTACTTGCTCATGGTGCTGAAAGTACTCTTGTGAGCGATATTATGCGTCGTATTGGCCTTGCTTGTGGGGTGAATGAAGTTGCGGTAGCACTATCAGCTAATGCATTGGTTGTGACGACGGTAATGGATGGGCATTGCATCACCACCACCCGAAGCTGCGCTGATCGTGGCATCAATATGCGCGTTATTACGCAAATTCAACGAATCTGTATCATGATGGAACGTGGTTTGCTCGATTCAACCATGGCGCAGAAAAAGCTGAACGCTATCAGTCCAGAGCGTTATAACCGCTGGTTGGTGGTGTTTATGATTGGCTTGTCTTGTGCGGCATTCAGTCATCTAGCTGGTGGTGATTGGGGAGTCTTCATCATGACCTTTTTAGCTTCAGCTGGTGGCATGATCGTTCGCCAAGAAATTGGTCATCGTCATTTCAACCCTCTATTGAACTTTGCTGCGACCGCTTTTGTGACTACCTTAATTTCAGCACAGGCGGAAATTTACCAAATCGGTAATCTACCTACCGTAGCAATGGCATCGTCGGTATTAATGCTTGTACCTGGTTTCCCACTCATTAACTCTGTCGCAGATATGTTGAAAGGCCACATTAATATGGGCATTGCTCGATTTGTGATGGCTAGTTTACTAACGTTGGCGACATGTTTGGGGATCGTTGCTGCGATGAGTGTAACTGGAATTTGGGGGTGGGCTATCTAATGAGTTTATTTGATTTGATGTTTGGCCTGTTGAATGACATGTTTTTTGCGGCGATTCCCGCCGTAGGATTTGCATTGGTTTTTAACGTACCACAAAGAGCTTTAGTGTATTGCGCTGTTGGTGGCGCGATTGGTCATGGTAGCCGCTACTTGATGATGCAGTTTGGCATTCCTATTGAGTGGGCAACCTTTTTTGCTGCGACGTTAGTTGGGATGATTGGTGTGTACTGGTCTCACTGTTTTCTCGCGCATCCAAAAGTGTTTACTGTGGCTGCTTTGATCCCGATGGTGCCGGGTGTGTTTGCGTACAAAGCAATGATCGCTATGGTAGAAATCAATCATGTTGGCTACTCACCCGAGCTTGTCGCAACCTGTATGGAAAACTTTCTTAAGGCCATGTTTATTATTGCAGGTTTAGCAGTTGGTCTTGCGGTTCCTGGGTTACTTTTTTATCGAAGAAGACCAATTGTTTAGGCGATCGTTTGTTCTAAAGTGTTATTTAGGTATAATTTGCGCTCAAATTTCTTCAAGGTAAAGTATTTCTATGATTAGCATGATTGCGGCAATGGCACATAACGGTGCTATTGATAAAGAAAAGCCAATGATCATCGGTAACAATAACTCAATGCCTTGGCACCTTCCTGCAGACTTTGCTTGGTTCAAAGAACATACACTAGGTAAGCCTGTGGTCATGGGGCGTAAGACTTTTGAGTCAATTGGTAAAGCTCTACCAAATAGACTCAATATAGTCATTACCAGAGACCGATCTTATGCAGCAGAAGACGTAATAGTAGTGAGCTCTACTTTAGAGGCTCTAGAAGCTGCCAAAGGTCATAATGAGGTTATGATTATCGGCGGTGGTAGTATCTATGAAGCATTTCTTGATAAAGCTGATAAGTTGTATCTAACTTTTATTGATGCTGATGTTGAGGGAGATACTCAATTTCCTCAATGGGATGATGAATTCCAAGAAACGTACACTAGAGAATATCAAGCTGATGAGAAAAACGCTTATAACATGCGTTTTACGATTTTAGAAAAATAATCAAATTGAGCCGAATAAGAAAAGCACCGCAAATGCGGTGCTTTTTGTTTTCTAGTCCGGCAATCAGAGCCGTTAACTGAGTGCATCCTGAGTAAAAATTTTCTTATCTTCCCAACGGATCATGGTCAGGCTTCCGCCCCAAACGCAGCCAGTATCTAGCCCGATGACTTCGTTGTTCATATAACCTTGCAGTGCAGCCCAGTGCCCAAAGAGCACCGCTTTGTTTAAGTGGATACGTTTAGGCACCTCAAACCATGGAATAAGTTCGTTACCGGAAACTTGTTGCGGTGGCAATTTACAATCCATATCCAAACGACCATCAGGGAAACAAAAGCGCATCCGCGTAAAAGCATTGATAATATAACGGTATCGGTCCAAACCCTGTAGAGAGTCATCCCAGGAATCAGGTTGATTGCTGTACATGTTTTTTAATAGCCAAGGCAGCTCTTCACTTTGGATGATGCGCTCAACTTCACGGGCACACTTTCTCGCTGTTTTTAGATTCCACTGCGGTGATATGCCAGCGTGACACATCACGAACTCGTCATGCTCGGCCATTAGAGGTTGCTGAGCTAGCCATGTCAGTAGTTCCTCTTTGTCAGGGGCCGTGAAAATAGGTGCGGTTCTATCTTTGTCTTTGACCTTTTTTATCCCGTGAGCCACTGCAAGAAGGTGAAGGTCGTGATTACCAAGCACGACGATTGCGCTTGCGCCAAGTGACTTCACAAAGCGTAACGTTTCTAGTGATTTAGGCCCTCTGGCGACCAAATCACCAGCAAGCCAAAGTTGGTCTTTTTTCGCAGAGAAAGATACTTTTTCTAGTAGTCGCTGCAATTCATCAAAACAGCCTTGGATGTCACCAACAATATAGGTAGCCACTGAATCTCCAATTTACTAATTTAAAACATTTGGAACAGCCAAGCGAAATGGTTCGATTTCGGTGATGAACTCTTGCCCTTTCTCATCCAGCATTTTGTAGTGTCCTTGCATAACGCCGACAGGGGTTTCTAACGCGGTTCCGCTACTGTACGTGTATTCATCATTGCTTGGAATAAAGGGCTGCTGGCCTACAACTCCGTCACCTTCAACCGTCATTTGCTTGCCGTTCGAGTCTGTGATTAGCCAGCGGCGGCTCACTAACTGTACGGTTTGCTGGCTAAGGTTTTTGATGGTGATGATATAAGCGAAAACGTAGCGTTGTAGCTCTGGGTTGGACTGTTCTTCGATGTATTTGGTGTGAACTTGAATTTTGATGCAAGGTTGAATGACGTCCATGTGCACTCCTCAGAAACGTAATATCCCAATAATAATAAGCCAAACCTACAAGGGTTTGGCTCATTGTTTGAGTTCTTAGTGCTGCGGGTTATCCGCAAGCCAGTTCGCCATTGCGACGAATTGTTCTAGCGTCAGGTTCTCTGGACGCATGCTTGGATTAACACCTAGCTCTTCTAGTACTTCTGTGCTTAACAACGATTTGTAGCAGTTACGAACGGTTTTACGACGTTGGTTAAAGCCTTCACGACAAACGCGATCGAGCAAACGCAGATCTTTTGCCGGGCATGGCAGCTCTTCGTAAGGCACTAAACGAACAACGGCAGAATCCACTTTCGGTGGTGGAACGAATGCCGTTGGCGGTACTTCCAGTACCGGTACCACTTTACAGTAGTACTGAGCCATTACCGTTAAACGGCCGTAAGCTTTGCTGCCAGGGCCGGCGGCTAAGCGGTTTACCACTTCTTTTTGCAGCATAAAGTGCATGTCTTGAATGTCTTTATGGAACTCAAAAAGGTGGAACATCAATGGTGTAGAGATGTTGTATGGCAAGTTACCAAAAATGCGCAGCTTGTTGTTTGGCTTCACTAGTTGAGTGAAGTCAAAACGCATAGCGTCACCCTCATGGATGGTCAACTTATCTGCCAGTTCAGGGTGAGTACGTAGGCGTTCCGCCAGATCGCGGTCTAATTCGATAACTGTGAACTTATCTACTTCACGACCTACCGGCTCAGTGATTGCACCAAGACCAGGACCGATTTCAACCAGGTTTTGACCTGGTTTTGGGTTAATCGCTGATACGATCCCATCAATAATGTATGGATCGTTCAGGAAGTTTTGACCAAAACGTTTACGCGCTTTGTGTCCTAAATGGACATCATTTCTCATTGTTTCTTCTCTACCAAATCTATCGCATGCGTGAGCGCTGTTCGGAAACTCCCTGTATCCGCTTGACCTGTCCCTGCCAGATCTAATGCAGTACCGTGGTCCACCGATGTTCTAATAAAAGGTAGACCAAGAGTAATGTTTACTGAACGACCAAAGCCTTTGTATTTTAATACTGGCAATACTTGATCATGGTACATGCCTAAAACAGCATCAGCATCATTTAAATATTTTTCATTGAAAATGGTATCAGCCGGCAGAGGGCCGATCAGGTTGATACCTTTTTCTTGTCGAATTTTTTCCAGTGTTGGAGTGATGGTTTCGATCTCTTCACGACCTAAGCAGCCATCTTCGCCAGCATGAGGGTTAAGCCCGCAAACGTAGATGTTTGGTTGTGCGATAGCAAACTTTTCTACAAGGTCTTTATGAAGAATATCGATGATTTTTTCTAATCGCTCTTCGGTGACAGCTTTGGACACATAAGCTAAAGGAATATGTGTTGTAACCAGCGCCACGCGTAGTCCTTCCGTTGCTAGCATCATTACAACTAGCGGCGTTTGTGACTTCTCGGCGAAAAATTCAGTATGACCACTGAATGCAACACCTGCGCGATTAATCACCCCCTTATGAACAGGGCCGGTGACAATAGCATCAAATTCATCATTCATACAGCCTAAAGCCGCTCTTTCTAGCGTTTTTAGTACATAGTGGCCATTCGCTTCATTGAGCTCACCTGCGACCGCAGGTTCCGATATTTGGATATGGTCAACGATAAGCGTGCCCGCTTTTTGTGCTTTAGGTGCTTCTTCTGGATTGTAATCAGACAGTTGGACTTCGATGCCAAGCTGCTTGGCTCGCTCCGTCAGCATATTCTTATCGGCACAGACGACAATTTGGTGCGCCCAATCTTCTTTCGATAGGGCAAGCACTAAGTCTGGGCCGATACCCGCAGGTTCCCCTGCGGTTACGACAATTCTACGAATTGTATTAGTTGTCATTGTTGTCATCCACGATTTCAACAAACGCACTTGCGCGTAGCTCTTGCATCCATGCGCCCGCTTCTTCATTAAATTTACGGTTAAATAGAATGCGGTAAGCTTTATTCTTCATCGCTGAGTCAGTACGGTCAACTTGGCGACGATCCAACACTTCAACGATATGCCAGCCGTGAACGGTTTTGAACGGTTCGCTGATTGAGCCAACTGGCAGAGTTTCTACTTGGTGCTTGAATTCTGGCACGTAAAGATCTGGTGTTTGATAACCTAGTTCACCGTCTTGTGCTGCCGAGCCAGGATCTTGACTGTATTGTGTTGCCAATTGAGCGAACGTTGCTTCACCGGCTTTGATGCGGCGTACAAATTCATTCAGTTGCTTCTTCGCCCCTTCGTCGCTCAGAATCACGGTTGGTTTAATCAAAATATGACGCGCATTTACTTCCGTTACCGCAACCGTTTCTAGGCCTTTGACATCCTCTATTTTTAGGATGTGGAAACCAACGCCACTACGGAATGGACCAATAATGCTGCCTTTGTTTTGCATCTTGATCTGATCAGCAAAGATGGTTGGCATCTCTTCTTTACGCATCCAGCCCCAATCACCACCTTGTAAAGCTTTAGGACCTTTAGAGTAGGTGTAGGCCATCTCCGTAAAATCTGCACCTTCGTTTAGCTTTTTCGCGAGCGCTTTAGCTTCTGCTTCTACAGCAGATTTTTCTTTATCGTCAGAGAAGCGCAGTTGAATGTGTCCAATTTTGTATTGAACAGTCGCATTGGTTTCTTGTGATAGTTGCTCAGCAAGGCTATCTACCTCTGCTGGAAGGATATTAATACGGCGACGAACCAGTGCATTGCGGGCTTCTGATGCGGCGATTTCCTTACGAATTTGTTCGCGGAATTCTGGGTAACTTAAACCTTCACTTTCTACAGAAGCGGCGAGTTGTTCTACTGTTTGCTCATTATTACGTGCGATCTCTGCAATCGCTTGGTTTAAACGGTTGTCGTCAATACGCACACCAATACGGTCTGCTTCTTGGCCTTGCAACGTGTCAATAATAAGTTTTTCAACAACTTGTTCTTTTAATACGCTGGTAGAAGGTAAGCTCTTTCCACTTTGACGTGCGTTGGCTTGCAGCGTTTTCATCGCTGTTTCGATGTCGCTTTGTAGAACTACACCGTCGTTCACGATGACCGCAACCTTATCGATCTCTACTGGTGCTGCAACCGCTCCGCAAGAGAGTAGGGTCGTGAATAAGATTGATTTCCAAATTTTCATTTAAAATTCCGTCAGTATTTTTGAATAGGCGTCTTATTCATTTAAGACGCCTATTTTGATTAATTGTTCAGATAGAATGGGCGGCCGTACTTAATCGCGTTGTCAGAACCATCCAGTTCTTTGACAGCAGTGTCTTCACGCTGGTTGGTCGCAAAGCCTTGAATACCGAAGTTAACGCTGAAGTTATTTTCGTATTCAGGTGATGCCCCGGTGCTGCCGATAGCTTGGTCTTCCCAACCAAGCAATTGGTTTGAGTAAGTGACGCCAATGTACCAACAGTCAGATTGGTAACGTAGGCTCGCTAACCATTCTAGGTCCGCATTTTCATTGAGGTCGTAGTAGTATTGACCACTCGCAGACCAGTTCGGGTTGAACTCGTAGGCCGCTACAATACCTGCTTGAGAAATACCTTTACGAGTAATTGTGTCTAGGTTTTCGAGAATGATCGTATCTTCGATGTATTCACGCGTAACGTAGCGATAGTTACCCTGAATAAAGCCGCCGTTGAATTGGTATTCCAAGGTACTGTTTGCCAACTGCATGGAGCTCAAATCAATATCGTATTGAATTCCACCGTGATAGAACAAGTAATCGTTGTAGTTGAAATCAGCTTCAATTGCCCATGATGAGTAATTGGTTGTCTCATCCGGAAGATTTGGGCTGTTGCTCAGTTTGGTCTTTTTATCGAAGTAGTAAATCTGACCAAATGAAACGTTAAGACGCTCTTTATAGTCATCATCAAAGAAGCGAGTACTCGCACCGTAGCTTAACTGGTTCGCCGAGGCGATTTTATCAATGCCACTGTACTTACGACTGCGGAATAGCCCGTAGTAGTCGGTTTGTAGCAAGGTGGTATCGTAGTTGTAGATGTTGGTTTGATCTTCTTCAGGTACGTACAAGTACTGCAGCTGAGGCTCCAGTGTTTGTGTGTAGCCCTTGATCCAGCTTGTATCTCGCTCTAAGTAAAGTTGCGCATGCGTACGGAACTCAGGAATAACACGAGAAACTTCATCATCCAACTGGTTTTGCAAGTTTACATCTGTCAAACCCGTTAAGTCTTGAGAGTAATACGTAGAGAGCACACGCGCTTCTGTTGTCCACGTTGCCCATGAGTTTGAGAGTGGTAATGTAAGCCCTGGTTCAATGTGAACACGGGTCGCATTTGGTCGCGCAGCATCGCTCGTATCGAAGCGGCTGACTTGGCTCTTCACGTCAAAGTTAAGGTAATCTCCCCACAACGGCGTGTAGTAGTTCAAGTCTAACTGAGGAAGCAGGCGATAAGGGCGGTTCTCTTCTTTCAATAAGATTTGGAAGTCACGAACGGTTAACGAGGCATCCCAGAAGTCAGAACGATATTGTACTTGTCCTTCTTGAACCAGTTGACCATCTTCACGGTTACCAATGTCGGAGTCGAGATCGAGGAAGTAATCAATATCACTCACTTTTGAGTAATCGACTTTGACTATCCACTGTTTATTGATGATACCGTCGTGTTTAACTTGGTAGCCCCAACGAGACTCGTCCTGATATTTGCGATCACTATTGAGGTATTCGCCTTTGATTTCCCCATTTCCCCAACCATCTGTTAGGTAGCGGAAATCAGTATCGAGTTTTGTACCACGTTGCTGCATATAGAGCGTGGTGAGTGTCATGTCATATTGAGGCGCGATGTTCCAATAGAATGGCACCTCGACTTCCATACCATCACTAGAACCGTACGATAAAGAAGGGAAGAGGAAACCCGTTTTACGCGTATCTCCAATTGGCATGGTTAGATACGGCACATAGAAAACAGGCACATCTAACACTTCAAATCGAGGGTGGTGCAGCGTCGCTGTCTCTTCATCTTGGTCAACATCGATGCCTGACGCAACCAATCGCCATGAATTATCGCCTTGAGGGCACGATGTGATAGAGCCGTCTTCGAGTTCATAAACCGACTGACCTGTGCGAGCGATATAGGCTGCAGTGCCTCGGCCTTGTTGGCAAAGGAACTGATAATCGGTGTTCTCAAGTGAAAACGTATCTTGATTAATGTCGTTAGTAACACGATCAGATCGAGCTTTGACTTGGCCGTCATTGAAAGTCACGTTGCCTTCGGCAACCACGACGTTGTCTTGTTGGTGCAGCGTTACGCTATCTGCGGTAATTTTCTTCTGGCCTTGGGTGACTTGTACATTACCTGAGTACTGAGCTTTGTCACCATTGATGGCTTGCAGGGTGTCAGCTTCTACCACTACTGGGGTATTAAGAGCGTCCTCCTCGCCACTTGTATCGACCAAACATTGATCTGTGGCGGGCATTTCCTGCACACTATCATGGATATTCGCTTCAGCTTGAGTGGTGGGTACAAACAAGGCGGTGCTGATAGAGGCCGCTAAAAATGTGCGGGAGAAATGTTGCATTGAATTGAACTTTCCTGTGTCACTACTACTCGATGGCTATAGGGCTTGTTGTACCCTAGCGTAATAGCCAAATGAATCAACTATAGTCGCATTTATCCCAGCGTATTGATTCACTGTGGCATAATGACGACAAAATAGCTGCAAAGATAAGCAGGCGAAATGGCCTAGCCGAAATAAAACTAATTCCATTATCATAAAGGAAATCGTTGCATCCGGCACTATAAGACCGCCGTCGTCGATAAAAATTCATTGATAGAGAACACATAATGCATATTTTTGGCAAAATTCTGGGTGCCTTTTTTGGCTTGTTACTTGGCGGGCCGCTAGGTTTACTCTTTGGCTTATTTATTGGCCATCAATTCGATAAAGCACGTCGCTTGAGTCAAGCCGGGTTCTCTACTGGCGGCTTTGGAAAAGGGCCAAGTCAAGCTCAGCGCCAAGAAGAGTTTTTTAAAGCGGCGTTTGCGGTAATGGGACATGTGGCAAAAGCGAAAGGCCAAGTCACCAAAGAGGAAATCCAACTGGCTTCTGCCATGATGGACCGCATGAATTTGCATGGCGAACAGCGTCGCGCAGCGCAAGACGCGTTTCGTGAAGGTAAAGACAGCGACTTTCCGTTAGAAGATGTTCTTGTTCGTGTGAAAATTTCGACAGCTGGTCGCTTTGACTTGTTGCAATTTTTCTTAGAGCTGCAAATCTCGGCGGCCTTTGCAGATGGCTCGATCCACCCGAGTGAACGAAATGTACTACACAAGATTGCACGTGGTTTGGGTTTCTCTTCTGAGCAATTAGAGCGTCGTTTGCAAATGCAAGAAGCCGCATTTCGTTTCCAAAGCCAGGGCGGTTTTCATGGTCAGCATCAAGGCCAATCTTCAGGTGGTAGCTGGCAACAAGCTTCACAAGCGGATCAGTTGGCCGACGCGTACAAAATTCTGGATGTGTCTTCAGATGCAGACAGTAAAACCGTTAAGCGTGCTTATCGTAAACTAATGAACGAGCATCACCCAGATAAATTGATGGCAAAAGGTTTGCCACCAGAGATGATGAACGTTGCGAAAGAGAAATCTCAAGAGATTCAAAACGCTTACGATCTGATTAAGAAAGTCAAAGGCTTTAAGTAGTCGGACGTTTTCTATCAAACATTTGGATGTAAAAAAGGGCACTCAGTGCCCTTTTTTTTTCATGTCTTAGTCTTTGAGTTGCCGGTGTCTTTAGCTTTTGGCCTATTATGTCCCTAATGCTAATTGACCTCACATCCCCCAGTTTAGTTGGCTTGATTCAAGTCCCAATCGTATTCGTATTTCACTTTGCCAGAGAAGTTTTTGTATTGCGGTGCGTACTTTGCGATGTGTTTGAAGATTTGTTTTTCTCCACCAAAGTCCGTTGCAAACCAATCATAAATAGAAGACAGCTGTGCCGTGTTACCTTGGATAGATACGCCTTTGCTGCTGTTGATAAATGTTTTGGCGGCACTATCCAGTAGAGCTTGCGTGTTGTCAGCAGTGAATGCTTGAGCTTGTAGGTTAGGGCATCCCAAACTTGCACAATTTACGGCGTAATGCGTTCTTGGGTCATTCCAAATTGGACGCAAAATTCGATGTTCAATATCGTTTAAAGTTAGATCCTTCCCGTTGACCACGACCACATCGTCTCCCCAAGGACCAAAGCTAAATAAACCACCTAGCTTGGTGATTGATTCGACTGGATAGTTATCCAAAATAAGATCTACCGTGATGGCGTTGTAAAGATTTACCCAATAGGCATATTGCTCTGCTTGGCTGTATTGTAGAGGGTCTAGTTTTGCCAAACGCTGGATGTATTGTTTCAGCTTGGTTTTATCGACAGAGGAGACTTGGCTGTAACGAAACAAGGTATTCTCGCCTTGTTCAACTAAATAAGTATCGAGTAGTTGTTGCCATTCTTGATGAGAAATTTGGGTTTGGTTGGCTTGATTCGATTGTTTCCAATATGGCCATAAGTCGGATTTTGGAGCGGAAAATGTCGAGAAAGAAACCAGAGCACACAACAGCAATAACAGACGCTTCATAGAGATACCTTTGAATGAGATATTGTTGATAGTGTAGACCAGTTTAGTGCTTGTTTTCTTTCAGTAATCAGTGGTCTTTATTCGCCGTCATTCTGAGGAGCATAAGCGATATCAGGAATCTAATACCCACAAACTCTTGAGTAAAGACAGTATGAATCTGCACAGTGCGCTCTGGCAGTAGATCCTGAATTACACTCCTTCGTCGCTGCTCAGGATGACGAATTTCAACAGAGGCGTTCGGTATTCTGTAAGCAAAGCGATATGAGAACAGTTACCCAAAACATTAAAAGGGCCGACAATTGCCAGCCCTTGATTTGTGTATTTACTAACGCGTCTTAACGCAAGAAGCTTGGAATATTCGCTTCGTACTCGGCAATCTTATCTTCGTGCTGAAGGGTTAGACCAATGTTGTCCAAACCGTTTAGCAAGCAATGACGACGGAACGAATCGATTTCAAAGCTGTACTCTTTGCCGTTGGCGCGAACCACATTCGCTTCTAGGTCTACTTCCACTTCTGCGCCTTCATTCGCCTCAACAAAATGGAAGATTTCATCCACTTCTTGCTCAGTCAAGCGAACTGGTACCATTTGGTTGTTGATCGAGTTGCCGTAAAAAATATCGGCAAAGCTTGGTGCGATCATCGCTTTGATGCCGTAATCCGCTAGTGCCCACGGTGCGTGCTCACGAGATGAGCCACAGCCGAAGTTCTCACGAGCCAGCAAGATAGACGCGCCTTGGTAGCGAGGTGCGTTCATCACGAACTCTGGATTTGGCTGTTCGCCAGCATCGTCTAGGAAGCGCCAGTCATGGAATAGGTGCTTACCAAACCCTAGGCGGGAGACCTTTTGTAGGAACTGCTTTGGAATGATGGCATCAGTATCAACGTTCGCTGCATCTAGAGGAACAACTAAGCCTGTGTGTTGTTTAAAGCCTGACATTGGTTTGCTCCTTAGTCTAGTTCACGAATATCTACAAAGTGACCAGCAATTGCTGCCGCCGCTGCCATCGCAGGGCTCACTAGGTGGGTACGGCCATCACGACCTTGGCGGCCTTCAAAGTTACGGTTTGAAGTAGACGCACAACGTTCATGTGGACCCAAACGGTCATTGTTCATTGCTAGACACATCGAGCAACCTGGCAGGCGCCACTCAAAGCCCGCTTCTTTAAAGATAACGTCCAAGCCTTCCGCTTCTGCTTGCGCTTTTACTTGCTCAGAGCCAGGAACGATTAGCGCTTGAACGTGAGGCGCGACTTTGCGACCTTTCGCTACTTCAGCGGCTGCGCGCATGTCTTCGATACGTGAGTTAGTACAAGAACCAACGAAGACTTTATCGACGTTGTAATCAGACAATGACTTGCCTGCCTCTAGGCCCATGTAAGCCAATGCTTTTTCTGCCGATGCTTTTTCTACTGGGTCGGCAAAGCTTTCTGGTGCTGGGATAGGTTGATCTACTGCGATCACTTGGCCTGGGTTAGTACCCCAAGTGACTTGTGGTTTGATATCCGCTGCGTTTAGTGTCACGACTGCATCAAACTGAGCATCATCGTCCGTTTTTAATGTCTTCCAGTACTCTACTGCTGCATCAAAATCCGCACCTTGAGGTGAGAATTTACGGCCTTTGATGTATTCGAACGTGGTTTCATCTGGTGCAATCAAACCGGCTTTCGCTCCTAGCTCAATCGCCATGTTACATACGGTCATGCGGCCTTCCATTGAAAGGTCTGTGATCGCTTCACCGCAGAATTCAACTACGTAACCTGTACCGCCAGCAGCTGTGGTTTCACCGATGATGGCTAGCACGATATCTTTAGCCGTGATACCCGGAGCCACTTTGCCTTTTACTTCGATCTTCATCGTTTTAGCGCGCGCTTGTTTTAGCGTTTGAGTTGCTAATACGTGCTCAACTTCAGATGTACCAATACCAAAAGCGAGAGAACCGAACGCACCGTGTGTAGCCGTGTGCGAGTCACCACAAACAATGGTCATTCCCGGTAGGGTAATACCAAGCTCTGGGCCCATAACGTGCACAATACCTTGGTATTTGTGGTTAATGTCGTAAAGCGTAACGCCAAATTCTTCACAGTTTTTCGATAGCGTTTCCATCTGGATACGTGCCATCTCACCGGATGCGTTGATGTCTTTGGTTGTTGTGGAGACGTTGTGGTCCATGGTGGCAAAAGTTTTGCTGACCTGACGCACTTTGCGACCTTTTTCACGCAAGCCGTCAAATGCTTGCGGAGACGTCACTTCATGTACCAAGTGACGGTCGATGTACAAGATTGGGTTTTCCCCTTCTGCTGCGACGGCAACGTGTGCGTCGTAGACTTTTTCGTATAATGTTTTGCCCATTGTTTGCTTCCTTTCCTCGTTATCCTTGTTGCTTTGTTTTAGCACCAATGACTTAGAGGTAAGTCATTGGTGGATAGAGGATTTAGTATTTATTATGAATCTGTTCTGTATTAAGAGTTTAAGATGTACTCAGCGATCTTATCGCCCATCTCAGACGTCGAAAGTGCTGGGTTGTCACCAGCAAGGTCACCCGTAAGCTCACCCGCTGATAGTGCTTTTGAAACTGCCGCTTCAATGTCTTGTGCCGCCGTTTCCTCACCTAGGCTATAACGTAGCATCAGTGCCGCAGACAGGATTTGTGCCACAGGGTTAGCGATGTTCTTACCTGCGATATCTGGTGCACTGCCACCTGCTGGCTCGTACAGACCGAATTTGCTTTCGTTTAGACTTGCTGATGGCAACATACCCATAGAGCCTGTGATCATCGCGCATTCATCAGAAATGATGTCGCCGAAGATGTTTGAACACAGCATTACGTCGAACTGAGCAGGGTCTTTGATAAGCTGCATAGTCGCGTTATCAATGTACATATGTGACAACTCGACATCTGGGTAGTCTTTTGCGATTTCTTCGACTACTTCACGCCATAAGATAGAGCTTTGTAGAACGTTCGCTTTGTCGATAGAGCACACTTTCTTGCGACGTAGACGAGCAGATTCAAAAGCGATTTTTGCAATACGTTCGATCTCAAAGCGGTGGTACACCTCAGTATCAAATGCTTTTTCTGTTGCGCCTTCACCTTCACGACCTTTCGGTTGGCCGAAGTAGATACCACCCGTCAGTTCACGGACTACCACGATGTCAAAGCCGCGACCCGAGATGTCTGCACGTAGCGGTGAGAAAGCTTCAAGACCTGAGTGAATTTGCGCTGGACGTAAGTTACAGAACAGTTGGAAGTGTTTGCGTAGTGGCAGTAGGGCACCGCGTTCAGGTTGGTCATTTGGTGGTAAGTGCTCCCACTTAGGGCCGCCAACCGAGCCGAATAGGACTGCATCAGACTCTTCACATGCTTTTATTGTGCTCTCTGGAAGTGGGCAACCGTGATTGTCGATCGCGATACCACCGACATCATGCTCGTCACGCTCAAACGCAATACCATGTTTCTTTTCGATTGCATCCAATACTTTATGTGCCTGCGCCATTACTTCCGGGCCAATGCCGTCACCGGGTAGGACGGCAATTTTGTACGATTTGTCTGTCATGTTAATCCTTTAAGTTTTCTAATTTTGAGCTTAATTATTTCAACGAGCGTGTTCTTTCCTGAGCCGTGTAGCCCGGTTGTTATTACACAGTCGCAATCTTTTTCTGCTTCATTTCTTCGATTTTATCTGCACGATGAATGCTGTTAATAACGTGCAATAATGCTTGGCCGGAAGCCTCAACGATGTCGGTGGAAACACCCGTACCGTGGTATTTGCGACCTTTGTAGTTGGCAATGATGTCTGCTTGACCCAAACCATCTTCACCTTCACCTTTCGCGGTTAGGTCGAATTTATCCAGAACGATGTCGTAGCCTGTCACGCGGTAGATACATTGGTATAGCGCATCAACTGGGCCATTACCGACCGCTGCTTCACACATTTCTTCATCACCGCATTGCATTTTGATGCTGGTGGTAGCCATTACGCTGCCAGACTGCACGCTTAGGTAGCTCAATTTGTAGAAGTCATCTTCTTCACGCAAGTTCGAGAAGTGCATTAGGGCTTCTAGGTCGTAATCGAACACTTGGCCTTTGCGATCAGCAAGTTTCAAGAAATCCGCATACAGCGCGTCTAGGTTGTACTCGTCTTCGTTGTAACCCATGGTATCCATATGGCTCTTCACGGCAGCGCGACCGCTGCGGCTGGTTAGGTTCAGAGCTTGGTTTTTTAGGCCAATAGACTCAGGGGTCATGATTTCGTAGGTATTCTTATTCTTCAACATGCCATCTTGGTGGATGCCTGAAGAGTGGCTAAACGCATTTGCACCCACAATTGCTTTGTTGCTTTGAATAGGCATATTGCATAGCTGGCTAACCAACTTACTGGTGCGGTGAATTTCATCATGCTTAATGCCAGTGTGAACGCCCAAAAACTCTTGACGAGTCTTGATGATCATTGCGATCTCTTCAAGTGAACAGTTACCCGCTCGCTCTCCAATGCCATTGATCGTGCCTTCTATCTGACGTGCGCCAGCTTGAACGGCGGCAATAGAGTTGGCAACTGACATCCCCAAATCGTCGTGACAGTGAACGGAGATGATCGCTTTATCAATGTTCGGAACGCGGTTAAATAGGGTTTCAATAATCCCACCAAACTCACTTGGTACGGTGTAGCCAACGGTATCTGGAATGTTGATTGTACTCGCACCTGCATTGATGGCGGCTTCTACCATGCGACATAGGTTGTCGATTGGAGTACGACCAGCATCTTCACAAGAAAACTCGACATCATCAGTGTAGTTACGTGCATGTTTAACGGCGTTGACTGCCATTTCTAGTACATCGTCGTAGCTGCGGCGTAGTTTGTCTTCTACGTGAATGGTGGAAGTGGCTAAAAACGTGTGAATACGGAATTGGTCAGCCACTTTTAATGCTTCAGCGGCAGCATCAATGTCTTTCGCAACGGCACGCGAAAGGGCACAAACTCGACTGTTTTTTATGTTTTTTGCGATGGTTTGTACAGACTCGAAATCACCTGGTGAAGAGATTGGGAAGCCAGCTTCGATAACATCAACGCCGAGTCTTTCCAGCGCATAGGCAATCTGCAGTTTTTCTTTAACCGTCAAGCTTGCTGACAACGCTTGCTCGCCATCACGCAATGTGGTGTCGAATATAATGACCTGATCGTTCATGTTTGCTTCCTTCCTGATTTCTGCACTTTCGCGCAAGTGAATCGTTTACTTCCAGTATTTAGATATAAAAAAACCCGCATTCTCATGCGGGTTCTTAGAAATTGGTGTGGTTATTTTTCTTCCACAGCCTACCCGCGCGAACTGGTCACGATCAGGAGGAGGCTAAGCAGGATAGAAAAATGAGCTGACATAGTTGTTAAGCTTTCCACATAATTAAGTTAACAAATTAGTACCGCACTCCATGAAGCGCGTCAACCCTAAAGTCGATTTTTTATTCATATCGGATGAGTCTTTTCGTTTGCTTGAAAAAAATGATGCACTAAGTGAAACGACATGATGCGATAGAAACGTGCTAGAAGAAGTAAGTTCTCATCAAGTTTGCGACGTTTCATTACCAAAACAAGCATCGGGATTGCGACTTGTCACACAAAGGTCCGAATTGTTTGGCAAAAGTTTTGAATGACCATTTATAGTAGTGCAGTTGCACTAGGTAAAAGAAATATAAGGGTTAGGGAAAGAATGAGGTTAACAAAACAATTTGGACGTTCAGCCATAGTACTTACTCTGGTCAGCTTGTCGGGTTGTCAGCTGTTTCAATCGCAGACCTATGTGGAAGTGGCTTCCCCCGTTGTTATGAATGATCACTCACAGAGCGTCATGGTCATCAATGATCAAATGGATCGATTTTTGAGTTATGAAGGACGCGAATCGTTCTTGAATCAGATGCTTGTTGCCCTTGAGTCTGACAGCCGAAATAAGTTTAAAGGTAAAGATCCGGAAACGTATTCTTGGTGGAAGATCCGTGTTCAACCTAGTGAGAAACAGCAAGCGGAAGTTTTCCGACCAACCACTGAAGGTGTCGATACCTCAAACCCAGTAGAGTTTATGGATGTCTCTTACCGCTCTAAGACCACATTAAACCTACGCTCCAAACCGAGTCTTGAAGGGGAAAAGCTTGGCGTATTATCGAAAGGGGAAGTCTTTAATGTGCTAGCAAAAGTAGTTGATCAACCTTGGTTTCTCGTTGAACAGAAAGGAGTGATAAAAGGTTATGTCCATAAGGATTATGCGCGCAGCAATGTGATAAATCGTGACATTTTATCTACACAGCCTAACCCTTTACTAGAGCCTAACTCGAGTAAAACGGAGCAAACGAGTATAGAGCATGAACTGTCGGGAAACTATACTTGCCGCTCACTGAGCTATGAGCTTACAAAAGATGGCGACATGACGACGGGCTCTTTGCGCGCCTGCCGCAAGAAGAGAAAAGTCTGGTATATAGACACCCCTCAACCGCAACTATCAAACCCTTCTTAATGTTCTATTTTTATGGTTATGCCCAATAGATAAATTGTTGGGCGCACCTTAATTTGGCCTTTGTCATTAATTGTCCAAACTCCCGTCATGCTGTTGTCACCTAAACCTCCTACTTTTCACACAAAGGCGTTGTCAAAGTAAGGAAAGGTCACATGCGAACCATAGAGACAATTACACAGCCAATTGCAACCATTGCTAAGTTTGATTTAGCGCTCTCTAGTGTTTGTCTTAAGCACCGTTTTAATCAACAAGTCGCCAATATCAGTAAAGGAGTTTCCCACAGTGGTGACGGGCATCTTTACTTGGTGTTGGGGTTATTAGCTTGGTATTTAGATAAGGAGCAAGGAGTCTGGTTTTTACTGGCGGGTTTACTTGCTTTTGCTATCGAGCTACCAATTTATTGGACGCTGAAAAATAGTTTTAAGCGTCGTCGCCCTGAAGAGCTTAATGCACTCCTTCCTGCTTTTATTACCCCCTCTGATCGCTATAGTCTTCCTTCAGGACACACTGCCGCTGCGTTTGTCATGGCGACGCTGATTGACCATTTCTATCCGAGCCTAGGCGTTGCTGCATTCTTTTGGGCAAGTTTAATCGGAACCGCGCGAATCTTATTGGGTGTGCACTTTTTTACCGATGTCATCATTGGTGCACTGCTTGGCAGTCTTTGTGGTGGATTAGCGATTGCGATGTTAGGAGGCTAATTGATGAAAATCTTGTACGGTGTTCAAGGGACAGGAAACGGACATATTGCACGCGCAAGGGCGATGAGTCATGCGTTTAAAGAGCACGATGTTGAGGTCGACTTTTTGTTTTCTGGGCGAGCGCCGGAAAAATACTTTTCAATGGAAGCATTTGGCGATTACCAGACTCGCCGAGGCTTCACCTTTATTACCGAAAAAGGCTCTGTAAACTACGCGAAAACAGCATTGAATAACAATTTGGTGCAGTTTTTCAAAGAAGTTAAGCAACTCGATCTGTCGTCCTACGATCTTATCATTAATGATTTCGAACCTGTGACTGCGTGGGCAGCGAGACAACAAAATAAGCCTTCTATTGGTATCAGCCACCAAAATGCTTTCCGTTATCCGGTGCCACTAAAGGGAGCAAGTTGGTTAGATAAATCCGTCATTGAATACTTTGCGCCTTCTCAACACCACCTTGGTTTGCATTGGCATCATTTTGATCAACCTTTGTTACCACCAATAGTGCATACCGTCGATAGCCAAGCAGAAAACGACGACTTCGTGTTGGTGTATCTACCGTTCGAATCGATTGAAGATATCTCGGACTTATTGTTCCACTTTAATCAACAAGCGTTTATCTGTTATCACCCGGGTGTGATCGAATGTGAGCAGGTAGAAAACATAGAACTGCGCCCTTTATGCCACAGCAACTTCCAGCATCATTTGCATCGCTGTAGTGGTGTCATTGCTAATGGTGGGTTTGAGCTTCCTTCAGAAGCCTTGTCTTTGGGGAAAAAATTGTTACTAAAGCCACTCGCGGGTCAATTCGAGCAGCAGAGCAATGTTGCGACCTTAGAAGACTTAGGGCTTGCGATGTCGATGGAGAGCTTAGACATTTCCGCAGTACGCCAGTGGCTAAAGGAGCAACAAGCCGAAAGTGTGAAATACCCAGATGTTGCTCAGGCTATTGTTCATTGGGTACTGCAAGGTGCATGGGATTCAAAAGCAGAGTTATCCAGACAACTGTGGGAGCAGGTTGATTTTCCAAGTTACGTGTCGAACATTTAAGTACGTTGTTCTAAGTACATTGTTCCTTCCATTTTTGACACGATTTTGTTGCAGCCTTTCTGTTTGGAAGGCTGCATTTTTATTCTTCCTCTCTCATTTCTATTCAGTGTGTATTTGCTGATAATTTGACTGATAAGTGCAAAATTCAATCAGAGATATAGCTGTCATCTGTTGTTCTTATTTCAACTAATAACTGAGCTAAATGCATGCTTGTGTTGACCGCCTGTCCTATCAATTTGCTAAATACGTCCTCAAAGAATGCATTTTTACGTGTTTTATAGTTTTTTATGTTTTTATCAAGCCTTTGTTATTTAACAAATAAATACCTAATTGGCTAAAATTTACTGATTAAATATCAATCTAGTTGCGAAACCGCAATCGATTAGTTGATAGTACAGTTCGAGCCGGAAGTATCCGGACGATAAATATAATAAAAAGTTAGGTTATCTATTCGTAAAATGATTCGAATCCAGCCGCCGTCTTTTGTGCGAGATGGGATTCTATTCGTTATGAATTTAATGAACAAAGTTGACGATTACAAAAGAGGCGCACTCAATGTTAGAGAAGAAAGACGCGATGAGCGCAATTGCTAGCTACCGTATGGAAAGCACTTTGCGTGGTGTAGATTTAAACCTACTGACAGTATTTGATGCTGTAATGCAAGAGCAAAATATTACTCGTGCAGCACATAACCTAGGCATGTCTCAACCGGCGGTAAGTAACGCCGTGGCACGCTTAAAAGTGATGTTTAACGACGAGCTATTCATGCGCCAAGGCCGTGGTATTCAGCCTACGCAACGAGCACGTCAACTGTTTGGTCCTATTCGCCAAGCACTGCAGCTGATTCGCAATGAACTTCCTAGCTCCGTATTCCAGCCAGAATCTTCGACTCGCTTATTCAAGCTTGCGATTTGCAGCCCTTGTGACATGCGTTTTGCTCCGAAGATCATGGCAAAAGTGAATCAACAAGCACCAAACGTTCAGCTTCATCTAGATGCAGAATTTGACCGTTTGTTGTCTGAGCGTATGCGCTACCAAGAAATTGATTTCGTGATCGACTACGCTCGTTTTGATGAGCAAGGTTTCTCAAGTACTGAAATCTTCAAAGATGAATTAGTGGTTATCGCATCAAAAACCCACCCACGCATTCAAGGTGGTGTGACGGCTGAGCAACTGCTTAACGAAAAGCATGCGAAGTTATCGAAAGTGCATGGCCAACGTAGTTTCTCAGAGCAAGCGTACCGTGAACTGGATTGCCAAGCGGCGTATGAAGGTTCTAGTTTAAGCAACCTACTATACGTGGTGGGTCAATCTGAGCTTGTGACTATTGCACCACGTTGGATGGCGGAAAATGCGGTAAACAGCGATCAACTGCAAATTCTTGATTTCCCATTTGCGAACAAAGAAATCAGCGGCTTCTTAAGCTGGCATGAATCAAGTGAAAAAGATAAAGGCCACATTTGGCTACGCGATCAACTGATGATCACTTGTGGTGAAGTCGTTGCCGCAAAATAAGATGACGTTTGGTCTTCTCGATTAGACCATATTGGTAATCATCAATTTTTACAATTCATTGGTCCCCGAGCGATTTTTGTCTCTCGGGGCTTTTTGTTTTCGTAATCAACAATCGAAACAGTAAGTTAAATAGAGTAATCATTCAGCAATTTGAGGTACGTTCGCGACGTATAAGTGATAGTTGTCTCTTATTAGTGATAAGTTTGATACTGGTCAGTTGCGTTTTAGCAAGCCGTGAGTACACTTGTTCGCTCAATTAGCTTACGCCTGTAAGCCAAAAGGTAAGTAAAAGAATGGCCAAGTTAGATTTTCATATCGTTAAACGTATTCGTGAACAAATTGCGAACGGTGGTACACGCGTTGCACTCAAGCATAAAGTGGGTGAGGAGTGGCAAGGTATTACGTGGACGCAATTTGGTCAGCAAGTTGATGCTTTATCACTTGCACTTTTGGCTCAGGGATTAGGAGTCCAAGATAAGATCGGCATTTTCTCGAACAACATGCCGCAATGGACGATCGCTGATATCGCAGCACTGCAATTACGCAGCGTGACAGTACCTATTTACCCAACCAATACTGCCGCTCAGTCGGCGTACATCATTAACAATGCAGACGTCAAAGTTCTGTTTGTTGGTGAACAGCCTCAATTTGATGCAGCAGTGAGCATTTTCGACCAGTGCGAACAGTTAGAGCTCATTGTTGCGATGTCTGATGATATAGAACTTGGCGATCATGATTTCGTTATCTCTTGGCAAGCATTTGTTGCCAAAGGCGACACTACATATCAAGTTGAATTGGACGCGCGTTTAGATCAGGCAAAAGAAGATGATCTACTCACGCTCATCTACACCTCGGGTACAACAGGACAGCCAAAAGGCGTTATGTTGGACTACGCAAACATTGCGGCGCAATTGGAAGGGCACGATCAGCGCTTGAGCCTTTCTCAAAGTGACGTGTCATTATGTTTCCTTCCGTTGTCACACGTATTTGAGCGCGCTTGGACCTTTTATGTATTGTACAAAGGGGCGACCAACTGCTATTTGCAAGACACCATGCAAGTACGTGATGCACTGAGCCAGGTGCGACCTACCGTGATGTGTGCCGTACCGCGTTTCTATGAGAAGATCTTCTCTGCGATTCACGAGAAAGTGTCTCGCGCGCCGATTCACCGTAAGATCATGTTTACTTGGGCAGTCAACATGGGCGCAAAAATGGCCGCTTGTCATCAAGAAAAACGTCAGCCATCGCTCTTGCTGCGTAAGTCATACGCTTTGGCGGATAAGTTGGTTCTGAGCAAACTGCGTGCGCTACTTGGCGGGCAAATCAACTTTATGCCTTGTGGCGGTGCAAAGTTGGATGAAACCATCGGTCGATTCTTCCATGCGATTGGTATCAACGTTAAGTTGGGCTACGGCATGACTGAAACCACTGCGACAGTATCGTGTTGGGATGATAAATGTTTTAACCCCGACTCTATTGGTATGTCGATGCCTGGCGCACAGGTTAAGATCGGCGAAAACAACGAGATTCTGGTTCGTGGTCCAATGGTGATGCGTGGCTATTACAAAATGCCAGAAGAGACGGAAAAGACCTTTGATGAGCACGGTTTCCTAAAAACGGGCGACGCTGGTTACATTGATGAAAATGGCAATTTGTTCATCACCGATCGTATCAAAGAGTTGATGAAAACTTCAGGTGGTAAATACATCGCTCCACAAATGATTGAAGGTGCGATTGGTAAAGACCACTTTATCGAGCAAATCGCAGTCATTGCGGATACTCGTAAGTTTGTTTCTGCGCTTATCGTGCCTTGTTATGACTCGCTAGAAGAGTACGCGAAAGAGCTGAATATCAAATATCACGATCGCGTTGAGTTGATTAAGCACCACCAGGTGGTCGAAATGCTTGAGAAGCGTGTGAACGATCTTCAAAAAGAGTTGGCAAAGTTTGAACAAGTGAAGAAGTTTAAACTGTTACCAAGAGCTTTCTCTATGGATGATGGTGAGTTAACGCCAACTCAAAAACTTCGTCGTAAAGTCATCAATGACAAATACCAAGATGAAATTGAAGAAATGTATAAGGAAAAGTCGGATAAAAAGTAACTTAAGCTGACTTAGATTTTATATTGATGAAAAAATCCCCAGTGATGTGATCGCGCATTGCTGGGGATTTTTGTTTGTATTGATTTTTTCTGTTCTGCTCGTCAAATAACGCTATTTAGCACCCTGTAGCTAAAAGCTTATGAAATAATGTTCTTTTTTTAAGCGTTAATTTTTTAGGTTGTACTGTGAAATAGGAGATGTGTGGCTGCTATTCCTACTAACATTCTAATTACTAGTATCTTGTTTAAAAAGTAGACCAATCTCTCATTAGACCCTTTGATAATAAAACGTTACATTTGTTGGGTAACCTTGCGGGATGTTATGACGAACGCAAGACATAGCCGAAAACGTGGAAGTATTTCGATTAGGCTACGAATAAGACCTAGACTATGTAAAACCAGACCAATCCGTTGACCTTACGGTGAGGAAACTGGCTAAGGAGAGCAATTATGACAGCAATGTTGTCAGGCGCAGAGATGGTGGTTCAATCTCTGATAGAAGAGCACGTAGAGCAGATCTTTGGCTACCCAGGTGGCTCTGTTTTGGATATCTACGATGCACTGCATGCCAAAACCGATCAAATCAAACACGTACTTGTAAGGCATGAGCAAGCCGCCACTCATATGGCAGATGGTTACGCTCGAGCTACCGGTAAACCGGGTGTCGTACTTGTGTGCTCGGGGCCGGGCGCGACCAATACCATTACGGGTATTGCAACAGCATATATGGACTCTATCCCAATGATCGTTATCTCGGGTAACGTACCGAATAGCCTAATTGGTAATGATGCTTTCCAAGAGTGTGACATCGTCGGTGTCTCCCGCCCAGTGGTCAAACACAGCTTTTTAGTAAAAAAAGCGGAAGATATTCCTGAAACAATCAAAAAAGCGTTTTATATTGCGACTACGGGTCGACCTGGTCCAGTTGTGATTGATTTGCCAAAAGATGTGATGAACCCGCAAATCAAACTGCCTTATCAATATCCAGAAACGCTTTCAATGCGTTCTTACAAGCCGACAACTTCGGGCCATAAAGGCCAGATTAAAAAAGCGCTTAAATCGCTATTAGAAGCGAAAAAACCAGTGCTTTATATCGGTGGTGGTGCAGTGATTTCTGGCGCCCATGAACATATTTTAGAGCTTTCCGACAAACTGAACCTACCAGTAGTGAGTACTTTGATGGGCTTGGGGGCATTCCCGGGTACACATAAAAACTCACTGGGCATGTTGGGTATGCACGGCACTTACGAAGCTAATATGGCAATGCATGAAGCGGATCTTATTTTTGGTATCGGTGTGCGTTTTGATGACCGTACAACCAACAACCTTGAAAAGTACTGCCCAAACGCAAAAGTGATGCATATTGATATCGATCCGTCATCGATCTCGAAAAACGTGAAAGTGGATTTGCCGATCGTAGGTTCTGCGGAAAAAGTGCTGACAACCATGCTCGGGCTGCTTGCAGAGCAAGGTAGTGAAAATGATCAAGATGCTATCACCGCATGGTGGGATGACATTCAAGTGTGGCGTGATCGCAACTGCTTGTCTTATGAAACGTCTCCAGAACGAATCAAGCCACAGCAAGTAATTGAAACGCTGCACAAGCTAACTAATGGCGACGCGTATGTGGCGTCTGATGTGGGCCAGCATCAGATGTTTGCGGCACTGTACTACCCATTCAATAAGCCGCGCCGTTGGATAAACTCTGGTGGTCTTGGCACCATGGGATTTGGTCTTCCGGCTGGCATGGGCGTGAAGTTTGCCATGCCACAAGAAGAGGTCGTGGTTGTGACTGGTGACGGCAGTATTCAGATGAATATTCAAGAATTGTCGACAGCCATGCAATACGACATTCCAGTGAAGATCATCAACCTGAACAACCGATTCTTAGGCATGGTAAAACAGTGGCAAGACATTATTTATCAAGGCCGTCACTCTAATTCTTACATGAGTTCTGTTCCTGATTTTGCAGCGATTGCAGAAGCTTATGGTCACGTCGGTATTCGTATCGAAACGCCTGATCAGCTCGAAGAAGGGCTACAAAAAGCGTTGGATATGAAAGATCGTCTGGTGTTTGTGGACATCAACGTAGACGAAACCGAACACGTATACCCGATGCAAATCAAAGGTGAGGGTATGGATAAAATGTGGCTAAGCAAAACGGAGAGAACTTAATATGAGACACATTATTTCATTGCTATTGGAAAACCAACCAGGTGCGTTGTCTCGTGTTGTTGGTTTGTTCTCTCAACGTGGTTACAACATTGAATCTTTGACGGTGTCACCGACTGATGATGAAACCTTGTCGCGAATGAACATTACCACGACATCTGATGAGATGCAGTTGGAACAAATTCAGAAGCAGTTACACAAATTGATCGATGTGCTGAAAGTACAAGAAGTCACCGAGTATGAGCACATTGAGCGTGAACTGATGATGGTGAAAGTGAAAGCCAGTGGTTTTGCGCGAGCAGAAGTGAAGCGGACGGCAGACATCTTCCGTGGCCAGATCGTGGATGTCACGGCTTCCCAATACACCGTACAACTTGCGGGTACGAGTGAAAAGCTAGATGCCTTCATTCAAGCGATATCCGAAGTGACCGAAGTTGTCGAAGTTGCTCGTAGTGGTGTCGTTGGCATTGCGCGAGGAGAGCGAGCCCTCAAACCTTAACTCTCTGATTGCATATAGAAAAGCCACTTAATCTAAGTGGCTTTTTTGTTTAGAAAATAACAATTAATGATATAATTGTCGTTTTAGTAAGCATGATAGGCATTAGACGTGTGAAAGTACCTAAGCGAGTCGGCACCTTATTGGCGACAGCACTATTTTTTAGTGCACTCACTGCCGCTTACTACTATCAGAAATATCTGACGTTGTTAGAAAACAATGTTGAGAACACCGCTCAAGAAGCGTTACATCAATTGGCCTATACTGGCCGTGAATACAGCAATATTCAGGATCAAATCGAAACGATCAGTGACCTACTTGGTCACAGCCAAAGTCTGTATGAATATCTGCGCCAACCTAACCGGGTGAACCGTTCCATCTTAGAAGACATGTGGATCTCGGTCGCAATCAATCAAAAGTTGTATAAGCAAATTCGCTTTCTTGATGTTTCTGGTCGAGAAAAAGTGAGGATTAATTATGAGATTGAAACAGGCGCTGCGTTGCCCGCGATCAAATTGCAAAATAAGTCAGAGCGAGATTACTTTCAATTCGCTAAGAACTTAGACGATGGCGAAATCGCTTCGTGGGGGATAGGTTTAGAACGAGAGTATGGCGAGTTAGTCTATCCCTATAGCCCGTCACTGCGTATTTTGATGCCTATTTCGCTTAACGGAAAGCGCGAAGGGTATCTTGTGCTTAATGTTGATATTGACTATTTATCCTCTCGACTCAACTATTCGTCAGTGCTTGATTTCCATATTGAGCTGATTAAGAGTGACGGATTTTACATTGATAGCCCTAAATCAGCTCGTTTGTATGGCCATATAATTCCCGCTCGCTCTCAATTTAATTTTGGCCGGATGTACCCAAACATTTGGCGTAGTTTAAATTCAAAAGATTCGGGCTATGCTTACAATGGTTCGAATTTGGTCGCGTATCGCACCATCCAGTTTGTTTCTAGCGAACCTCTTCATCTGGTTATTGATCTTACCAATGAGCAGTTATTATCCCGAGCTCAGAGGGATATTGATGACTTAATCCAAGAAGCGTTTTTTGTTCTAAGTTTGGTGCTCGGCTTCACTTTGCCGACGGCAGCCCTTGCTCTGCATTATCGGCGTCATAGTATGGAATCGAAGTTGGCTCGAGCTGCTCTTGATGGTATGACTGCGGTGATGATCTCGGATGCTTCACATAGAATCATCATGGTTAATCAAGAGTTTGAAAACATGATGGGTTACTCAACCAAGCATGCCCAAGGTTGGAGTGCACATCATTTAATTTTTCTACCTGAAGATCTCGAAGCAAACCTGAGTATCTGGAAAACACTGAAGAGTGAACACGTATGGGAAGGGGAGATTCGTTGTCGAACTAAGTTTAATCAAGTCTTTACTGCAATAATGCGTATTCAGGCGAATTTAACCAAATCAGGTAAAGTGAGTTATTACATTACGTCGCTAGTGGATATCTCTGGGCAAAAAGAGTTAGAAGAAAAATTACGAAACCTAAGCGAAAAAGATGGCTTGACGGGGTTGTGGAACCGCCGAAAATTTGAAGAGCAATTGGCGCAATATGCGGGGATTATTGAACGCTATCCTGATAGCCCTCCTGCTTGTTTGGCGTTGTTTGATATTGACCATTTTAAACGTATTAATGACGAGCTTGGCCACGACGAAGGAGACAAGGTGATTTGTAGTGTCGCAGAAACCCTCCTAGAAGAAGTCCGCAGCACAGACTTTGTATCTCGTGTCGGTGGTGAGGAATTTGCAGTGATTATGCCGCATACAACACTAGAAGAGGCTGAAATTGTATTGAACAGGCTACGTGTCGCGGTTCAAATGCGTAGTGATAGAGGCATTACTGTCAGTGCTGGGTATAGTGATTTAACCTCTGATCGTACAAGAACGTATAAATGTGCTGATATTGCTTTGTATGAGTCAAAAAGTGCAGGGCGTAACTGCGTATCGCTATGTCATAGTTATGATGATATTGCTTAGTGCTTTTACAAAAACGAAAAAACGGGGATAGACCCCCGCTTTTTAGTCTCAGCGTTATTCGCTAGCCAGTATGCGACATTGGTTGTCGATGGCGGCTTCGATACACTGTATTGACTGTCTCAAATAACGCTCTAGATAACCTAAAGCATCCTGACTCTTTTTGTCTAGCGATGCCTTCATCAGTATTTCTTGCTCATCGAGATTACAGTGCCCAGGGTTCCCTGTGCCTAAAATCTGCATCGCGAAGTATTGGTAGCGTTTAATTTGCGTGAGTAGATCGCGGAAAAAACCAAACATATTGACAGAGCCAGCACCTTCAAACAGCGCAGTAAGAAACTGATTTTGGCGCTCTTCCCATTCCCTCCAACAAAAGCTTTCGCCAGGTTTTACTCGGGATAACTTGTGATAAGCAGTTAGTACATCCAGTTCCCATTTTTCATCGCCAATCATAATTGCCTTACTGAGTAAGCATGCGGAGACCATTTGCAGGCTTTCGTACAAGTCATGTAACTCATCTTTACATACAGGTGCAACCCAGCAGCCTTTTTGCGGCTCGAGTTTGACGTATTTGCTCCAAGATAATTGCACCAATGCTTCTCGAATGGGTGACGCTCCTACGTTGTACTTCTCTTTGAGTTCGGCAACCACGAGTTTTTGACCTGGTTTAAGCTCGCCATCGAGAATATCCTGACGGATCATTCTTAATACTTTGTCGGTAAGAGTGGGACTAGACACATACACCTCATAGAAACTTTAATCGTGACGATAAAATTAAACAGTACGAAATTCTGATAGAGGTAAATAATACAATTAGCCTATTATGAGAGCAAGAAAGCCATATAAAAAAGGAGGGCATAAGCCCTCCTTCTCAAGAAACTGAAGTGTTAAAAGTTCAGTCTTATAGCACGTGTACAGAAGCTGTGTTCGTAGTACCTGAAGCAACTAGAGCGCCAGAAACCATAACAACGATATCGCCTTTGTTACCTAGACCTGATTCTAGAGCAAGTTCTTTACCCGCTACGTAGAATGCGTCAGTGCTTTCGATTGAATCAACAACTACAGGAGTAACACCTTTAGTTAGAACTAGCTGTGCAGCAGTTTTCTTGTTAGTTGTTAGCGCTAGAATGTTTGCAGTTGGGAAGTACTTACGTACTGAACGTGCAGACTTACCGCCTTCAGTTGCAACAACGATAAGTGGAGCAGCTAGTTTCTCAGCTGTGTCTACAGCGCCTTTACATACTGCTTCAGTGATGCGAAGACGTGGGCTGTCTAGACGAGAACCTAGTTCAGCTTTTAGCGCTGAGTCAGTACGGTTCGCGATTTGAGCCATGATAGTTACCGCTTCAACAGGGTATTTACCTTTCGCCGTTTCACCAGAAAGCATTACTGCGTCAGTACCGTCCATTACTGCGTTAGCAACGTCGCCTGCTTCCGCACGAGTAGGACGTGGGTTGTTGATCATAGAATCAAGCATTTGAGTTGCAGTGATAACCATCTTACGTGCACGGTTACACTTCTCGATCATCATTTTCTGAGCGAAGATTACTTCTTCAGCTGGGATTTCAACACCTAGGTCACCACGAGCAACCATGATGCCGTCAGAAAGCTCTAGGATCTCGTCGAAGTTATCAACACCTTCTTGGTTTTCGATCTTAGAGATGATGTGGATGTTCTCGCCGCCGTTTGCAGCAAGTACTTCACGGATTTCTTGAACGTCAGACGCTTTACGGATGAAAGAAGCTGCTACGAAGTCAACGCCTTGCTCACAACCAAATTTAAGGTCGTTCTTATCTTTTTCAGATAGTGCAGGTAGGTTTACAGAAACGCCAGGAAGGTTAACACCTTTGTTTTCGCCTAGTGCACCGTTGTTAAGAACTTTACATTTAACTTCAGTTTCAGTCTTAGAGATAACTTCCATCTCGATTAGACCGTCGTCTACTAGGATAGTGTTACCTACGTTTAGGTCGGCTGCGAAACCAGCGTAAGTTACTGCAACTTTATCTTTGTTACCTACAACTGAAGTGTCAGTTGTGAAAGTGAATTCTTGACCTGCTACTAGATCAACATCGTTACCGCCTTCTAGCTTGATAGTGCGGATTTCTGGACCTTTAGTATCTAGAAGAATTGCTAGTGGTTTGCCAGTAGCTTCCATTACTTTACGGAAGTTCGCGATACGAGTGCCGTGTTCTTCGTAGTCACCGTGAGAGAAGTTAAGGCGCATTACGTTCATGCCTGCGTTAACTAGTTCAGTTAGCTTCTCTACAGATTCTGTTTTAGGGCCAATCGTACATACGATTTTGGTCTTTTTCATGGAAGATACTCTCCGGTAAGTATAGTTACAATTTGAAAGTCGGTTATTTACTCTGAAGTCAGGACGTTTTTGATGACATTTAGTACCTGTCACCCACCGATTTTTCGTCTCATTATTAGAACTTCAGATTCTGAAAGTCTTTCACCAAGTTTAGTCATTTTATGACTAAAAGATCGGCGATTTTGGTTACCTTTTTGTGACCAATCCCACTTTATATGCAGAAAGTTGCAAAAAAATAGCCTTCAATTCTGTAATTTTTTTTCTTTTCGGTGGCGAATTCTACCACTGAATGAATCCAATATCACTGTTTAAGAATTGTCTTAGGACAAGGTTTTATCGAGAAATATTAATTTTTTGGATCGAAATAAATGGACTTAAAAGTTTCGGTTTGACTATAATAAGTTTCACATCGAAACTTAAAATCAAAACTTAAATGTCGAAACGAAATACTCAATTAAGAAGACACGCCATTTCTAACTTGGTTTCTGAACTAGGAGAAGTCAGCGTTGATGAACTTGCTCAGAAATTCGAAACCTCAGAGGTCACGATTAGAAAGGATTTAGCTTCTTTAGAGAAAAACGGCCAACTTCTACGCCGCTATGGCGGTGCGATTGCTATCCCAAAGGAAGTCATTCACGAAGAATTGGGCGCTAATGTTTCGACTCGAAAGTTAAGCTTAGCAAAAGCAGCTGCATCATTGATTCGCGATCATAATCGCATCGTGATCGACAGTGGCAGCACGACTGCCGCGCTGATTCAACAGTTGAATGACAAACGTGGCTTAGTGGTCATGACCAACTCGTTGCATGTTGCTAACGCCCTAAATGAATTAGAGAGCGAACCGACACTGCTGATGACTGGCGGTACTTGGGATACGCACTCAGAGTCCTTTCAAGGCAAAGTGGCCGAATCTGTATTACGAGCTTACGACTTTGACCAACTATTCATCGGTGCGGATGGCATTGATCTCGAGCGTGGAACCACGACATTTAATGAGTTGGTTGGCTTAAGTAAGGTAATGGCAGAAGCGTCACGTGAAGTGATCGTAATGATCGAGTCCGAAAAAATCGGCCGTAAGATCCCAAACTTAGAGCTCGCTTGGCATCAAGTTGATGTGTTGGTGACCGATGCAGATATCCAAGCAGAGCATAAAGTACAGATTGAACAACATGGCGTGAAAGTCATTTGCGCCTAATAATGTAATCAGTTTCATATTTTACTTCCCTCTGGATAAAGGCCTTTGCTTGCTGCCTCTATTTGAAATCATGGCTAGGGAAGAACAAAACTACAAACGGAGATAAACACATGTGTGGAATCGTAGGTGCAGTAGCACAACGAGATGTTGCAGAAATTTTGGTTGAAGGTCTACGCCGCTTAGAGTACCGCGGTTACGACTCTGCTGGCGTTGCGGTTGTTGATGGCGAATCAAACCTAACGCGCGTTCGTCGCTTGGGTAAAGTACAAGAATTGGCTGATGCAGTAGAAGAAGCAAAAGTGATCGGCGGAACTGGTATTGCGCACACTCGTTGGGCGACGCACGGTGAACCTTCTGAAATCAACGCTCACCCACACATGTCTGGTGATATCGCAGTGGTCCATAACGGCATCATCGAAAACCATGAAGAGCTGCGTGAGTTGCTTCAATCTCGTGGCTACGTGTTTGAATCGCAAACGGATACAGAAGTTATCGCACACATGGTTGAGTGGGAACTTCGTACTTCAGAAACGCTATTAGAAGCGGTACAAAAAACAGCAAAACAACTTGAAGGCGCATACGGCACCGTAGCGTTGGATCGCAAAGATCCTTCACGCATCGTAGTAGCGCGTTCAGGCAGCCCGATCGTGATCGGTTTTGGTGTGGGTGAAAACTTCCTAGCGTCTGACCAACTTGCATTACTTAACGTTACGCGCCGTTTCATGTACCTAGAAGAAGGGGACGTAGCAGAAATTACTCGCCGTGAAGTCACTGTGTTTGATGCAACGGGTGAGCCAGTTGAGCGTGAAATTGTTGAATCTAATGCAGAGCATGATGCAGGTGATAAAGGTCAATACCGTCACTTCATGCAAAAAGAAATCTATGAGCAACCTAAAGCGTTGATCAACACAATGGAAGGTCGTATCACGTCAGATTCTGTTGTGACAGACGCGATCGGTGTGCACGCGGCAGACATTCTAAGCAAAGTAGAACACGTACAAATCGTGGCGTGTGGTACGTCTTACAACGCAGGTATGACAGCGCGTTACTGGTTTGAAGACATTGCTGGCGTTAGCTGTGATGTAGAAATCGCGTCTGAGTTCCGTTACCGCAAGTTTGTGACTCGCCCAAACAGCCTATTGATCACGTTGTCTCAGTCTGGTGAAACCGCTGATACGCTAGCAGCACTTCGCCTAGCAAAAGAGAAAGGTTACATGGCGGCGATGACCATTTGTAACGTAGCTGGCTCTTCTCTGGTTCGTGAATCAGATTTTGCGTTCATGACTCGCGCTGGTGTTGAAATCGGTGTGGCTTCAACCAAAGCGTTCACGACTCAACTTTCTGCACTACTTATGCTGGTAACGGCACTAGGTAAAGAGCAAGGCCGCATCAGCAAAGAGAAAGAAAAAGAGATCGTTGAAGCGCTGCAGGCACTTCCTAAGCAAATAAACGCGGCACTTTCTTTCGAGAAAGAAATTGAAGCACTAGCAACGGATTTTGCAGACAAGCACCACACATTGTTCCTAGGCCGTGGCGAGTTCTACCCAATCGCGATGGAAGCGTCTCTAAAACTGAAAGAGATCTCGTACATCCACGCAGAAGCGTACGCGGCGGGTGAACTGAAACACGGTCCTCTGGCTCTAATTGATGCTGACATGCCAGTTGTTGTGGTTGCACCAAGCAACGACCTACTTGAAAAGCTAAAATCAAACGTTGAAGAAGTGCGTGCGCGTGGCGGCCTTCTATACGTATTCGCAGATGCAGACGCAGGCTTCGAAGGCGATGAAACAATGAAGATCATCACTATGCCTCACGTTAGTGAAATCACGGCGGCGATCTACTACACCATCCCAATGCAGTTGCTGTCTTACTACGTAGCACTGATCAAAGGTACGGACGTAGACCAACCACGTAACCTAGCGAAAGCGGTAACGGTTGAGTAATTACGCTTAACAGCAAAGATCCTGAGCGGCACATGCGAGAGTATGTGCCGCTTTTTTATTTAAACCCATTTAAGGTTTGTGAGTTATTGACCCAACTGGTGAGCGGTTAGAATTGCAGAGTAGACATTTTCTGCCGTCACTGGGAATGGCATATTGTGGATGGTTTCTCCCTCGGCCGTTGAGGCTTCGGCGACCTCGCGCAACTTAGCGTGGTTAAGCTCTTTAACGCCCATATCAAATAAGTTGGTTGGTAGACCTACAGAGCGGCAGAATGCAAGAACCGTATTAATCTCTTCCATCGCTGCGTTTTCTAGTACCAGCTGAACAAGTGTGCCGAACGCGACTTTCTCACCATGATAGAGATGGTGACACTCTTCGAGCTTGGTTAGGCCGTTATGAATAGCGTGAGCGCCTGCTAGGCCACTGCTTTCAAAACCGATACCGCTTAGGTATGTATTGGCTTCAATAATGTTTTCTACCGCTTTGGTGCTCACACCATTTTCTACCGCAGCTTTTGCTTTTACACCATCTTCAAGCAAGGTTTCATAGCAAAGTTTCGCAAGCGCTTGTGCTGAACGCGTCGCTAACCCACCAGCCATTGTTGCCTTACCAGAAGTCATGTTGGCACGAGCTTCAAAGTAGGTGGAAAGCGCGTCGCCCATCCCCGATACAAGCAAGCGAACAGGGGCTTTGGCGATGACTGACGTATCCATGATGACCATGTCTGGGTTTTTAGGGATCATCAAATATTCTGCAAATTCACCTTCAGGTGTGTATATCACCGCAAGCGCTGAGGTTGGCGCATCAGTCGAGGCAATCGTAGGAACCACCACGACAGGAATTTTGGTGTAAAACGCAACAGCCTTTGCTGTATCTAACGTTTTACCGCCACCAATACCGACAATGACATCGTGTTTTTGAGTCGCACAAATGTCCGTGATGCGTTCAATCTCAACGCGCGAACATTCGCCACCAAAAATGTTCATAGTGAGTGGAAGCTTTTCGTCAGCAAAACTTTGCTTGACGTCATCACCAACCAGGTTAGTCACGAACTCATCGGCAATTACTAACGGACGTTCACCCAATGTTTTCACATAGTGAGCGATAGATGTAAGTACTTGTTCACCTTGGACGTATTTGCTTGGGCTGATAATAATTTTGTCCATAATTCAAACCTTTAACCTTTTTATGTGTGTTTTGGACTGCAATGAATATCCATTGTAGGGATAAGGTTTATATTAGGTTTGGTGTGGTAGGTGGTGAAGGATATCTCTGGTTTTGTTCCATGCTTTTATGACCTCTGTGTCAAACCGACTGTCAGAAGTAATAAGCATCAGCATGCTTTATGGCGACGATCACTATTCAGGAAAATTTGTCGTTTTTCGTTTCATATTGAAACAATAATGCCGAAGTTTTTGTTTCAATATGAAACGGATTGATTTTTGTTGAGCACGCTTTTTCTCTGTTTAAGATGAATTCATACCCTACATAAAAATATAAATGGAATGAGATAGAACGATGAAAAAGTTAATTAACCAAGTTGATGATGTTGTATTGCAGCAAATGGAAGGTCTGGCTTTATCTCGCCCAGAGCTAAAAGTGAACTACGAACCTCGTTACATGTGGCACGAGGAAACACCGGGGCAAGTGGCAGTGGTTTCTGGTGGTGGCTGTGGTCATGAACCTTTGCACGCAGGTTTTATTGGTAAAGGCATGCTGACAGGCGCCTGCCCTGGAGAGGTATTTACTTCACCAACGCCAGATCAAATGTACGAATGTGGCAACCAAGTGAATACCGGTGAGGGCGTGCTGTTTATCATTAAAAACTACACCGGCGATGTGTTGAACTTTGAAACGGCTGTGGAGCTGCTTCATACCGATGGCATCAAAGTTGGGTCGGTGTTGGTGGATGACGATGTTGCAGTCAAAGACAGCCTGTATACCGCTGGTCGCCGTGGCGTAGCTGGAACGGTATTGGTTGAAAAGTTAGTTGGGGCTGCCGCGAGCAAAGGTTATTCGTTGGAGCAATGTGAAGCACTGGCTCGTCGCGTTAATAATCACTGTCGTTCATTTGGCGTGGCGCTTAATGCTTGTGTTGTACCCGCAGCAGGTAAACCATCTTTTGTTCTGGAAGATGATGAAGTGGAGTTTGGTGTTGGTATCCATGGTGAGCCAGGTATCAAGCGAGTGAAATACACCGATGTCGATACGTTAGTGGATGAAATGTTTGCTGAAGTTGCTGAAAACACACCTTATCAGCGCACATTGCGTATTTGGAATCGTGACGAAGGTGAATGGGATGAAGTGGAATCCAGCATTGAGCCTTTCGCCGCTGAACACGACTACATCGTGATGGTGAATGGTATGGGTGGTACGCCAACTTCAGAGCTTTACGGAGTGTACCGCCGTCTGGCTCATAACTGCGAGCAAGCAGGGTTCCGTATCGTGCGTAATATGGTTGGTAACTTCTGTACGTCACTCGATATGGAAGGCGTTTCGATTACGTTGCTGAAGGCAGACAAAGAGATGTTGGAGCTGTTTGATGCTCCTGTCGATACGGCCGCGATCAAGTGGTAAGAGGGGGGAGCAAACATGCAAATTGAAAAACAACATATCGTTCACTGGTTAGAGTTATGTGCAAAAACGTATCAAGAGAATCAAGATTTTCTGACCGACCTTGATCGTGATATTGGTGACGCAGACCATGGTCTCAATATGAACCGTGGCTTTAAAAAAGTTGCTGAAAAACTGCCGCAATTTGCGGACCAAAATATCGGCAGCATTCTCAAGAATACGGGCATGACCTTACTTTCTAGTGTTGGTGGGGCAAGTGGCCCGCTGTATGGCACGCTGTTTATTCGCACGGCTGCCGCTGTCGGAACTCGAGAGCAATTAACATTTGAAGAGTTAGTGGATGCACTAAAAAGCGGTGTAGATGGCGTAGTGTCTCGTGGTAAAGCGGAACTGGGTGATAAAACCATGTGTGATGTTTGGTTACCCGTTTTAGTTAGCGTGAAGGCGTCGTTAGAAAATGGCATGAGCGCCGATCACTTACTGAATGAAATGGTTGAACTAGCAGAAACGAGCGCGGTTGCCACGATTGAAATGTTGGCGAAAAAAGGGCGAGCAAGCTATCTGGGGGAACGTAGTATTGGTCACCAAGATCCCGGTGCAACCTCTTCTTTGTTAATGATTAAAGCACTCCAGCAGGCAATAGCAGGTAATTAAGATGGTGGGAATTGTAGTTGTATCTCATAGTCGTCGACTTGCAGAAGGGGTGGCAGAACTTGCCACCCAAATGACGCAAGGCAAAGCCAAGCTTGCGATTGCTGCTGGGATTGATGATCCAGAGAACCCGATCGGAACCGATGCCATTGCCGTGATGGAAGCGATTGAGCAGGTACAAGATCAACAAGGGGTTGTTGTGTTGATGGATCTTGGCAGCGCGTTGCTTAGCACGGAAATGGCTCTGGACCTGATTGATGATCATGTGAGGGAAAATGTCACCCTTATCTCGGCACCTATTGTTGAAGGAACCATGGCGGCGTCGGTGGCTGCTGTTGCCGGACTACCTTTATCGACGGTAGTCGAAGAGGCACAGAATGCGTTAAGCGTAAAACGAGAGCACCTTGGTGAGCAGCCACTAACATCCGCGGAGATAGTGCCAGTATCAGAGAACTTTGAGCAAGAGCGGACATTTGATTGGGTAGTGCAAAATCCGCATGGGTTACATGCTCGTCCCGCTGCGGCCATTGTTGGTGCACTCGCGCCTTTTGACTGCCAATTATGGTTGAAAAAAGGCGAGCGCCATGTGAACGCGAAAAGCTTAAACAGCATTGCGAAACTTGGCGTTCGTAGCCAAGAGACGATCACGCTGTGCGCACTCGGCTCTCAATCCAGTGAAGCAATCAAGGCATTTGAGGCCTTAGCTAGTGAGCACTTCGGAGAAAAAGAGGCGGTTGAGCAAGGCATTGTCGAACCTGAAGAAAGTTCAGATACTCTGCTCGATGGCATGGCCTCAAGTCAGATTGAAGGTGCTGTTGTTGGTATTCGAGTCAATGACGGTATCGCTACTGCTCCTGCTGTCCTTTTTACTCATGAAATGCCAGCAGTGCCTGAACGTGATTTCCAAAGTGAACAAGATGAAATTGAACGGGTTAAGCGTGCGATAGGTGTGGTTGTTCAACATTTGCAGGAGCAAGCGAAGCAGCCGAAAGGGGAAATATTTTCCGCTCATAGCATGATGCTCAGTGACCCAGAATTATGGGCATCGGTCGAGTCGCGAATTCAAACGGGCATGATAGCCGAGCAAGCTTGGATAGAATCACTACAAACGTTGGCCGAAGAGTTTCGCCAGGCAGAAAGTCAGTACATGCGGGAGCGCGAAGCAGATGTGCATGATATCGCACGCCAAGTTATGGTCGAAATGACAGGCGTAACGCCTAATGCCATCGACATTCAGGAACCGAGTATTTTGTTGGCCCGCGACCTGATGCCTTCTGATGTGGCCGGGCTTGATAAATCGAAAGTGCTTGGTATCTGTTTGAGTGAGGGAGGGAAAACCTCTCACAGTGCGATTCTTGCCCGTGCGATGGGGATTCCTGCCATCGTTAAAGCTCAGGGCTGCCTTGATGCTGTGCGTGCTGGTCAAGTGGTGACTATTGATGGCTTTCGAGGGCATTTATGGTTCTCTCCTTCAGATGCCATACAGCAGGAATTAGAAGCGCAACAAATTGAGTGGCAAAGCACCCGACAAAGTGCACTAGCGAGTGCTCAGCAAGCCGCAGTCACCTGTGATGGTGTCCATATTCCAGTACTCGCCAATATTGGTGGACCGAAAGATATTGATGATGCACTAACATCAGGAGCTGAGGGCGTTGGTCTATTTCGGACTGAGTTTCTATTTCAAAACAGTGATGAGTTGCCAACTGAGGAAGCGCAATACCAAGTGTATCGTGATATTGCCGCCGCACTTGGTGATAAGCCACTTACGATTCGTAGTCTAGATGTTGGCGGTGATAAGCCTTTAGCCGCTTATCCTATGCCAGCGGAAGATAATCCATTTTTAGGTTTGAGAGGGGTGCGGTTGTGCCTTCAACATGAGTCATTGTTTACCGCTCAACTTCGAGCCATTCTGAGAGCCTTTCACGAGCAACCGAATATTCAATTGATGATACCGATGGTGGCTCAGGTTGAAGAAGTGAGAAAAGTAAAAGTGCTGTTGGCGCATCAAGCAAACCAACTCGGCTTGGATGTGACTCATTTGCCCGTTGGTATTATGATTGAGGTACCAGCCGCGGTGTTAAATGCTGATGCGTTAGCCCAAGAAGTCGACTTTTTCTCTATTGGCACCAATGATTTGACTCAATATGTTATGGCTGCCGATCGAGGTAACGCCGCTGTTGCTGAATTGGTGAACTACTTTGAACCATCGGTACTAAAAGCCATTGAGCTCACGTGTGCAGCAGGCGATCGCGCGGGCATACCGGTTAGTATGTGTGGTGAGATGGCTGGCGATCCAAATGCCACAGAAACATTGCTTCGCGTGGGGTTGCGAAAATTCAGCGCCAGTTCGAGTATGCTCCCGGGACTAAAAGCGCAGATTCGTCAGCTGTCTGTCGATGTTTAATCGAAACCGTATCGTTAGTTCATCTATACCGGCGTGCTTACGCCGGTTTTACTTTTGTTATAGGAACGCCAATTCACGACTTAATACAGCTTCATTTGCTCCTGCAGCCCAAACTTATTAATTTTTCTCCATAAGGTCGTGCGGCCAATTTGCAATGCTTTCGCCATATCATGCATTTTGCCATCACACTGATTCCAAGCCTGAACAATCGCTCTTCTCTCGGCTTCTTCTAACGTGATTACTGGCGTATTTTCTGCGGTATGGCGAGAATTCAGTTTAATGTCTTCAGGAATATCGTTCAGCTTGATTAAGTTGGAACTGCGGTTCAGCAAAATTCGCTCAGTTCGGTTTCTTAATTCAGAATTGTTGCCTGACCAACGAAAATTCATCAACGCTTCCAGTGCGACTGGCTCTATCGAGATCGTCACATTGTGGCGGCGTTCATAATGGCTGATAAGCTGCTGGACGAGAAATTCAATGTCTTCTTTACGCTTTCGTAGTGGCGGAATATGCAGCTCGTTCGAGGAGATTTCATAATAAAGTTGCCGACCAAATGAGCGCTGAGTGACATACTCGCTGATCTCTGAAGCGGTGCTGGTAATAAGTTGAAAGTCTACGGGGATCAATCGCAAACTGTCGCTGCGGCTGACGAGTCCAGTTTTTAACAACTTAAGTAGCACGGCTTGTAAATCGGGCGACAGATATTCCACCTTTTCTAAAAAGAGCGTACCGCCATGGGCGAGTTCAAACTTAGAAGGCATGCCTTGCCCTTCGTCGTAGCCTAGGGTTTCTTTGACCAGTTGCTCTGTATTGATGGAGCGGCAGTTGAGCGTAATGAACGGCCCTTCTTTGTAAGTGCTTTCGTTATGGATCGCCATGGCGAGAGTGGCTTTTCCTACACCTTCTTCACCCGTAATTAGAATCGGTGATTTGGACTTTATGGCCCGTTTTGCAACGGTAATGACATGCTTCATTTTTCGTGAAATGACAGGCAAAGTGCTGAACGTATAGCGCGCACTGCCACCTATTTGTTGTTGAGCAAGTTCGCGAATTTTATCGATAGGGTGCAAGAACAATAAGTGTGTGCCGTCGTTGAGTGGACGCAAGGTGATGATCGCTTCAACAAACTCGCCACGAACCTCTACCGTTGTGAGTTTACGGTTTATGCTCGCACCTGACTCAATACTAGTAAGGACATTCGGTGGGAAGCGCAAAACAGCAAAGACTTCTTTATCCAAGACCTGACTGGCTTCAATGTTTAACAAACGCTCGGACTGGTGATTTACCATGGTTATACGGCTTTCTTCATCCCAGGCCAGAAGGCCGTCATCCATGCATTCTAACGTTGCGTTGTGCGCACAAGTAAGGCGGTTCATGTTTTCTTGTTCCGACTGAATGTGGATTTGCAAGCTGACTTCTTTCGCGCTCGACGCGATGATGACTAAGTCTTCTTTCTTATAGCTTTCCGCTTTTCTGAAAAGGCATGTTGTACCGCGTAATTTGCCAAATTGGTCAAAAACAGGCGCCGCTACAGAGGCATAAGAGTGCAAGTGGCGATTGAAATGTTCGGCAGCAAAAACTTCACACGGGATATGAGTATTGATACAGAGATTGACTGCATTTGTGCCTATCTTTCCTTCGGAGAGAAAGCAGCCTTGTTTAATACCGAGCGCCTGCATCTCTTGTTGCATTGAGTTATGTCCCACAACAGATAGAACGCAGCCGTTGCCGTCAGTCACCATCAATACCAGGTCTTCGTCCCCTAGCATGTCGTAAGTGTCTTCAAGTACGGTCGTGGCGCATTCGATGAGATGTTCGTTGCGCTTCATTAGAGATGAGAAGGTAAATCCAGAGGCAATATGTGGTTTTGACCAAGTGTAAGGGCTGCATTGCTTTATGCAACGCTCCCACGACTCGAGGACGGGAGTGCGGGAAAATTCTGGAGATACCCAGTGGTGTTTCTGGAAAAACTCCCACTTAGTTTTAGTGTCTTCGATTGAAAGCATGCGATACCGTTTCAATACTAGCGATAGATTGGTCTGATGTTACAGAGACATCGGAATATGGACTGTGATGGCTTTCACGCACGTTGTATAGAAGAATGTGCAAAAAGAGGGGCGAGTTGAGGAGGCTTCCTTGCCAGTTTTTCGATTAAAAAGGGCTGTCTTTGCCGAGCTCATTGCAAATCTCGACAATGGCAAGTGAGAGCCCTGACTTAATGATTTGTTGTTGACGTTGCAGCTGTAGCTGATAAAACTCAAGGTCGATGTCGTCATCTGGTTCGCTGACTTCCAGTTGCACCATGCCCATTTTCTTCACCAAGTGCAGTTTCTTAATTGGTTCTAGAATATTCGGGTCAGTGAATTCGTAATCTGAAGCGTCACTATTGAGTTGGTTTTTGAGTTTGATGATGTCTTCGATGTCGTGGTAAATGTCATCGGGGAGCACTCCCAAGCCAAACAATAACTTCAAACGAACAGATAGATCGCCCAGCGGTCCAGAGTCTTGTAGCAGCGGACCGACAACCGATTGAACAGCGAAGTTATCTTTACGAAAGATTCTTTGCACCAACCCGTCGATCGAATCGTTAAAAACGTCGACTGCTGCAATGAAAAAGCCTCGTACCGATGGGGCGCTGTTTAATCGCTCAATGATCTCGGTTTCGTTGATGTTATCTGCCATATACTGAATACATTTCTAATTATTAGCTATCCCAACTCTTCAAGCAGAGAAGGACATAGAAGGGGAGCCGAGCTCCCCTAGGTAAATCAAAGTTGGTTGTAAAGTGTCTCGATTTGAGCCACTTCAGCACTGTCTTCTGCAAGACCTGTGTATGTCGCTAGCGTCTTCTTCACACCCACTTCTTTTAATGAGTTTTGTAGCTCTACGGCTTGTGGGTCAGTGTCGTTAGTGTACTTCAACGCAGCGGCAATGCCTTTCAAAAGTGTTTGATTTTCAGTGCCATACTCAATTGTACCGAGTAAAGGCTTCACTAATCTATCGTTTGCACCCAATTTTCGAATTGGTTGACGACCTACGCGATCCACCTCATCCACTAAGTATGGGTTGGCAAAGCGTCCCAGAATCTTCTCGATGTAGGCGTTGTGCATGTCACGGTCGAAGCCGTAACGTTTGATCAGCACTTCACCACTCTCTTGCATCGCCTGTTTTACTTCAGAATGAATACTTGGGTCTTCGATCGCTTCACGAATAGTGCGATGGCCTTTTAAGCAACCTAGGTAAGCGGTAATGCAGTGACCTGTATTGAGAGTGAACAGCTTACGCTCTACAAACGCCATTAGGTTGTTGGTTTTTTCCATGCCTGCGATGTCAGGGATTTCGCCCTTGAATTGCTGCTCATCCACAATCCATTCGCTAAAGCTCTCTACAGTGACTTCTAGTGGGTCATCGTTCGCCGCTTCTGCTGGTGGTACGATGCGGTCCACTGCGGAGTCGACGAAGCCAACTAGCTCGTCTGCTTTCGCGTGTAATGATTCATCCAAATGTTTGTACACTTCACCTTTTAGGTGAGTTGTGCCACGAACCATGTTTTCGCACGCGATGATGTTCAATGGTTTATCGTTACCTGCTGCAAAGCGTTTAGCAATGCCGGTAGCGATGGTTTTTGCAATGATGTCCAGTACGTTAGGGCCAACCGCTGTTGTTACCAAGTCGGTTTTTACAATGCGGTCGATGACATCTTCACTGGCTGAGTTTACCGCGGTGACGTGAGTTACTGTGTCGATTTGGCACTCAGTACCGACCACTTTTACTTTGTATTCTTGCTTGTGACTCAGTTGGTCTACGAGTGGAGCGTCAACGTCTGCAAATGTGACCTCGACTTCTGCATCTGCTAAGAGTTTTCCGATGAAGCCACGACCAATGTTACCTGCGCCAAAATGAACTGCGTTTTTCATAATTCTTACCTACCAATGTCTAAAATGTTGACTTACGAAACTAGGGGGAGGCCAACCGCATAGGGGGTGACAGCTGACCTCATTTGCCTCAGGAGCAAATTAAAGGGGTAATTAAGCCGCTTGTTGACCGCCAAGGATGTTCAGAATCTCTTCCACATCGTTGGTGCTGGTTAGCTTCTCAATTGCCTCCGGCTCATCGAGCGCGTTCGTAATGGTGGTAATCACCTGGATGTGCTCATCGTTCTTAGCGGCAATGCCGATAACCAGTTTCGCTACATCATCGTCGTCTTCAGTAAATTGGATACCCGATGGGTATTGGCAGATTACAATGCCGGTTTTCTTCACGCGGTCTTTCGCTTCTACCGTGCCGTGAGGTACTGCGATAGATTCGCCTAGGTAAGTAGAAACCAATGCTTCACGCTCAAACATCGCGTCTACGTATTCTGGTTCTGCGTAGCCAAGTTCGACCAACTTGTTGCCCGCGAAGCGAATCGCTTCTTCTTTGTTGGCAGCTTTCAAACCTAGGTGAATGTTTTCACGCTGGATTTGGAACACCGACGTTTGCTGTGGCTCGAAGTTGTCGTCGTTTGCTGCCACGAGCGAAACTTTTACCATTTGGTCGTCATTGGCTGCGGATTGGTTTTGCGCTGCTAGTAGTTTGGTGACTAGCTGGTTGTACATCTCGCTGTCTAGGAAGTTAGTCAATGAAATGTGGTGTGCGTTTGGAGCATGCTTACGTGCACGATCCGTTAAGTCTTTATGAGTAATCACGATATCTGCACTCTCTGGTAAGCTGTTAATGGCAAGGTTGGTTACGTGGATGTTCAGACCTGCGTCTTGAACCTTTTTGCGTAGCATGCTCGCGCCCATTGCACTCGAGCCCATGCCCGCATCACAAGCGACAATGATGCTTTGTACTGTCGCTAGGTCTACGTCACCTTTGCTTTGGTTGTTTACCACCGCATCGTTTTTAGATGCAGATTTCATGTCTTTCATTTGTGATGTTGCTTTTTCTAGTGCTGCTTCATCACCGTCTTCTTCTGTTGACGTTTGAGTCTTCATTAGCAGTGCTGCTACGGCGAATGACACGCCTGTTGCTGCTGCGATAGACGCTAGAACACCAACGATTGAGCCTTTCTGAGTCATCAACAAGATTGCAAAGATTGAACCTGGTGATGCTGGAGAAACGATACCTGCGTTAAAGATAGTTAGAACGAATACGCCAGTCATACCACCTGCGATAGCCGCAAGGATTAGGCGAGGGTTCATTAGGATGTATGGGAAGTAAATCTCGTGGATACCGCCGAAGAAGTGGATGATTGATGCACCACCTGCAGTTTGACGAGCCGTACCTTTACCAAACACCATGTAAGCTAGCAGGATACCTAGACCAGGACCAGGGTTTGCTTCGATTAGGAAGAAGATCGATTGACCTGTCTCAGACGCTTGTTGGATACCCAGTGGAGAGAAGATACCGTGGTTGATCGCGTTATTTAGGAACAGGATCTTCGCAGGTTCAACGAAGATTGAAGTCAGTGGTAGTAGGTGAGCAGAAACTAGGAAGTTAACGCCAGCCGCCAAGCCACCAGAAAGAATTTTTACGAATGGACCGATAAAGATGAAGGCAAGGATCGCACATAGCATGCCGATGATGCCCGCAGAGAAGTTGTTAACCAACATCTCGAAGCCACTTTTTACTTTACCATCGATGTAGTTATCGAATTTCTTGATAGCCCAGCCGCCCATTGGGCCGACCATCATTGCCCCCATAAACATTGGGATGTCTGTGCCGACAATCACACCCATTGTTGTGATTGCACCGACTACCGCACCACGATCGCCGCCAACTAATTTACCACCGGTGTAACCGATAAGTAGTGGCAGCAAGTAGGTAATCATTGGGCCAACCATAGAGGCTAACGTTTCGTTTGGTAGCCATCCAGTTGGGATAAATAGAGCAGTGATAAAGCCCCACGCGATAAACGCGCCGATGTTTGGCATTACCATGTTTGACAGAAAACGACCAAAATTTTGTATCTTGATCTTGGCATCTGGTGATATCATAACAATTCCCCGTTCGATGTTCTGATGAATCTTGTTGTAGTAAACGGTTCGCCAAAACCGTTTGTTTGATTGCTTAGTACCCAATCAATTTACCACACATTTTCCAATTGGAACTGACAACGGGTTTTTCGTGATCTACGCCCGCATTTCTTAGGCTGAGAAACGGTTTTTAAGTGACCAAGTTCAACTTATTAACTTGTAACTTAATAACAAAAAGCCACTTTCAAATCTGTCAATAAAAATCTTAGTGATCAATCCGATCTTCTGACAAATTTAAAATTAAAATACTTTGTGACTTTGATCACTTTTGATTTTTTTTGAAATTCGAATTAAATACTTGTAATGATCAATGTCACGTTTTGTATTGAGTTGTGGTGGATTTAAAGTGTGACCTGGATTTGTTTTTGTTTTTTGTGAAAGTTTGTGACGGAATTGGTGAGATAAATGCTATCTAGATCTTTCGATAGATTGTATCTATGAGAGTCTTTTCGGCGCACTTCACGGAGCACGCCTAATTAGTTGATGAAAGGGTAAATAAAGAGAGTCGCCACACGGTTCTTCTTGTGATTCCCAACTCTCTACTTAATCACTGTTCTTAATCATCGTTGCTATTAGTATGATAGACGAGGTAGTCATGAGCTTGCTCGCGTCCCATATACCTTGCCAACGTCTTTTCTTGAACATCGCGCAAATCCACCATAATCAATCCATCTAGAGCGTTATTGAATGCAGGGTCGATGTTGAAGCATACCAGCTTGCCATTGAGGCTTAAGTACTGACGCAGCAAAACGGGCACTCCTTTCCCTTCATCGATTCTGGCAATGACACGTGACAATAGCTGTAAATCACCCAGAGCGGTGAGCATGCTGGTATTCCAGTCACGGTGGTGCTCAGGAAGTGGGTTAGAAGGCGTGACGTATTCTGCACAGTTGTTGTCGTAGTGGTGCAGTGTCATTGATTGAGCCAGTAATTGACGTGCAGTATCGCTATAATCGTTGCTAATGCTTACCGGACCAAATAGGTGAGTGTAATCAGGATTTTGATGAACGAAGGTTGCGATGCCTTTCCACAGCAACAGTAGCGCGCTCATGCTCTTCTGATATTGCTGTGCAATCACTGAGCGCCCCATTTCGATGGATTTACCCATTTGGTCTATAAAGCGTTGGTCATAGTTAAACAACGTTCGTGAATACAGACCTGCTACGCCGCGCTTTTCAATCAGTTGATCAACTAGACCTAAACGATACGCGCCCACCAAGCATTGGTTTTCTCTGTCCCACACAAACAGATGCAGGTAATCATGATCGAAATGGTCAATGTCTATTGCTAGTCCTGTCCCTTCGCCAACCTGTCGAAAATTGAGCTCACGTAGGCGACCAATTTCATGCAGTAGGGAAGGGATGTTCTGCGACTCCGTGCAGTAAACATCGAACTCACCACTTGTTAGCAGCTTGGACTCTTTTGGTAAGTTGTTCAGCTCTTCAAGCAATTCGCCTACGGGTAACCCTGCCGCTATTGGAGAGAGCATTTCTGATGAAGAAGAAGGCTTCACTGAATGGGTTTCACGATTGAGCAAGTAAGTGTTGAGCCGCAAATAGTTCACCACTTGATCATCGTTAAGTGTGTTGATCTCTTTGAATTTGATCACTTGGCCAAAAGATAAATCAATGGTTTGCGCATGTTTGTTTAGCAACTCTCGACCAAGCAGTAGGGTACGCAAAAGTGGATGGATTTTCCCTGCCATATAGAAGCGTTTCGAGTTCTGACCACTGATGAACACTGGAACTGTTGTTGCTTTGTTTTTTCGGATTAGGCTGCTTACGCTTCGACTCCACGCTTTGTCTTCCAAGCGTTGCTGTTTGGCATCGACTAACTGGGAAACCTCGCCGGCAGGAAAGACAAGCAATAAGCCGCCACTTGCGAGGTGTTTATTGGCCGCTCTCAGGGCTTTCATATTCGATTTGACGGCGTCTTTGCCTTCAAATACATCGACACCAATAAAGAGCTGATCTAACTCCGGCACGGTTTTCAGGTATTGATTGGCTAGGATTTGGATATCGTCTCTGACCATCAACAGTAATTCAGCCAAGATCACGCCTTCCACACAACCAAGCGGATGGTTCGCCACAATGACGGTAGCACCTTGTTTGGGAACTGAATCGAGTGAACCATGAGCAATACGATAGTCGATACCTAAGACATCCAGCGTGAAGCGGAGAAAAGTTTTGGTATCGGCATTAACGGGGCGTTGGGCGTAGAACTTATCAAGTTGGTTTAAACCGGTTGCCCATTCAGCAACGTTTTCACCAATGCCAAACGGCGTTTTACGTGGGAGACGAAAAGGGGTCGAACTATCCATATTTACCTCAGCGTACAAGTTGCTGATTGGATAGTAGAAATTACAGATGACAATTCAGAGGCAAAAGCATGAGCCTTTGGTGACAAACCAATGAAGCTTTATTGACTAAAGAAAACGGTATATCACTGTGCTATGAATCAAAACTCGCGTTATGTCTCCCTCTTAAAACAAGAGATAGGCTATCTTATCTAGAACAAAGATTAAGCTAAGTTGATATTTATCAGGGGGAAATAATGGAACGAGTTTCCAATAAAGCAGCACTTTGGATTGGGCTAAGTTTGATACTTGGTCTTGGCATACTTGGCTATTTTATGCAGCAGACGGCGGTGAAATACCGAGCCTATGAAAGAGTCGTGACAGTAAAAGGTTTGTCGGAGCGTGAGTATCCTGCTGATACGGTGATTTGGCCGATTCAATTTACTCTAGCGAGTAATGATATGGGAGCCATGTTTGATGAAATTGACCAGCAAACCCGTTTGATTTTGGACTTTCTAAGTGCCAAAGGGCTTCCTGAAACCAGCGTTTCCCTTTCTTCCCCAGCGGTCATTGACAGAAAAGCACAGCAATATGGGAGCGAGCAAGACATTGAGTATCGTTATTTGGCCTCGCGAACCGTTACGGTTTATAGCCAGAGTGTTGATGTTGTTCGAGCGGCAATCAATGAAATAGGTGAGCTAGGAAAGCAAGGCGTTTTGCTTAACCAAGATCCTTATGCAAATCGTGTTGAGTACAGCTTTACTAAGCTGAATGATGTGAAGCCAGACATGATCGAAGAAGCGACTAAGAATGCGCGTGAAGTGGCTGAGAAATTTGCGAAAGACTCACAGAGTTCACTGGGTAAGATCAAACGTGCAACTCAAGGGCAGTTCTCGATTTATGACCGAGACAGCAACACGCCTTACATTAAGAAAGTACGAGTGGTATCGACGGTTCAATATTACTTATCTGATTAAAGTTGCGCTCATATAGTCAATAGTTGGTCGTTCCATCACCTTCTATTTGTAGAGGTATCTATGCTCTGTGATAGGGAAATCAGTCTTCGCTGACGCTATATACAAGTACTTTTTTATAAAACTAAGTTCTTAACAGTGATGAGGTGAGTTTGATAATAATCAAGCTCACTTGTTTCTTATGAGCGTAAGTTAGTATGACTTATTGCTAGAAGGAATTAGTATCATGGCATACAAGCACTTTGTTAGAGAACTACTGGGTTTAGCGATTGTTGTCTCTGTCGTCTTTGGCGTATTAGGCGTGATGTTAGAGCTCTTCGCACTGACGGCACTTTGGGAGCATCAGCAAACGATAGCCGATGTTTTTTTCCATGAATCTCTCTACTTCATCGTATTTTTAATCCCACCATACTTCCTCTGGAAGTTGATTAACCGCCCTGAATTGGTTTCTGCTGATCAAGCTTATTTGGCAATGAAGTTAGAGGCTGAAAGTCGATAATGAGTCGATTTAGTGAGTAATGAAAAGAAGAGGCTATGAGAAAACATTAGCCTCTTTTCTATCTGATTCGTGGGGCAAAGTATTCGCTGCTTTATTGATTAAAAAGCTGCTTCGATTGTGCCTTTGAAAGTGCGATCGAGATAATCACGAATCGCTTGAGATTGATAAATAGAAACGAACTTTTTATACGCTTCATTATTTTTGTCTGCGTCACGAGTGGCGATGACCATGACTGCTAATGGGGCGTCTTTTGCTTCAAGATAGATACTGTGTTTCTTCGGATCTAAACCAGAAGACATTACGTAGTTCATTGTAATCGCAGCCGCGTCCACATCATCTAATGTTCTTGGTAGCTGAGCGGCATCTACCTCGACAAATTCAAATGATTTTGCGTTTTTTTTGATATCAGTTAGGGCGGCTTTATGGCCAACACCCTGTTTCAGCTCAATTAAACCTGCATCGGCGAGTAGCAACAGACCACGACCACCGTTGGTAGGGTCATTTGGAAGCGCTATACGTGCATTGTTTGGAAGCTCTTGCAGTGAGCGATACTTATTGGAATAAAGCCCCATACGCATAAGAATGGACTGACCAATTGATACTAATTGGGCGTTATGGCTACTGTTGAAGTTGTCTAAAAATGGCTGGTGCTGATAGCTATTAATATCGATGCTACCATCGCTAAGAGCGGCATTAGGTGTCACGTAGTCAGAAAACTCAATGACTTCGACATTCAAACCTTGCTTCGCTGCTTCCTTCGCTACCGCCTCGACTACTTGTGCATGTGGCCCAACTGTCGCGCCCACTTTAATGACAGAGTCATCTTTTTCTCCACAAGCGCTTAAGCCGACTACTGCCGTGAGAATCAAAGCTAGTTTCTTTAAGTGACCAATATTTTTCATTGTAGCTCCATTTTTGTTTTAGACGTCCATACGTTTATATGTCCATCCTATCAGAAGTTGTCTGAGGGTCAATGGTTTAAATCACGAGCAGACATTTTGTTTCTATTGCTCGTATAGAAAGCCAGATAATAGTTAAAGAAGAGGGGAAGAAGAAAAGCTATTACGAGGTTAGTGACGAGTTACCGCAACCGAAACTGTACCCAAAGATATAAGATACAAAAAAGGCGTAGTAGGTATTAACCTGCTACGCCTTTCGAAATATGGTGGCCCCTCGCAGACTTGAACTGCGGACCAATCGATTATGAGTCGACTGCTCTAACCACTGAGCTAAGGGGCCTTAATAGGACAACGATTATAGGGGAAGCGTTGCAAGGTGTCTAGATACCAACTAGGGCAATTGCGCTTAGTTTTTATCCACTTAGAACAGTAGATAATAAAAAAGGTGACCTAAAGTCACCTTTTTTGATTTCTAAAAGCTTGTATGCGCTGCGATTATTCGTCTAGGAAGCTGCGCAGAGTCTCTGAGCGGCTTGGGTGACGAAGTTTACGTAGTGCTTTTGCTTCGATCTGACGGATACGCTCACGAGTAACGTCGAACTGCTTACCAACTTCTTCTAGAGTATGGTCAGTGTTCATGTCAATACCAAAACGCATACGAAGTACTTTCGCTTCACGTGGCGTTAGACCTGCAAGCACGTCTTTTGTTGCCACCTTAAGGCTAGTTGCAGTTGCAGAATCTAGCGGAAGTTCTAGCGTTGTATCTTCGATAAAATCACCTAGATGCGAATCTTCGTCGTCACCGATTGGTGTCTCCATTGAGATAGGCTCTTTAGCGATTTTTAGAACTTTACGAATCTTGTCTTCTGGCATTTGCATGCGCTCTGCCAGTTCTTCCGGTAGTGGCTCGCGACCCATCTCTTGCAACATTTGACGAGAAATACGGTTTAGCTTGTTGATCGTTTCGATCATGTGTACCGGGATACGAATCGTACGTGCTTGGTCCGCGATTGAACGAGTGATTGCCTGACGGATCCACCACGTTGCGTAAGTCGAGAACTTGTAACCACGACGATATTCGAACTTATCTACCGCTTTCATCAGACCGATGTTACCTTCCTGGATCAGATCCAAGAACTGTAGGCCACGGTTGGTGTATTTCTTCGCGATAGAAATTACAAGACGCAAGTTCGCTTCAACCATCTCTTTCTTCGCACGGCGAGCTTTTGCTTCACCGATAGACATACGACGGCTGATGTCTTTAATGTTCTGTACGTTTAGAGAAGTCTCTTCTTCAATCATTTTTAGCTTAGCGATTGAACGACGGATTTCTTCTTCGTTACGTTTGATCTTTTCAGCGTATGGCTTGTCTGAAGCAAGAACTTCATCCAGCCAAGCTTCACTTGATTCATTACCAGTGAACAGCGCGATGAATGATTTCTTCGGCATTTTGCCGTATTCAACCACAGACTTCATGATCAGACGCTCTTGTGTACGAACGCGATCCATAGCAGTACGCAGTTCATTCACTAGGTGATCAAACTGTTTAGGCGTTAGACGAAACTCGCGGAATACGTCTAGCATCATTTCATTAGCAACGGTTGCTTTCGGGCTGTTATAGCCGTACTCGTTGATTGCTAATTGAAGATTTTGATAGGTGCTGCGTAGTTGGTTGAATTTCTCTAGCGCTAATTCAGGATCGATACCTACATCTTCTTCAGAATCATCTGAATCGTCATCGCTATCTTCGTCGTCATCAACGTCTTCATCGTCTTCTTCTTCTAACTGAGATTCAGTCAGTTCAGAACCGATGTGTGTTGCCGTTGGTGCAGCGGTGTCGTCAGCATCTGGATCTACAAAACCTGAAATTAGGTCTGTAAGACGTAGTTCTTCAGCTTGAACTTTGTCAAATTGCTCAAGAATGTACGGAATTGTGCCTGGGTATTCAGCAACAGACGATTGAACTTGGTTAATACCTTCTTCAATACGTTTTGCGATGTCGATTTCGCCTTCGCGAGTTAGAAGTTCGACAGTACCCATCTCACGCATGTACATACGTACTGGGTCTGTTGTACGACCAATCTCACTCTCTACGCTAGAAAGTGCAGCGGCTGCAGCTTCGGCTGCATCTTCATCGGTAATATTTGTGTCATCGTTCAGTGCTAAATCATCAGCATCAGGAGCAGTTTCTACTACCTTAATGCCCATGTCGTTGATCATCTGAATGATGTCTTCTACCTGTTCTGAATCTACGATTTCAGCAGGTAGGTGGTCATTTACTTCGGCGTAGGTCAGATAGCCTTGTTCCTTGCCTTTAATAACAAGTGACTTTAGCTGTGACTGCGGATTGTGATCCATAGACGGTATCCAACTTCGTAATCTGGTGAAGGAATCAGTATGCGAAATGCAAACCACTTACTATAACAAATTAAATCGTTGCTGACTAATTAAACAGGGTTACGCTTTTAAATCTAGCATAAGTGCTAGCAGCTCCCTTTTCTCTTCGGCTGATAAACCGACACTTCTTGCTTTGGCCTGCAGGTTTTCAATTTGTTTTTCTACGCACTGGGCAATAATTTTATCCAGTGAGTCTAAAAAGATTTCTTCTTGGTTGTCCTCATCGAGTGGAATGTCCCAACTCGCGAGACGAGACAGAAGGGTCTCATTTTGGCTGTTTCGCCAATGCTCTAATAATTGGCCTGTGTTGATATGGGGATGCGCTTGGCATTTATCAAGTACATCAACAAATAAACTTAGACCAGGAATGGGCAAATCTCTAACGCTAGTTAGATCTGGCACCATACTTACGTATTGTGGGTTTTGAATCAGTAACGCGATCACTTCTCGCATCGGCGTTCGCTTGATTTCTTTATGAGGTTGAGGCCTTTTATCCTCTTTACCTTGTTTTGAAATTAGCTGCTGTAGTTGGCGTTCATCAACCAAACCCAAACGGCGGCCAAGCAATTCTCTCAAGTATAGTCTTAAAGTGCCGCCAGGGACTTTATCAATGAGAGGAACCGCAAGAGTACTCAGTTTTGCCATGCCTTCTTTCGTGCTCATATCGACCTGCTGAGTCAATGAGCTGAACATGAATTCAGACAAGGGCATCGCATTAGACACTTGCTGCTCAAATGCTTGTTTTCCGTTTTGTCGGATATAAGAGTCGGGATCTTCTCCATCCGGCAAAAACATGAATTTTAACTGGCGACCATCCGTTAGGTAAGGCAATGCATTTTCCATGGCACGCCACGCGGCTTCACGGCCTGCGCGGTCACCGTCATAACAACACACTACGGTGCTTGTTTGCCTGAATAACACTTGCAAGTGATCGCCCGTTGTCGAGGTTCCCAATGAGGCAACGGAATAATCTACGCCATATTGAGCAAGCGCGACAACATCCATATAGCCTTCAACCACTAAAATTTGTGGTGGCTCACGATACGCTTGTAGTACTTCATAAAGGCCATACAACTCTTTACCTTTATGAAATATCGGGGTTTCGGGTGAGTTGAGATATTTTGGTGTCCCATCACCTAATACTCGACCACCAAAGCCTATTACTCGGCCGCGTCTATCTCGAATAGGAAACATCACTCGACCACGGAATCGGTCGTAGCGGTTGCCTTTATCGTTTTCAATCAACATGCCGCCTGTGACGAGCATGTCTTGGTTTTCTTTATTGTGGCCAAAGTTCTTACGAACTAAATCCCATTCATCAGCCACATAGCCGATGCCAAACTTCTGGACGATTTCACCAGACAGGCCGCGATCTTTTAGATACTCAATCGCCACCTTACTTGCTGGCTGTTTGAGTTGGTTACGATAAAATTGAGCAATGCTGCCCATTAAGTCGTATAGGTTACGTTTTTCACTGCTGCTTGCTTGTGGGCCTGATTGAAACGAACCATTACCGCCGCTACGTTGTTCGCGAGGAACATCTAAACCCAAGTATGAAGCGAGTTCTTCAATGGCTTCGACGAATTCTAGTCGGTCGAATTCCATCAAAAAATCGATGGCATTTCCATGCGCGCCACAACCAAAACAATGGTAGAACTGCTTTTCTTGACTGACACTGAATGAGGGTGTCTTTTCGTTGTGGAACGGGCAGCATGCGCCGTAGTTTTTGCCTTTTTTCTTAAGTTTCACACGTGCGTCGATGATATCGACAATATCAAGTCGAGCTAGAAGGTCATCGATAAAACTGCGAGGGATGTGTCCAGCCATAAAACCTAACAAAAAAAGAAGATGATGAGTGGAGTGAATGCCTTAAAAGAATGAGCGTATTGCCCATTGATTTCATTCCATCCATCCAGATACAAACAAGCCGTGCGCTCCAAAGGATAGCACGGCTTGCTGCAATTGGGTGGGGTACCTTAAGCCAATTTAGCGCGAACTAAACCGCTTACTTTACCCATATCTGCACGCCCTTGAATTTGCGGTTTCAGAACGCCCATTACTTTGCCCATGTCTTGCATGCCAGCTGCGCCAGATTCAGCAATCGCGTTCTCGATGAGAGCCGCTACTTCTTCGTCTGTCAGTGGTTGAGGCATAAAGTCCTCAAGAACGGTAATTTCTGCTTGTTCCGCATCAGCAAGATCTTGACGACCCGCTGCTTCAAACTGCGCTACAGAATCGCGACGTTGTTTAACCATCTTGGTCAATACTGCAAGAATGTCGTCATCGTTCAGAGTAATCTGTTCGTCAACTTCACGTTGCTTGATTGCTGATAGGGCTAAACGAATAGTACCAAGGCGCAATTTGTCCTTGGCTTTCATCGCTAATTTTTGCTCTTCTTTGAGTTGATCAATCAGAGCCATAACTAAATTCCTTTTGGAGCTCAGTTATTAGTACAGGCGAACGCGACGAGCGTTTTCGCGAGCTAGCTTCTTAGCGTGACGCTTTTGAGCTGCTGCTTTAGCGCGTTTGCGAACTGTAGTTGGTTTTTCGTAGTGCTCACGACGACGCACTTCAGAAAGGATACCTGCTTTTTCGCAAGAGCGCTTAAAACGACGTAGAGCAACGTCGAACGGTTCGTTTTCACGTACTTTAACTACTGGCATATGCCTTTCACCTCAGGGGTTATTCGTTAACGCTGGTATTCAACAGACCAAATCACAATTGTTAGGTCTCTTACCAGCTTGATCAAAAATGGTGCGGAATTTTAATCCGATCACAACTACTTTGTAAAGCCTTTTGTCGATTATTGTCTGTACAAAATTTGTTTGCAGCACCAAGGCGAGGTAATATGACGCCCAAATTTCCTCTATACAGAAAGCATACTGAGAAAACCATGCGCATTATTGGTATTGAAACCTCTTGTGACGAGACTGGCATCGCAATTTATGACGATGAAAACGGTCTCTTGTCACACAAGCTATACAGCCAAGTAAAACTGCACGCAGATTACGGCGGTGTGGTGCCTGAGTTGGCTTCACGTGACCACGTAAAGAAAACCATTCCTCTTATTAAAGAGGCACTAAAAGAAGCGAACTTAACTTCAAAAGACATCGATGGTGTCGCGTATACCGCGGGGCCTGGTCTTGTTGGGGCGCTATTAGTGGGTGCGACTATCGGTCGCAGTATTGCTTATGCTTGGGGAGTGCCAGCGGTACCTGTTCATCATATGGAAGGTCACCTATTGGCCCCAATGTTGGAAGATAACCCTCCACCGTTCCCGTTTGTGGCGGTATTAGTATCGGGCGGTCACTCTATGATGGTGGAAGTGAGAGGCATCGGTGAGTACAAAATTCTAGGTGAGTCGATTGATGATGCGGCGGGCGAAGCGTTTGATAAAACAGCGAAGCTAATGGGTTTGGATTACCCAGGCGGTCCACTATTATCTAAACTGGCGGAAAAAGGTACACCGGGCCGCTTTAAGTTCCCGCGCCCAATGACGAATGTGCCCGGTTTGGACATGAGTTTCTCTGGTCTAAAAACCTTTACGGCTAACACGATTGCTGCAAACGGTGATGACGAGCAAACCCGCGCGGACATCGCATTGGCATTTGAAGAGGCTGTGTGTGCTACGTTGGCTATTAAATGTAAGCGCGCGCTTGAGCAAACAGGCATGAAACGCATTGTTATTGCTGGTGGTGTGAGTGCTAACCGTCGTTTGCGAGCTGAGTTAGAGAAGTTAGCGAAGAAAGTTGGCGGCGAAGTTTACTACCCACGTACTGAGTTCTGTACAGATAACGGTGCGATGATCGCTTACGCAGGCATGCAGCGCTTGAAGAATGGCGAAGTGGCTGATATGTCAGTAGAGGCTCGTCCACGTTGGCCAATTGATCAACTAACACCTGTCGCTTAGTCAAATTTATGCGGTAGGTTTGAAACCGGTTCTGTGTAATAAAGGTCTCTGCTCCTCAGAGGCCTTTATTTTTAATTATTCAATGAACCGCCTCGTTTTACATTCTGACTGATGCGAGCAGTTCGCTATTGTTTCAGTGCTAGGATGACGTGGAAGAATAAGAAATGGATATAACAATGAATAAGTTTGAAATTGAAGGTCAGCAACTTGCTTATCTAGATAAAGGTGAGGGCCCTGTGCTTCTATTTGGTCATAGTTACCTTTGGGATAGCCAAATGTGGGCGCCGCAAGTAGAGGTTTTAAGCCAGTCATTCCGTTGTATTGTGCCAGATCTTTGGGCACATGGTGAATCGGACGCTGCACCTGCATCGACACAGTCATTGGCCGACTATGCACAACATATGTTGGCATTGATGGATCATTTAGATATCGAAGAGTTCTCGATAGTGGGCTTATCTGTTGGCGGCATGTGGGGAGCGGAGCTAACGGCTCAAGCGCCGCAACGTGTTAAGTCACTGGTATTGATGGATACCTTCATTGGCTGGGAGCCAGAAGTTACGTATAAAAAGTATTTTGCAATGCTTGATACCATCAGCCAAGTCCAAGCAGTGCCTGCGCCAATTATTGAAGCCGTTGTGCCGCTGTTCTTTGCCAACAACGTCAATCAGGATAACCCTAAACTTGTCGCTTCATTCAAACGCAGTTTAGAAGAGCTGAACGGTGAGCGTGCGGTGGAAGTAGCTCGCATGGGGCGCATGGTGTTTGGTCGCCGTGATGTGATTGAAGATTCGGAAAAATTCGCTCTGCCGACGTTAATTGCGGTGGGCTGTGAAGATAAGCCTCGCCCGGTTTTCGAATCGTATTTAATGAAAGACTGTATCACGGGCAGTGAGTTGGTAGAAATTCCGCAAGCGGGACACATCAGTTGTTTAGAACAGCCGGAGTTCGTCAACCAAATGTTGTTGAACTTCCTGAATCGAGTTCATGCGTAACCAATGCATCCCTCTTTAAACGAAAAACTCGGCATTAAGCCGAGTTTTTTTGTGTCAGTTTCTTCTCGCCGATTTTTGGCTCGTCGCCAGACAAAAGCCGACGAATATTTTGATGATGCTTAAATACGATTAAGCAACACAGCATAGCAACAGGTAACGTGTATTGCGGTTTAAACATCCAAGTATAAAACGGAGTGACCAAAACCGTGACGAGAGCCGCTAAGGATGAATAGCGGAATAGCGCGGCTACTGACAGCCAAGTTAACATCACCAATCCTGTTAAGTCCAAACCAATCGGAGCGATAGCGCCAAGCGCGGTTGCGACACCTTTTCCGCCTTTAAAGTGGAAAAAGATGGGGTACATGTGGCCAAGACAGGCAGCAATGGCGATGACGCCAAGAATGATAGGGTCGATACCAAGAAAGTATCCGCCCCACACGGGGATAGTGCCTTTGAGCATATCGCACAACAAGACTGAAACAGCGGCTCCTCGTCCGCCAATACGCAATACGTTCGTTGCTCCAGGATTGTTAGATCCCACACTGCGTGGGTCTGGCAGTTTTAAGAGTCGACAGATCAAAACCGCACTGGAAACCGAACCTAATAAATAGGCGGCCATTGTCATTATCAGTGCCAGTGCGTCCATAGAAGTCCTTGATGGATTGGAATTTAATGCTCGGTTCCCGCGTAGTTGCTATCATACCCCGAATTTACATAATGCAGAAATCCTCACTGTGATAGAGCTTGCATTATGTGATTTCTTGTATATAAAGATGCTTTCGCAGTTTATACCTAAGTAACATTGTGATGACCAAAGTAAATGTTACTTAGGTATAGAATACTACGATCAAATTACCCCTCACGGGTATCCGACCTCTGTAATAGAAGGACATAAGATGGCTCTGGATAAAGTTTTTATTGAACAGTTAGAAGTAATCACCACAATTGGCGTGTACGACTGGGAGCAACAAATCAAACAAAAGTTGGTTCTAGATATTGAAATGGCACACGATAATAAACCTGCGGGCAAAAGTGATGATGTGCAAGATGCACTGGATTATTCGCAGGTGAGTGAGGCGGTACTTAACCACATTGAAAATGGTCGTTTCTTACTGGTCGAGTGCGTGGCTGAAGAAGTAGCAGAGCTTATCATGCTGCGTTTCTCAGTGCCTTGGGTGAAAATCCGCCTAGCGAAGCCTGGCGCCGTGCCGCAAGCACGTGCTGTTGGTGTGGTGATTGAGCGAGGCCGAGCATGATCACCACCTATATCGGTGTTGGGACGAACGTAGAAAGAGAGCAACATGTGCTTGCTGCGTATCAGGAGCTGCAACGGCTTGGAGAAAATCTCCTCGTATCACCGATATATGAATGCGAACCTATTGGTTTTAGCAGCAAGAATTTCTACAACTTTGTCGTTGCAATGCGTACCGAGTTGTCATTAGAAGAGTTGAGCCATCAACTACGCGAGATTGAATTTAAGTGGGGACGCGAAGAAAACGCGCAAAAGTATCAGGATCGAACACTGGATCTCGATATAGTGTTGTTCGGTGAGCGCGTCTCCAAGAAAAAACCTGAGCTACCTCGCAGTGATATCTACAAATATCCTTTTGTCACAAAGCCGCTGTATGATCTCGAACCGCAATTAGTGATCCCAGGCGATGGACGCACAGTCGCAGACATTTGGCATGCTATGCAGCCAGTCGATTCGCTCAAACCCGTTTCCTTTCATTTTTAATTTGAGTTGTTTACATGAGTTATTTTGAAGCCTTTATTTTGGCTCTGATTCAGGGGCTGACAGAGTTTTTGCCTATTTCAAGCTCTGCCCATTTGATCCTGCCTTCCGCTATTTTAGGATGGGAAGACCAAGGTCTAGCCTTTGATGTTGCTGTTCACGTCGGTACATTAATGGCTGTCGTGATCTATTTTCGTCATGAAGTAATCACTTTGTTTCAAGCGTTATTTGCTTCGATCTTTAAAGGAGATCGCAGTAAAGAAGCTAAATTGGCTTGGATGATCGTGATTGCGACGATTCCAGCTTGTGTGTTCGGCTTATTGATGAAAGACATCATTGAAGTGTATCTACGTAGCGCTTACGTCATCGCGACTACTACGATCGTATTTGGCCTGTTGCTATGGTGGGTAGACAAAAACGCTAAACTCGTTGCCGATGAATACCAAACGGGTTGGAAGAAAGCTGTATTTATCGGTATTGCTCAAGCCTTAGCGATGATTCCTGGAACTTCACGTTCAGGGGCGACCATCACAGCAGCGCTTTACCTTGGCTTTACTCGAGAAGCGGCTGCCCGATTTTCGTTTTTAATGTCGATCCCAATCATTACATTAGCTGGTAGCTACTTAGGCATGAAGTTAGTGACCAGTGGTGAACCTGTCCATGTTGGTTTCTTAATGACTGGCATTATCACATCGTTTATCAGTGCGTACATCTGTATCCACTTCTTCTTGAAGATGATTTCACGAATGGGCATGACACCGTTTGTGATTTACCGTCTCATTTTGGGCGTCGGTTTGTTCGCTTTTCTATTAAGTGCATAATTGATGTTAACGAAAAACGCCCGCGAAATCCGCGGGCGTTTTTGTTTGTTCGTTACTTCTTAAGTGCTGCTTTCACTGCTTCAATACGTCGTTTTTCTTGCTCGTCACGAATCGCAGGGCCTTTAAAGCCCTCTTTGATAATGGCTTGAACGTCAACTGCCGCTGCTGCTTGGTAGGCTTGCCTAAAAATATCCGCCTGTGGATATGGTTGCGTTTCCAGTCCTTTACGACCAGCGTGATCCGCTTGGCAGCAAAGCAAGATATCTTGCAGACGTTCGGACTTACGCCACACATCAAGTTTATTGAGTATTTTAATTATGGTTTGTGGTTTAAGTTCAGCCGCGCGATGAATATTGGAGTGCTGTTCGCACACCATCAAGGCTAAATCACGAAACTCATTTGGTACCCGGACACGTTCGCACAGCTTTTTGATCAGTTTTAATCCTGTATGGCAATGCATTTTGTGGCTTGGCCATTCGCTCTCTGGCGTCACGCCCTTACCCAAGTCATGCACTTGGGCGGCAAACCTGACGGGGAGTGAGTTACTCAATTTTGCGGCTTGCTCTGCCACCATCAAAGTATGGATGCCAGTATCGATTTCTGGATGCCACTTCTCAGGTTGAGGTACGCCAAATAGTGCATCAATTTCAGGTAACACCACGGTTAATGCACCACAGTCTCGTAGAACCGATAAGAAAATATCAGGGCGAGGAGTAGAGAGAGATTTATGCCATTCTTGCCAAACACGCTCGGGAGTCAGTGTGCTCAGCTCTCCGGACTCTGCCATGTGACGCATTAACCGCATGGTTTCGTCGGCAACCGTAAAGTTTAGATCAGCAAGCTTCGCTGCGAAGCGAGCGACACGTAAAACGCGTAGAGGGTCTTCAATAAAGGCGTCTGATACATGGCGTAGCAGTTTATCGTTGAGATCTTGCTGGCCACCATATGGGTCATGGATCGTGCCATCACTCTCCATTGCCATCGCGTTAATGGTTAAATCACGACGTATCAAATCTTCTTCTAAGGTGACGTTTTGATCGAAGAAACATTCAAAACCAGTGTAACCAGAACCTGACTTTCTCTCTGTTCGTGCAAGGGCATATTCTTCTTTACTTTTGGGATGCAGAAATACAGGAAAGTCTTTACCAACGGCGGTGTATCCTTGGGACAGCATCATCTCGGGTGTCGCGCCTACGACCACCCAGTCGTTGTCATAACTATCAATTCCGAGCAATTTATCTCGAACTGCGCCACCTACTAAATAAACTTGCACGAATTACCTCTTAATTTATGGATATGCCGTTGGACATTGTAGCAAGCAATGGTACTTTTCTTTACTCCTAAGAATAGAAGAAGAGCGTTTATACCATGTCTGACTATTCCCAGGTGGTTTTTTAGCTGGAGAGCCTAATGTATAAGGACTTTTTTGGGTTTGTCGAACAACCATTTTCGATTGTTCCAAACTCACGTTATTTGTATTTAAGCCAACGTCACAAAGAGGCAATCACACATCTCCAAGCTGGGCTAGGCGATGGCGGTGGCTTTGCTATGCTTACTGGCGAAGTAGGTACAGGCAAAACGACCGTCGCAAAAGCGATGCTGGCGAATTTGGGTGATAACACCAAAGCGGGTCTTATTCTCAATCCCACGTTTTCGAGTAGAGACTTGCTCGAAGCCATTTGCGATGAGTTCAAAATCACCTATCCGCCAGATGCAAACCTCAAACAGCTAAACCAGGTTATCCATCAATATTTGCTGCGTAATTATCGTTCAGGCTGGCAGACATTGCTGGTCATTGATGAGGCTCAACACCTTGCTGCCGACGTTCTAGAGCAGTTGCGCTTGTTGACCAACTTGGAAACCGATACCAGAAAATTGCTCAAAGTGTTGTTGGTCGGGCAGCCTGAATTGCAGCGGTTATTACAAACAACACAACTACGCCAACTTGCCCAGCGTATTACCGGGCGTTATCACCTGTTGCCGTTGGATGAAAAAGAGACAGAAGATTACATCGCATTTCGACTACATACAGCAGGTGGCGACCAGCAACTGTTTAATCGTGCTTCTTGTAAACTTATAGCCAAATACAGTCACGGTATACCGCGGCTCATCAACCTTATCTGTGACAAATCCCTCAACATTAGTTATCACCAGGGTAATGTGGTGGTGGATAAGCAAACCGTTCAGCAGGCCTGTGAAGAGGTGATGCAGTTTCAGGCAGATATTTATCAGCAAGATAAAAAAGAGCGCCGGACTTTCCGTTGGCCTGCTTGGGGCTCTGTCACGGTAGGCCTTATTGCTGCATTAAGTACGGGGTGGGCGGTCGTGAATTATATGCCAGCTCAAGCGACGTCAGTGTTGACACAAGTGACGGAGCCAAGAGTAGAGCCAACACCAACCGTCGTAAGCCAACAGTTAACGGATGAGCAGCGTGATTTATTGTTAACACAAAAACAGTCGAACCTCGCTGTAAATGATTTGTATCGTTTGTGGGGGTATCAAGCATCGGTTCGCGATAATCTTTGTTTGTCAGAACCGCAGTCGACTATGCGTTGTGAGCGTAAAATGGCGACTTGGCCGCTGTTGATGCAACAAAATCGCCCTGTGATCTTGGAGTTGAATTATCAAGGTGATGTTGGGTATGTCATTCTATATGCCGTCGGTAATGACCAAGCTGAAGTGCTCAATGGCAAGCAGCGTCTGCGTCTGCCAGTTTCGTGGCTAAAGCCGTTGTGGCAGGGCAATATTATCGAACTGCGGCATGCTCCGCTGAATGAAACATTACGTTTAGACATGGAAGGCCCTGCGATTGAAGTATTAGACCGATTATTAGCAGAAGCGGTGAGTGAGCCACTGCTTGAAACGTCTATTTTTGATGGTGCGATGAAAGAGCGAGTCGAGTTATTTCAACGTTGGCAAGGAATTGGTGTCGATGGTATTGCAGGTAAGCGAACGCTAGACCGACTTCAGCAAAATGTTCAGCCAGATGCGCCTCAACTGGCGAGAATAGAGAAGGAGGACGCATAATGTCAGCTGTGAAACATATAGGTCTGTTCTTGCTGCCAATCACTGCTTCTGCTATCGGAGTCGCTTGGTACTTAGATCTCTTTGCACCGAGTGTTGAAGTAGATACAACGTCCCCGATAGAAAAGGTCGAAGTGGTATCACCTTTCAAAGTATTAGACTATCCAGAGAACACCCAGTTGGCCCAATTGCCAAGAGAGTGGCCAAGTGCAGAGCTATCGCGTGATTTTGGTACATTTACCACCCCCGATGAATACACGAGCCATACACCAAGCAGAGATGAAACACGCGACTCAGCATCAACCCAAACGACTTCTGCTGCTGAAGAGGACCTCGGGTTGTCTTTGGATGATCTGGATTTATCCTCATTATCTCCAGATTTAGCTAGGAAGGTCGAAAATGCCTTATCCCGAGATGATGACAATTCGTCATCACAAACGGCACGCGTGAACGATTTAGAGCGCAACGCTCACCAGTGGCAAGGGCGTCTACCTGCGCTTAATTTGCAAACCCATATGTACGCTAGTGATGAAAATCGCCGTTGGGTGAAAATTAACAATGTTGAGTATCATCAGGGGGATGTCGTTGATGATCAGGTCACTCTAAGAGAAATACAACCGCAAGCTGTGATTGTTGAGTTCCAAGGTGAGCAAATTCGTATACCAGCGTTGTATGAGTGGAAAGGGTAACTCTTGTAGAAACACATCAAGCCAGCGAAATCATATCGCTGGCTTTTTATTTTTCAGAGCATCTTTTGCATCTATTCTGGTGATGATTTCTAGATACTCAAACAAGCAAAATATAGCTTTCCTCAGTCGTTTAAATAGCACCAATATCATTCATCTATTGATAGCGCGATTCCAGTCAGCGTTGTGTAAAAAGACACCATCTTCACGAACTTCGGAGTAATGACTTGGTCCACGTTAGACCCCATCACATAATAGGAGTCTAAACAGAGACACATGCGTATTCTGATTTTTTCTTTAAGCATTGTTGCATCGACAAGCTATGCAGCAAAGCCAGACCCATTCCCAGTTACACCAGATAGTCGCGGGCAAGATTTCATGGTCAGTGCGACGAATCCTTACGTGAGCAGTACCGGTTACTCAATATTGAAAGAAGGCGGTAATGCTGTTGATGCTATGGTCGCGATGCAGATGGTGATGTCTGTCGTTGAGCCAGATATGACCGGAATTGGCGGCGGGACTTTCGCGCTGTTTTATCAACATGACGAGAAAAAATTTCTGGCCCTTGATGGTCGAGATGAAGCGCCCTCTAGCGCGAACCCTGAAATGTTTGTTGAGAATGGGGAAGTACTCAGTCGCAACGAAATATTAGGCCCTCGTTCTGTTGCGGTTCCGGGCACGTTGCGGTTGCTTTACACCACTCATGAACAATACGGCAAGTTGCCATGGGCAGAGCTGATTAAGCCGGCGATTACATTGGCGAGCAATGGGTACGCGATGAACAGCTACACCTACGACATCGTAGTAAGAGAGCAAAGCCGACTCGAGCAAGATCCGGAAGTGAAAGCCTTGTATTGGCAAGGGGACGATATTAAGCCGACGGGAACCTTGATGAAGAACCCTAAGATGGCTGAGACGCTGAGGAAGATCGCGCAACAAGGCGATAGTTACCTTTATGGTGGTGAGCTTGGTCAGCACATCGTAGAGACGGTTAATAGTCGTATTGACGACCAACACGAGAAGTTGTCTTTAGAAGATTTTAAACATTACCAAGTGAAGCAGCGTGACATCATTGAGAACGACTACCGTGGTAATAAAATCGTCTCTTTTGGTTACCCAGCTTCGGGCGGTGTGATGGTCGCTCAGAGTCTTGAACTGCTTGCACCCTATGACATTGCCCATATGGCGAAAACGGATGTGGAACCTTGGCGTCTCATGACTGAAGCGATGCGAATAGCAAAAGCCGATCGTATTGCGTATGCCGGAGATCCGGATTATGTGGAAGCGCCAGTTGAACAGTTATTGTCTAAAGCCTATCTAGATCAGAGACGTGATTTAATCCCTGATAATGGCACTTTAAAAGAGGATCCAAAAGCAGGACAGATAACGCAAACTCAGTATGCGCAATATCAAGGCTTCGAGAGCAAAGATACAGGGCATATTTCTATCGTCGATAGAGATGGAAATGCAATTGCGATGACCAGCACGGTAGGAACGGGTATGGGCTCGGGTGTGATGGTCGATGGCGTTATCTTGAATGCGCAGATGGCTAACTTCTCACCTCAGCCAACGGTTAACGGCAAGCCTACGCAAAACTCAATTGAAGCGGGCAAGCGTCCACGTTCGGCTATTACGCCATTAATGGTGATGGACAGTGATGATAACTTGCGTTTGGTGGTTGGGTCACCAGGTAGTTCACAAATCCCGGGGTATGTACTCAAAACCGTGGTTGGGGTGCTGGATTGGAATTTATCAGCGCAAGAGGCTATTGACTTACCAAACATCCAGTATGGCACTAAGATAGACCGCACCAAGTCTTATGACCCAACTGGTTTGCTGGTGGAAAAGAAAACGTTCGCAGAAATGTTGGTGCCTGAGTTTATGGAGCTTGGCTACCCAGTGCACGTTATTCCAGTGGTAAGCGGTTTGAATGCAATTGAGCTAAAAGATGGCAAGCTTTATGGCGCAACGGATCGTCGTCGAGCCTCTAGTTCAATGGGGGAGTAGTACTCACTTCTATCAAACGAAGCAAACTAAAAAGCCAGTCAATATCGACTGGCTTTTGCGTTCTTTTTAAAGATAAAAGCGTAAGGGTTTATGCCCAACCCGCAGGAGAGCGCTTTCTACGAGGCATGACATGCGGAAGAATCAAACCAAATAGTAAACCTAAACCTGCAACACCGCCGCCATAAGTGAAGTACTTAAGCAGCATGTCATCTTTTTGTGTATCCAGCTTTGCGCGTAGCTCGCGGTTTTCTGTTTCAACAGAAGTAAGCTGATCACTGATCTCAGAGTATTTATTTTCTAGATCTGAAATTTGTTGGTTACGTGTTTCGAGAGAGGTAACAAGACCTGCTTTCTCTGCATCAGAAGTTTGACGAGCATTAGCAAGCTGCTCTTTTACTTCGGCTAGCTCTTTCTCAATGCGAGGAAGGCGAATTGCCATGCTCTCTTGGTTTGTCACAAACTTGCTTTGTACCCAACCAGTGCGACCACGGTCATCACGAACTTGCGTGTAGCCAGTATCTCGGTTGGTTTTAATCAGTTGTACTTTAGAACCGGCGTTAACACTACCAATAATACGGTAGGTGTTATTTGGACCTGAGTGCATAAAAGTGAAGAGGTCATCAGAAATATAACGGTCTGCTGCTAGGGCCGCTGGCGCTGCTAGCAAAGTAAACAAAACCGTGATGATTAGTTTTTTCACAGTAAATCCCTTAACGATTTTTCTTGGAGACAGCGTTGGCACCGAATGATTGGAGCCGGAAATAGACGAATAGTATGCAGTTTCAAACTTCGGTGCAACAAAGAAGGGAGGCAAAGCCTCCCTTTCTGTGCGTTTGAGTCAATAATGACAAAGCGCTTACATTCTATTGACGAGTGTCTTAAGCGAACATCGCTTGAAGTCCGTAGAAGAATACTACGGCCAATAACGCACCCGCTGGTAGTGTAACGATCCATGATGCCACGATGTTACGAACTACGCCTAGGTTCAGTGCTGCGATACCACGAGCAAAGCCAACACCGAGAACCGCACCAACCAATGTTTGAGTGGTTGAAATTGGCAGGCCTGTACCAGACGCTAGAACTACCGTACATGCTGTTGCTAGCTGTGCTGCAAAACCGCGGCTAGGCGTTAGCTCAGTGATGCCTGTACCAACGGTTGCCATTACTTTGTGACCTAGTGTTGCAAGACCGACCACGATACCAATACCACCAAGAGGTAGAATCCACCAAGCGATGGTGCTTTTCGTGCTGATTTCGCCCATGTGTTCAACAGTCGATACGACAGCAGACAGTGGACCAATGGCGTTTGCAACGTCGTTTGAACCGTGTGCAAATGCCATCGCACAAGCGGTGATAACCATCAGAACGCTGAAGATACCTTCCACGCCAGAAAAGCTGCGGTCTTCTTCGCGATTAGCGAATTTTTTCTGGATGTATACGTAGCCGCCAATCATCACAAGTGCTGAAACTGCTGCTGCCCACATCCAGGCTTCACCATTGGTCAGGTGAAGACCAACGTGTTTTAGACCTTTTTTGATGGTTACAAGTGCAATCACCATTGTTGTGATGAACATGTAAACAGGTACAAAACGTTTCGCATTAAACAGAGGGTTCTCTGTATCAAAAATCAGGCGTTGTGCGCTGACAAAGATAACGTAAGCAAAGAAACCTGAAATCACTGGCGTAATAATCCAGCTACCAACAATGCCTTGAACGCTGCCCCAGTCAACCGCTTCAGTACCTACAGATACGCATGCAAAACCAATGATTGCACCGATGATTGAGTGAGTCGTTGATACTGGCCAGCCCATGTAAGAAGCAAGAAGCAGCCATGTACCTGCTGCTAAAAGCGCAGACATCATGCCGTAGACAAGAACATCTGGTTGACTAGCAAATAAAGAAGTTTCGATTACACCTTTACGGATAGTGTCGGTTACTTCACCGCCTGCAAGGTAAGCACCTGCAAATTCGAAGATCATCGCAATGATGATAGCTTGTTTTACAGTTAGCGCTTTTGAACCTACAGATGTACCCATCGCATTAGCAACGTCGTTCGCGCCAATACCAATCGCCATCATGAAACCAAAAATCGCTGCAACAATAATCAGGACAGTGCCGTAGTTCGCAAGGATATCCATCGTAATACCTAGTTGTTTTATAACAAGCGGAACAAAATTTTACGCGCGCCAAACCATAAGACGATGAAAATAGCCATCGTCCCTATGACACGTGTTAATTATGCTCTTCGTTATGTCGTTAACTTTATGTTTTAAGATCGAGATAGCATGACTTCCAAACGAGCACCTACGCGCTGCGCTTGGTCGGCAATACCACCTACCCATTCAAGAATCTTGTACAGGAACATGACATCGATAGGGTTCATGTCAGCTTCAATCACCATCAACTGTTGGCGAAGTTCAATCTGCATGGCATCGGTATCATCTTCGATAACGTCTAATTGATGAATCATTTCAGCGACGAGCGTCACTTCACGGCCTTTGAAGCCGGTTTCTAGCAATTCATCAAGTTCATTGATTACCTTTTGCGCCTGATCGGCAGCATCAAGACAACGTTGAACGTAAGCGAGGAAGTTTGGTTGGAGAGCCTCAGGGATGACAAGTTGACGACCATATACACGGCCAGCAATGTCTTTTGCCAGGTTTGCAAGTTTGTCCTGTTGAGTCAAAAGCTCAAGCATGTCAGTACGGTCGACTGGCATGAACAAACCGCGAGGCAGTTTTAGACGGATTTCACGTTTCAGCACATCCGCTTCTTTCTCTAGGTGAGAAATTTGTGCACGGATTTCTGCTGCTTTTTCCCAATCACCCTTTGAAGATACTTCAAAGAATTTCACCAAGTGTGAACAACATTCGTTGACACACACAACGTGGCGTTGCAAAGGCTTAATTGGGGACTTTGCAAATAACCCCATAATTGTATTTACTGGCATGGTCATTCAACCTAATAACTATAACCTTAAAAAAACATACACCATTTCTGAGTGCTTGGCGAAATGTTGAACGATGGCTATAAAGGCGCGCATGGTAACGCATTAAATCGCTCATTAAAACTGTTTTAGATCATCATTCCGGCGATATTTCTCTCTTGCCGTGTGAGAAATTACGCAATATCCTGTTTCTATCTGCTTTGAAAGGTATAGCTATGGAAACCGAAATAGAACTGAAGTTTTTTGTTTCTCCTGAATTTTCAGAAACTTTAAAAGAAAAAATTTCTGAGACAAAAGTACTTCAGCATAGTTGTCGTGACTTGGGTAACACCTATTTTGATACTGCCGATAAATGGCTCAGAAAGCACGACATTGGTTTAAGAATTCGCCGTTTTGATGATGTATTCGTCCAAACCGTAAAGACAGCAGGACGCGTCGTCGCAGGCTTACATCAAAGACCAGAATACAATGCTGAGCACACTAGCGACGAGCCTAATCTGTCGCTTCATCCTCTAGATATTTGGCCTCCAGGTAAAGATGCAGAAACGCTGCAATCCGAGCTTATGCCATTATTCTCGACCAACTTCACACGTGAACAATGGCTGATTGGCATGCCCGATGGCAGTCAGATTGAAGTTGCTTTTGACCAAGGCTTAGTTGTAGCCAAAGGTGAAGACGAAGAAGAGAAGCAAGAGCCAATTTGCGAAGTTGAACTGGAACTTAAGTCTGGCCAAACCGAAGCTTTATTCACACTGGCACGCAGCTTTTGCGAGCAAGGTGGTATGCGCTTGGGTAACTTGAGCAAAGCGGCGAAAGGTTATCGACTTGCAAGCGGTTATGCGGGTGATGAAGTAAAATCATTGGCACTTGTGGACAGTAGTCCGACGGATACCGTTGAATTTTGCTTGATCAACTCTTTAGAGCACGCTTTGTCTCATTGGCATTATCACGAGCAAATTTATGCTGAGCGTGACAGCGTGGAAGCACTGCGTGAAATCAGTAATGCCATTCGTTTCATTCGTCAAACATTGACCATTTTTGGCGGGATTGTCCCTCGTCGCGCGAGCGCGATTCTGCGCCAAGAGCTTAAATGGTTGGAAGAAGAACTGAGTTGGTTGGATGAGCATGCACACCTTGAAGAGCTTTTAGATGACAAAGGCAATGTGCTGCGCAAGTTGGATGCACGTAAGTTCTTAGTATCTGAGTTGACTCAGCAGTTACAAGAGTTGCCAAGCCGTGAAGAAGTGCTAGGGTTGCTCAATTCCGCGCGTTACACAGGGTTACTGCTGGATCTAAGCCGCTGGATCTTAGCGCGCGGTTGGCAGCCATTTCTTGATGAAAAAGCACGTGAAAAAATGGCAAGTAATATCATGCCGTTTTCAGTTACTCAGCTCGATCGCACTTGGGCTGAGCTAATGGAAGCTTTCCCAGCAGAGCGCGATTTGACGGCGCAAGAGTACGTTGATCAGCGTTATCGCTTATTGCGTAACCTCTATACTGGTATTGGTTTCGCGAGTTTGTATAACTCGGATGAGCGTAACAGCTTCCGTTTACCATGGGCGGATCTGGTGCATGGTATCGATGATCTGCTAATGCTGAACCACTTGCTCCCGTTGGTTGATATGCTGGAAGACGCAGAAAAAGAGCAGTTAGAACGCTGGTTGCACCGTCAAGAGCGCTCAATTTTGCATGCAATGGATCAAACCCGAGCGATCAGTGTGGAAGTTCAGCCTTATTGGCGTGAATGATCGTTCTGGTGATAAGAACAAAAAAATAGGACCGCATGGTCCTATTTTTTTGTCTCTGTTTTACGTTGTTGTAGCTCTTTTTCCATGAAATCGAGTCGTTCTAGTATTTGCGCTTGTTGGCTTAGGAGCTGCTCGAGCATACGTTCTTTATTGATTGAACTGTGCGTCTGTTGTTTCGTTGGGGCAGTAAGGATAGAGGTGATAAGACCCGAGATCATACCAAAGATACCCACCCCGCAAACAATGATGATGACAGCCAAAAACTTTCCTATGGAGGTCACTGGATAATGATCGCCGTAACCAACCGTTGAGATCGTTACAAATACCCACCACAAAGCATCGGCGCCAGTGCGAATATTCGCTTCTGGGTTTTTCGCTTCGATAAACAGCATTGCACTAGAACCGAGCGTTATGAGGATAACCATCAATAGCAGTATAGAGGCGACCGTAGTTTCGCGGCGGTTTTCTTTGAGCTGATGCAAAATGAACTTTGACGAACGCAGTACTAATACCACTCGCATAATATGAAAAATACGAGCAAAGCGCAGGGGCTCTATCAATGGGATGCTCGCCACGAAATCTATCCAATGACGTTTAAGGAATAACCAGCGATCTGTGGACCGGATCAAATCAATGGTGAGCTGTAGTAGAAAAATACTACAGATTATGAAATCCAGACCGATAAGAACTTGACGGGTTTCGTGATCGATCGGGAAAAACAACAAGCCAGAGATCACAAATAGTGCCATAAAAGACAATATTAGTGACAACAGGCCCATCGGTCGTGTGCTGTCTTTGATATCATTGTTTTTCATACGAAGCTCAAAATAAATCGCGTAACCACGCAAAGCGCGAACATAACTATAAGTAATATAAAGATTATAGATAAAGACTATATAAGACTCGGTGGAGAACTGACAATGGAAAAGCTGGCATTTAAGCCATGGGAAAGGGTCATATCCGACATTCGACTGGTGCCTAAAATGGTCATGTTGATGGTCTTCAGTACTGTCCTGATCGTGGCAAAACAACTGTGGGACGCAAACACTTTTTACGACTCACTTTTAGCGGCGACACAAAACGCGCAAGTTGCCCAACAGCATTATGAAGCATATTTAACGCAAGTTGCTTGGCAAACCGCCTTATTGATTGTGGTTTTTGTCGTGCTCTTATTAGCGGCGGCTAGAGTGATGTTGCGTCAAACACAGTATCTGAGCGACGCGATCAAACTGATGGCGAGCAAGAACCTCTCTGTTCCATTTGGTATGGATTGTAAAGATGAATACGGAGACGTGGCACGTGAATTAGAAAAGACACGTCGACAATTGCACGATGTTATTCAAATGCAAATTAATGCGTCTGATGAATTATCAACGCTCACCGAAGTCATGACGCTGAGCATGTCGGAAACGAAGGAATCGGCGCAAGAAGAGTTTAACGAAATTGATCAACTTGCTACGGCGATGAGTGAAATGTCGTCGACGGTCCAAACGGTTGCGGAACATGCCCAGACGGCATCTTCTCTAACAGAGCAAGCTTCCGCACAAGCAATTTCTGGTCAGCAGTTCTTGCAAAGTACAATGGCGAAAATGAGTGAACTTTCGTCGGATATCGCTTCATCGGCACAAGCGGTTAACCAAGTTGAAGAACGTGTTGAAGCCATTGGTAGCGTTGTAGGGACGATTCAAGGCATTTCTGAACAAACCAACCTGCTTGCACTGAATGCGGCGATTGAAGCGGCGCGAGCTGGCGAGGCTGGGCGGGGTTTTGCTGTGGTTGCAGATGAAGTTCGTAACCTTGCCCAACGTACACAACAAGCGACGGTAGAAATTCAAGAGATGATCGCACAGCTGCAAACCAGTGCTGAATCTGCGGTAGAACTCATGGAAAAAAGCGTTGTAGAAGCGGCAGATGGAAACGAGCTGGTTTCTAATGCTGGATCTGAGCTCGATGGTATTGTTGGGCAAGTGACGCAAATCAATGACATGAACTTCCAGATCGCGACGGCGTCTGGTCAGCAAAGCAGTGTTGCAGAAGAGATGAGCCAAAACCTCACCAATGTACGTGAGTTGGTGGAAGCCTCAGTTGTTGTCGTTACCGAGCTGCTAGAAACCTCTGAAATGATGCAAAATAATGCAGGTGAGCTAGACAAGAAGATCAAATCTTTCCAAGTTTAATATTCGATCCCGAACTTTTGATAAAACGCCCACAAACCTTTTGTGGGCGTTTTTATTTGCTTTCAGTCTGGTATAAAGAATGAGTTACCGTGCTTTTCAAACAAGGAAGAAAAATGCAGCTGCCTTCGCCACTGATTTCTATCGCTGAATCTGCCGTACAAAACGCCCAAGACGCAGGTTATTTTCCCCTTTGGCCCGATGAGGTTGCGCAGCAATTTCGTTATGTGGCGGGCTTAAGCCAATTTATAACCGAAGCCATTCATCGCGATGAAGTCCTAGCCCGTGAGTTGCCAAGTATGTTAGCGCAGCCAAGTCGTCAGGAGTCTTACCGCTCGCGTCTTGCTGAACTGTTGGAACAATGTCCTGATGAGATGTCTGGTCATCGCGTGTTGCGTCAGTTTCGCAATCGAGAAATGGTGTACATTGCGTGGAAGGATTTCACGCATGCATGGTCGCTAGAGACGTCTTTAAGCCACTTATCTGAGTTGGCAGAAGCGATGATTTTTGAAACCTATCAATGGCAATATCAAGTGTGTTGTCAGGAGTGGGGCACGCCAACAAGTGAGGACGGTGAAGTGCAGCCGATGTTAATTATCGGCATGGGGAAACTGGGTGGTGGCGAGTTAAACTTTTCTTCCGATATTGATCTAATTTTCACGTATCCAGAGAATGGCGAAACCCAAGGCGCACGCCGCAGCATTGCCAATGCCCAGTTCTTTACTCGTCTTGGTCAACGCATCATCAAAGCGCTCGACCAACAAACCTTCGATGGTTTTTGCTACCGCGTCGACATGCGACTTCGCCCATTTGGAGAAAGTGGCCCCTTGGTAATGAGCTATGCCGCACTTGAAGATTATTACCAAGAACAGGGGCGAGATTGGGAACGTTACGCGATGATCAAAGCTCGGGTGATGGGATGTGAGATGTACCCGCAGTATCAAGAGCTACGCCAAATGCTGCGCCCTTTTGTTTTTCGTCGTTATATTGATTTCAGTGCGATTCAATCTTTGCGACGAATGAAGTCGATGATCAGTAGCGAGGTTCGCCGCCGAGGGTTGAATAACAACATTAAGCTAGGTGCGGGTGGCATCCGAGAAATTGAATTTATCGCTCAAGTTTTTCAATTGATTCGAGGTGGTCGAGAGCCTTCTTTGCGTAATCGAGGGCTGTTGGAAACGCTGCAAGGCATTGAAGAACTGGCATTGCTTACTCCAAAAGAAGTCAGCGATCTAGAAGCTGCATACAAGTACTTGCGTCAATTAGAAAACTTGTTGCAAGCAATGGCGGATAAGCAAACCCAGACGCTGCCTGATTGCGAAACCGAACGCTTAAAGCTCGCCACTGCGATGAAAATGAGCTGTTGGGAGCAATTAATTGAGCAAACCCAGCAGCATATGGCAAATGTTCACCAAGTTTTTGAATCACTAATTGGTGATGATGAAGAAGACGAGGGGACTACTGTTGCTCGTCATTTTCATGAGCTATGGGATATGGCCGACAAACAAGACGTTCTTGAGCATATCTTGCAGCAGGATATTCAGATTGAAGACTTTGCTTCATGCGCGAAAACCATCATCAACTTTAAAACCGATCTGGCCAAAAAAACGTTAGGCCCACGTGGACGCGAAGTGCTCAACCGTTTGATGCCGAAAGTGTTTGATGCGGTCTTTGCCCATCCTGATGCACAGTTTGGTTTATCTCGTGTACTTCACTTGCTACACAACATCTGCACTCGCACAACTTACTTGGAATTATTGGATGAGCATCCAGCGGCTCTGGTGCAGCTCGTACGTTTGTGTACCGCAAGCCCAATGATTTCAGAGCAGCTGTCTCGTTATCCTATCTTGCTTGATGAGTTGATCGACCCTGCGCAGCTGTACAATCCCATTCCATTAGACAGTTACCGTACAGAGCTGCGTGATTATTTGGCACGTATTCCTGAAGATGATATGGAACAGCAAATGGAAGCGTTGCGTCAGTTTAAGCAAATTTGTATTTTGCGTATTGCAGCGGCAGATATTGCTGGCGCATTGCCAGTGATGAAAGTGAGTGACCATTTAACTTATTTAGCGGAAGCTATCGTGGATGCGGTGATCAGTCAGGCTTGGTTGCAAGTATCTGAAAAGTATGGCGAGCCAACGCATGTGAAAGATCGTGAAGGCAAAGGCTTTGCTGTAATTGGTTATGGTAAAGTCGGAGGGTGGGAGCTCGGCTATAACTCCGATTTGGATATTGTCTTCATGCATGACTGCCCAGTCAATGTCTACACTGACGGCAAAAAAGAGATTGATGGTCGTCAGTTCTACCTTCGTTTAGCACAGCGTATCATTCATATTTTCTCCACTCGCACCGCTTCCGGTATTTTATACGAGGTCGATACCCGATTGCGTCCGTCCGGTGCATCGGGTTTGTTGGTTAGCCCAACGGACGCGTTCGACGACTATCAACATCAAGACGCGTGGACATGGGAGCATCAAGCACTTGTCCGCGCGCGCATGATTTATGGTGATGAACCACTGGCGATCGCATTTCACAATACGCGGCATGATGTGTTGTGCAAAGCACGCGATCAAGCTGAACTGAAAAAAGACGTTGTCGAAATGAGAGAAAAAATGCGCGGTCATCTTGGGGGGAAAAAGCCAGGCCGCTTTATGCTCAAGCAAGATGTAGGTGGGATTACCGATATCGAATTTCTCGCTCAGTACCTAGTGCTCAACTATAGTCACGATAAGCCGAAATTGACGCGTTGGTGTGATAATGTGCGCATCTTTGAAACGCTCATTGCGCAAAATGTCATGGACGAAGACCAAGCAATGCAGTTGATACGTGCTTACACGACAATGCGCAACGAAATACACCGCCGAAATCTACTCAATTTAGACGCTGATGTGGTGGAAGATAAGTTTGTTGCCGAAAGGGAGTGGGTAAAACAGGCTTGGAATCAGTGGTTCAGTTAAGACCATATATTTAGCCTCGATAAGGGCTGTGATAAACTCACTTCGATTTAATTTTTGGAGACCAACAATGAAACCAATTCTACCTGATTACAACAGCGCTGGTGTGCTCATCATCGGTGATGTCATGCTAGATCGTTACTGGTATGGCCCAACCGGGCGCATTTCTCCTGAAGCGCCGGTTCCTGTTGTAAAAGTAGAAAACAATGAAGAGCGTCCTGGTGGTGCTGCGAACGTTGCGATGAACATCGCATCACTAGGTGGCCATGCTCACATTGTTGGTCTAACTGGGGAAGATGAGCCTGCAAAAGTGCTGACGGAGACGCTGAGCTCACTCAATGTGAAGTGCGATTTCGTTGCACTGCCTGATTACCCAACGATTACGAAGCTTCGCGTAATGAGCCGTGGACAACAGCTTATTCGTCTCGACTTCGAAGACAAGTTTGAAAACACAGATTCTGCACCAGTGTTATCTCGAATGGATGCCGCACTGCCAAACGTTAAAGCCGTGATTATGTCTGACTACGCAAAAGGCTCGTTAGAGCATGTTCAGGCATACATTCAAAAAGCGCGCGCAGCAAATATTCCGGTTTTCATTGACCCGAAAGGTGCGGATTTTGAACGCTACCGTGGCGCAACACTTCTTACGCCAAACATGAAAGAGTTCGAAGACGTTGTAGGTAAAGTGAAATCTGACCAAGAGCTAGTAGAGAAAGCATTGGCTTTGGTTGAAGAGTTTGAATTTGAAGCGCTTTTAGTGACACGCAGCGAAAACGGAATGACCTTGATTCGTCGTGGTCAGGAACCGTTCCACCTTCCAACTCAAGCGAAAGAAGTGTACGACGTGACAGGTGCGGGCGACACGGTTATCTCTGTATTGGCAGCGTCTGTTGCCGCAGGCAAATCATTTGAAGAAGCGTGTGCACTAGCAAACGCAGCGGCAGGTGTTGTAGTTGGTAAACTAGGCACGTCAACGCTTTCTGAGATTGAATTAGCAGAAGCGGTACATGGCAGCCAAGACACGGATTACGGTGTGATTTCAGAAAAAGCACTGATCGAAGCGGTGAAAAAAGCACGAGCTCGTGGCGAGAAAGTCGTTATGACAAATGGCTGCTTTGATATTCTGCACGCTGGGCATGTGTCTTACTTAAACCATGCTGCTGAACTGGGCGATCGCCTAATCGTTGCGGTAAATACCGATGAGTCAGTAAAACGCCTTAAAGGCCCTGGTCGTCCGGTAAACCCAACCGATCGCCGCATGGCGGTGTTGGCAGGTTTGGGCGCTGTGGATTGGGTTGTACCATTTAGTGAAGATACGCCGCAGCGTTTGATCTCAGAAGTTCTACCAAGCTTGCTAGTAAAAGGCGGTGACTACAAACCAGAAGAGATTGCTGGTGGTAAAGAAGTCATTGCGGCGGGTGGTGAAGTTCGTGTATTGAACTTTGAAGATGGCTGCTCGACCAGTGAAATCATTAATGCAATCAAAGGCGGTAAGGGCTAAGCCTGCTGTTTGTTAGCATTGAAATGCTATTTGCTCATAAAGGTCGCTAAGTGCGGCCTTTTTGATACTTGATGCTCAGAGACACTTTTAGGCTCTGAACTACAAGTAATAAAAAACGCCAGCTGATAACTCAACTGGCGTTTTTTATTTATTAAGACCTGAAGTATTCAGTTAGCGGTTATTTTGCCGCTTTCAAACCTGCATCAACGTCCAAGATGTCTTGTTCGCTTAGCGTACCAACTGCTTGGCGTAGCTGAAGAACACTTAAAATGTAGTCGTAACGAGCGTTCGATAGGTTTTTGTTCGCATCGTATAGACGACGAGTCGCGTCCAGTACATCAACGATAGTACGAGTACCTACATCAAAGCCAGCTTCTGTTGCTTCTAGTGCAGAGCGTGCAGAAATAACCGCTTGCTCATACGCACGTAATGCGCCGATAGAGGCGTTAATGTTGTTGTTTTGTGCGCGAACATCTTTGACTACGCTACGGTACTGTGCTTCAAGATCTTCGCTTGCTGCCACGTACGCGTATTCAGCTTGTTTGGTTTGAGAGGTTACGTTACCACCTGTGTATAGCGGTACAGCAAGGTTCACACCAATATTGAAGTTGTCTGTCGTGTTGTCACGAGAGCTATGAGAAGTATCACCGTAGTTGTAACCACCGTCTAGAGAGAGCGTTGGTAGGTGGCCAGAGCTTGCTAGTGAAATATTGTCACGCGCAATGTCTTGAAGAATACGTGATGATAGCAAGGTCAGGTTTTTGGTTTTTGCTTCATCAATGAGGGATTCAGCTGGTACGGTCGATGGGCTAGCAGTGAAGCGGCCAGTGTCCAAAATGTTGAGATCTTTGTGCTCTTGGCCTGTAATTTCACGCAGTGACTCGTAGCTATTAGTTAGCGCGTTTTCTGCCAACACTTCGTCCGCTAGCACTTGGTCGTACTGAGCTTGTGCGTCATGCACGTCAGTGATTGCAGACAAACCTACTTCAAAACGCTGTTTAGTTTGCTCAAGTTGACGGCCAACCGCGGCTTTTTCTGCACGTACGAAAACAAGATTATCTTGTGCGCGTAGAACTTCAAAATACGCTTGTGACACGCGAAGAATCAGTGCCTGTTGCGTCGCTGCGTAAGTTGCGTCTGCTTGGCGAGCACTTTTCTCAGCAGTATCTAGAGAGATCCAAGATGCGCGGTTGTAAAGTGCTTGTGAAAAGCTAACGCCAGCGGTTAGCGCGTTGCCATCGTTTGATACGTCGCTAATTAGATTTGAATCGTATTCAGTATCACCACGAGTTAAATTGTAACCCGCAGTAAGGTTGATCTGTGGTAATAGAGCACTACGGCTTGAGGTGATTGCTTCGAAAGCTTGGTCACGTTGTGCTGCTACACTGAGCAATTGTGGATCATTTTGTTTTGCCAAGTCGTAGATTTCAGCCAAAGAGTCTGCGAACGCAGACGTACTCATGCTACCTAGCGCTGCACTGATAAATAGTGGAAGCAATTTTTTCATTTTCTATTCCCGCGGTCCATAGATTGGTTAATTCTCAGTAGTTTAACTCAATTTGCACGATATTTACTCTAAAGTTTGCACTTTTTTACACGTAATTATCCACTTGTGCAATAAATTTTTAGCAAAGACTTAAATTAATTTGTAACTATTATACAAAAAGTTGAGCCAAGTCCTTTGAGCAAGCGAATAACAATGAGTAAACTACAGGATTCACTCAGAGAGGTGTTGAATGCAACAGCGTGACAAACAACAACAAGATTTTACTTCGCGAGATGTAAAAGTCATCTCGAAAGAAACCTTATTTGAAGGTTTTTTCAAAATGGTGAAATACCGCTTTCAGCATAGGCTATTTGCTGGTGGTTGGAGTGGAGTTGTCGAACGAGAAATGTTCGAGCGTGGTCACGCAGCAGCGATGCTTCCTTATGATCCAAAGACGGACCAGGTCGTAATCATTGAACAGATTCGTATTGGCGCGTTGGAACATGAACACCCTTGGCAGCTAGAAATTGTCGCCGGTATGATTGACCGCGATGAATCTGCTGAAGCCGTAATTCGTCGAGAGGCTGTCGAAGAAGCGGGGATTCAGGTAGGGCGCGTTGTACCTGTCACTTCTTATTATCCTTCGGCTGGTGGTTGCTCGGAAAAGCTAGACGTCTTTGTTGGTGAAGTGGATGCGTCTAAAGCGCACGGCATTCATGGTTTAGACTATGAGAATGAAGATATCCGAGTTCATGTCATGAGTCGTGAAACGGCGTATCAATGGGTGAAGGACGGGAAATTTGAAAATGGTGCGTCGATTATTGCGTTGCAATGGCTGCAATTACACCATCAAGAGTTAAAGTCAGAATGGGGACAATCCCAAACGGTGGAGAGTGAGTAATGGCACAATTGGCTGAAAAACAACAATATCATGTTGATTTAGCTGGTCTTATGAGAACGTATGAGACCAACTACGCTAAGTTGAACGCCTTATTGCCTGCTTCTGCCGAAGTTGGGGATGTACGTTGCTACCAAGCGGCGAACATGGTTTACCAATTGACCGTGAATGAAATCACAAAATACACCACAGTTGTTGAGATATGTCAGAGTGATGAAACGCCAGTGTTTCCTTTACCGACGATGTCTGTCAGGCTTTATCATGATGCGAGAGTAGCCGAAGTATGCTCAAGCGGAGAGTTCTCTCGCATAAAAGCTAAGTATGATTATCCCAATGACCAACTGATGCAGAAAGATGAAAAGCATCAATTAAACACATTCCTCGGTGAATGGCTGACGTTTTGTTTACGAAGTGGTATCAGTAGAACACCACTTGCCTTCAATTGATCGTCACGTCACTAAAGGAAAATAACAAATAACGATATAGTGGACGAATCAGGTTTTCATTTTGCAATCATCTAGTGACAGCATCAAACTTTTACAAATTACGGATACTCATCTGTTTGCTGCCGATGAGGGAAGTTTGCTAAGCGTAAAAACAGTCGATAGCTTTAATGCTGTTGTTGCTGATGTTTTACGCCGCAACGTGGCGTTTGATTACATCTTGGCGACGGGCGATATTTCCCAAGACCATAGTGCAGAATCTTATCAGCGCTTTGCCAACGGCATTGAACCGCTAGAGAAAGACTGCTTTTGGCTACCTGGTAATCATGATTACAAGCCTAATATGGGCAGTGTTTTGCCTTCGCCACAAATCAAAGCCGCAGAGCATGTGTTGCTTGGCGAGCATTGGCAGTTAATTCTTTTAGACTCGCAAGTTGTTGGCGTTCCTCATGGGCGCTTGAGTGATCAGCAATTAACGCTACTCGAAGAAAAGCTAGCCGAACACCCAGAAAGACACACACTTGTTTTGTTGCATCATCACCCGTTACTGGTGGGAAGCGCGTGGCTTGATCAACATACTTTAAAAGATGCCGAAGCGTTTTGGCAGGTTGTCGAGCGTTTTGATAACGTGAAAGGCATTCTCTGTGGTCATGTTCATCAAGATATGAATGTGCTTCACAAGGGCATTCGAGTGATGGCAGCACCCTCAACTTGTGTTCAGTTTAAGCCTAACTCGGATGATTTTGCCCTTGATACCACTTCGCCTGGTTGGCGGGAGCTGCAACTACACGCTTGTGGCGATATTACGACCCAAGTAGGTCGGCTTCCTGATGGCCAGTTCCAACCAGACTTCTCTTCTAACGGCTACTAACGCGCCCGAGCTCTCTGTTCGGGCTCGCTTTTTTGTGCGAGATATCTATGAGTAAACCTTCACTTCTTCTCTATATCCATGGCTTTAATAGCTCTCCACTCTCCATGAAAGCGAATGTGATGAGAGCCTACTGCGAGCAACATAGGTCTGATATCAAGGTGATTGTTCCCCAGTTACCTTGTTATCCTCAGCAAGCGGCGAAAATGTTGTTGGATATTATCGAGCAATATAAAGACGACTATAAAATTGGTCTAGTGGGCAGTTCATTAGGCGGTTTTATGTCAACGTGGCTAAATGACAAGTTTGGGTTTAAAGCGGTAGTGGTCAACCCCGCAGTCAAGCCTTATGAGTTGCTAGTAGATTATTTGGGTAAGCAAACTAACCCATATACGCATGAAACCTATACACTTGAAGCTTGTCATATTGACGAGTTAAAAGCTCTTGATGTACAAAGCATCGCGTCGCCACATTCTTTTTGGTTATTGCAACAAACAGAAGATGAGGTTTTAGACTATCGACAAGCGGTAGATAAGTTTGCAGACGCTAAGCAAACAGTAGAACAAGGCGGTGATCACAGTTTTGTAGGCTTTGAGCGTTATCCTGCACAGATTATCGAATTTCTAGAACTGTAATTCGAAAGCGATTGGAAAAGGCTCATAGTTTTTATTGATATATCCAACCGTTTCTTGACATGGGCGGTATGCTTTCCGACTATGTTTTGCCAAAAGATCTTAAGGGTCGAGGACCCTGGCTACTTTGTTATGCATCATGTTTACAAACTCTTAGTGATGTGAACAGGGTGGCTTTTTCGTTTCCTGAGTATGGGTACGCCCATTGGTGATACTCAGGCAACAAGTAAACTTTGAGAATAATTCCGTATTATGACTGAACAATATAATGCTGGTGCCATTGAAGTACTGAATGGCTTAGAGCCAGTACGTCGCCGACCAGGGATGTATACGGATACAGCGCGCCCAAACCATTTGGGCCAAGAAGTTATCGACAACAGTGTCGATGAAGCGCTAGCCGGACATGCCTCAAAAGTACAAGTCATCCTACATGCTGACCAATCACTCGAAGTGATCGATGATGGTCGAGGCATGCCTGTTGATATCCACCCAGAAGAGAAAGTATCAGGCGTAGAGCTAATTCTATGTAAGCTACATGCGGGTGGTAAGTTCTCTAACAAAAACTACCAATTCTCTGGTGGTTTGCACGGGGTAGGTATATCTGTAGTAAACGCGTTGTCAAAACGCGTTGAAGTAACAGTTCGTCGTGATGGTCAAGTGTATGAAATTGCATTTGAACACGGCGAGAAAGTGTCTGATCTGACCGTAACTGGCACATGTGGTCGTCGCAATCGCGGTACCAGCGTGCATTTCTGGCCTGATGCGAAGTACTTTGATTCGGCTAACTTCTCTGTGACGCGCTTAGTCAACAACCTGCGCGCAAAAGCGGTTTTGTGTCCGGGCTTAGAAATCACATTAACCGACAAAGTTAATGGCAAAGACTATAAGTGGTACTACGAAGATGGTTTGAAAGACTATCTTGCGGAAGGTGTAAAAGGCTATCCAGTTATTCCTGAAGAACCATTTACTGGTGAGTTCTTGGCGGATACCGAAGCGGCAAACTGGGCGGTAATTTGGCAGCCAGAAGGTGGTGAGATGATCACCGAAAGCTACGTTAACCTGATCCCAACCGCTCAAGGTGGTACGCACGTTAATGGTTTACGCCAAGGCTTGTTGGAAGCGATGCGCGAATTCTGTGAGTTCCGTAATCTATTACCGCGTGGCGTGAAGCTAACGGGTGATGACGTTTTCGACCGCTGTTCTTACGTGCTGTCGGTTAAGATTCAAGACCCGCAATTTGCAGGCCAGACCAAAGAACGTCTGTCTTCTCGTCAAACCGCGGCATTTGTCTCTGGCGTTGTAAAAGATGCGTTCAGTCTTTGGTTGAACGAAAAGCCTCAGCTCGCAGAGCAATTGGCAGAAGTCTGTATCGCTAACGCACACCGTCGTATGCGAGCAGCGAAAAAAGTCGTACGTAAGAAAGTGGCGTCCGGCCCAGCACTGCCAGGTAAGTTGACCGACTGTTCAGCACAGGACTTAAGTCGCACTGAAATCTTCTTTGTGGAGGGTGACTCTGCGGGTGGCTCGGCAAAACAGGCACGTGACCGTGAATTCCAAGCCGTGATGCCACTGCGTGGTAAGATCTTGAACACGTGGGAAGTCTCTGCCGATCAAGTTCTTGCGTCTCAAGAAGTACACGATATTTCTGTTGCTTTGGGTATTGACCCAGATAGCGACAACCTCGAGAGTCTTCGTTACGGTAAGATCTGTATCCTTGCCGATGCGGACTCGGATGGTCTTCACATCGCAACGCTGCTTTGTGCTCTATTTACTCGTCACTTCCGCGCACTAGTGGAAGCGGGCCATATCTATGTGGCGATGCCGCCTCTGTATCGAATCGACTGCGGGAAAGAAGTGTTCTACGCCCTCGATGACGATGAAAAAGATGGCATTTTAGAGCGCTTGTCGAAGAAGAAAGCCAAAATCAACGTGCAACGATTCAAAGGTCTGGGTGAGATGAACCCACTTCAGTTGCGTGAAACCACCATGGATCCGAACACGCGTCGCTTAGTGCAGTTAACCATTGACGACTCTACGGCGACCATGGAAATGATGGACATGCTGCTAGGTAAAAAGCGTGCAGATGACCGTCGTTCTTGGCTACAAAACAACGGCGACTTGGCAGAGGTGTAACGGATGTCTACAGAAATTACCTACGATGGCGTCGAACAATTGCCAATGCGCAAGTTCACTGAAGACGCTTATCTGAACTACTCGATGTACGTAATCATGGACCGCGCCTTGCCATACATTGGTGATGGCTTAAAGCCGGTTCAACGACGCATCATTTATGCGATGTCAGAGCTTGGTCTCTCTGCATCAGCAAAATACAAAAAATCTGCACGTACCGTTGGTGACGTGCTAGGTAAATACCATCCGCACGGTGATTCAGCGTGTTACGAAGCGATGGTATTGATGGCTCAGCCATTCTCTTACCGCTATCCATTAGTGGATGGTCAAGGTAACTGGGGTGCGCCAGATGATCCGAAATCATTTGCGGCAATGCGTTATACCGAAGCAAAACTGTCTAAGTTTGCTGAAGTATTGCTTGGCGAACTTGGCCAGGGCACGGTTGAATGGCAACCTAACTTTGATGGCACAATGAAAGAGCCACAAATGTTGCCAGCACGTCTGCCTCACATCCTGCTTAACGGTGTAACCGGCATTGCCGTTGGTATGGCAACAGACATCCCACCGCACAACGTTCGTGAAATCGCAGATGCGACTATTCATTTGATCGACAACCCGAAAGCAGAACTGCCGGACGTGATGCAGTATGTCAAAGGTCCAGATTACCCAACAGAAGCAGAAATTATCTCGCCGCAAGCGGATATCGAGAAGATTTACCGCAACGGTCGTGGCAGCATCAAAATGCGCGCGGTTTGGCATAAAGAAGGTTCTGATATTGTTATCACTTCTTTGCCTCACCAAGTATCGGGTGCCAAACTGCTTGAGCAAATCGCTAACCAGATGCGTGCGAAGAAGCTGCCAATGGTTGACGATCTTCGTGACGAATCGGATCACGAGAACCCAACGCGTATCGTTGTGGTGCCTAAGTCAAACCGCGTCGATTGTGACTTGTTGATGAACCACTTGTTCGCATCAACGGATCTTGAGCGCAGTTACCGCGTTAACTTGAACATGATTGGTTTGGATAACCGTCCTCAAGTTAAAGGTCTGGTGCAAATTCTGTCTGAGTGGATCGAGTTCCGTCGTACGACTGTGCGTCGTCGTCTACAACATCGCCTAGACAAAGTAATGGCTCGTCTACACATCTTGGAAGGTTTGTTGGTTGCTTACCTCAACCTAGATGAAGTGATTGAGATCATCCGTACTGAAGACGATCCAAAAGCGGTGCTGATGGAACGCTTTGGTATTACCGATATCCAAGCGGATGCAATTTTAGATACCAAACTTCGTCATCTAGCAAAACTAGAAGAGATGAAGATCCGTGGTGAGCAAGACGAGCTAGAGAAAGAGCGTGAGAAGCTAGAACAGCTACTCGGTTCTGAGCGTCGTCTGAACACACTACTGAAAAAAGAAATCAAAGCAGACGCAGAGAAATACGGTGATGACCGTCGCTCTCCAATGGTTGAGCGTGCAGAAGCAAAAGCGCTGACTGAACGTGACCTCGTACCAAGTGAGCCAATCACGGTTGTGCTTTCTGAGAAAGGTTGGATTCGTCACGCGAAAGGCCATGACGTGGATGCCGAAGGCTTAAACTATAAGTCGGGTGATAAGTATTTAGCGCATGCTCGAGGTAAGAGTAATCAGCCTGCGGTATTCCTAGGTAGTGACGGTCGAAGTTACTCTCTGGAATCGCACTCACTGCCTTCTGCTCGTAGTCAAGGTGAGCCGATTACCGGTCGCTTGAATATTACGGCTGGTAGCAGTATTCGCCAAGTCATCATGAGTGAAGAAGATCAGCTGTGGCTGGTGGGTTCAGATGCAGGTTACGGCTTTGTATGTAAAGGCGCGGACTTGCTGTCTAAAAACCGCAGTGGTAAAGCGCTCGTCACTTTACCTGCCAACTCTGAGATCATGACGCCAAAAGAGATTGAAGATTTAGACTCTGATGAAATCTTAGCAATCACTAACCAAGGTCGCATGCTGCTGTTCCCAATCAAAGACTTGCCACAACTGGCGAAAGGTAAAGGGAATAAGATCATCAACATTCCTGCTGCTAAAGCAAAAGAGCGAGAAGAAGTACTATCTCACTTAATGTCTTTACCAAAAGGTGCATCGTTAACGCTGTACGCGGGTAAGCGAAAGTTGGGTCTTAAACCGTCTGACCTTGATAACTTCCGTGGCGAACGTGGTCGCCGAGGTGGGTTATTACCGAGAGGTTTGCAGCGAGTCACTCGCATTGAAGTTGAGCTGGATGATTCCGATACGACGGAAACACCGAGCGATAGCGAGTAACGCACAAATAAAAATCCCAGCCAATGGCTGGGATTTTTTATGCTTCTTGCTTGTCTTCGGCAATGGTGACTTTCAAGGTCATCTCTTTTCCTTTGCGAATGATACCGACGTCCACGGTGGTGCCAGGACGTAAATCGGTGACGATATCCATAACGCTCTGACGCCCTTGCACTTTATTGCCATCAATACTGATAATGATGTCCTGCTTTTGGAAGCCTGCCGCATTGGCTGGACCATTTGGATCAATACCAAGTACGACAATACCACCTATGTGTTCATTTCCAAGCAGGCGAGCAGTGACCGCATTAATGTCTTGGCCGTCGATTCCAATATAACCACGAATCACGCGGCCATCAGCGATGATTTTCTGCATGATCTTACTGGCTAGCGGCGCAGGGATCGCAAAAGAAATACCGTAAGTTTCTAAGTCTGTCGCTTGCTGAAAAGAGGCGGTGTTAATGCCGACGAGCTCGCCTTGTGTGTTCACTAGGGCTCCACCAGAGTTACCTTCATTGATGGCGGCATCGGTTTGAATGAATGCTTGACGACCATCGCTAATAGATGAACGACCTGTGGCAGAAATAATGCCGAACGTTGTGGTTTGTCCAAGGTTGTATGGGTTACCGATGGCTAGTACTACATCGCCCACTTGTGGTTTGTAATTAGAGTTCAGAGGGATTACGGGCAAATTCGAACCTTCGACACGCAGCACGGCTATATCAGTACGTTTATCTGTCCCTACGAGCTGAGCCGCTGCGGCTCTGCCGTCTTGTAATGCCACAACAATTTGATCAGCTTGAGCAACCACATGATAGTTAGTAATGATGTAGCCTTTCTCACTAACAATGACACCTGACCCCAGACCTTGAGTCGAGAGTTTACTGCGATCATTCTCAACATACTTACGGCTGTAGATGTTTACCACTGCAGGCGCTGCTCTTCGGACCGCTTGATTAAACGTCAACTCGACTGATGCGATATTAACAGGTTGAGGATCAAGCGCGGCAGGAATTACGTTGTTGCGCAAAGATGGAACCGCCAGTAATACCACTGCGGCAGTAGCCAAGCCTAAAAAGACAGAACGTAATAAAAAGCTGAGCATATCCTCTCCATGCGTGAGCGCCAAAATGGCATCGAAGATGAAGAATAGCATTACATTGAAAAATAACAAAAGGGCAGTACGTCATCGCGCTGCCCTTTTCATTAGTTATTGAGCGATAAGGAAAAGTGATCGAGCCTTATCACTCAGTACTATGCATCGAAAACCTTATTTCCTATCACGTTGAAAGTGGTTAACGAATGACAAGATAAATAGTACGTTCACCACGTTGAATATTAAGAGCCAGTACACCTTTGTGTTTCTCTACGATTGTACGAAGCTCGGCAAGGTTTTTCACTCGTTGACGGTTCACACCGATAATAATGTCACCTTGTTGTAATTGATATTGAGCCGCTGGAGAGTTATCTGCAACGCTCGATACTTTAACACCTTGGATTACATCACTTGGTGTTGTATTGCTTAACTCCGCACCTTTGAGTCCCTCATGTAATGTCTCCGCTTTAGCTTTCATATTCGTAGATTCGCCAAGCGTTACATCAAAGGTTTTATTCTTACCATCTCGAACCACACCTAATGTGATTTCTTTACCTGCGCCCAGTGTTGCCACTTTTGCGCGGAGCTCTGAGAAAGTATTAATCGCTTTGCCGTTCACCGATACAATTACGTCACCGGCTTTTAACCCTGCTTTATCGGCTGCGCTGTCCGGTACGACTTGACCAATAAAGGCCCCTTTACTTGACTCGTAACCCAATGCATCAGCTAGCTCAGAGGTTACTTCGCCACCTTGCACACCCAACATGCCGCGTTTGACTTCACCAAACTCTAGAATTTGATCAGTGAGGTTTTTCATCATGTTTGATGGAATCGCAAAGCCAATACCCACATTACCGCCGTTAGGGCCTAAAATCGCAGTATTAATACCGATCAGCTCACCATTAAGGTTGACCAATGCACCACCAGAGTTACCGCTGTTAATTGCGGCATCGGTTTGGATGAAGTTTTCGAAGTTTTCAACGTTTAAGCCACTACGACCAAGGGCTGAAACAATACCCGAAGTTACGGTTTGACCGAGTCCAAATGGGTTACCAATCGCAACCGTAAAGTCACCGACACGCAGTTTGTCGGAATCCGCGACTTTAATCTGCGTTAAGTTTTTCGCTTTCTCTAATTTAAGTAACGCAACATCGGCCATTTCATCACCGCCAACGAGCGTAGCGTCATACTCGCGCCCGTCAAAGAGGCGAACTCGAATCTCATCTGCCCCCTTGATCACGTGGTAGTTAGTGACAATATGGCCTTTCTTCGCATCAATAATGACACCAGACCCTAAACCTCTGAACGGGCGCTCTCGCCTTTGTTCCATAGGAAAGTCTGGGCCAAAGAAAAATTGAAATTGCTCGGGAATGCGGCTGGTTTGTACTTGTTTACCTTCTACAGCAATACTCACAACAGCTGGGGTCACCTTCTCAAGCATTGGTGCCAAGCTAGGTAACTGTTGGCCATCCACATTCAAAGGTAATGCGGCAGTGGCTTGAACTGGGGCAATAATCGAACCCAAACTCAGAGATAGAACGGTGAGCGCAAGCAGTGGTTTTTTCATCCAATAACTCCTCTTGAAACATGTCTGCCAAAAAGAAAGATCCGAACGGTTAGTTCACTTTGTTAATAACTAATATAGGGTCTAGTTCGGACAATCAAAAGGGGAGGCAGTGCACACCCAAGTTAGAGCGAAGGTGAGGTGAAAAAGTTCAAAAAAGGGCCGATACAAATGTATCGGCCCTAGATAGAAGTAAGAGAGGATTATGATGCTTTTGCGGTTACCGCTTCGGGAGCATTAATGATTTCTTTCTCTTGATCCTTCAAAAGACCGGTGGCGCCATTAGCGTAGTCTTTTGGTTGTTCGTTAAACTCTGGTTGATCTTCTGCAATGGTTTCAGACGACATTGCCGTTTTCTTATCAAACGGGTTGTCTTGTTCTGGTAAGTTTGGCAAAAGCTCAGAAGAGGTCTTGGCCATATGTTGGTATAGCTTGGTGTAATCTTTACCTAGGGTGTCCAACATTTCTGCGGTTTGTGCAAAGTGATCGACGAGCTCTTGACGTTGTTGCTCTAATTCAAACTTGGCCGCTTCAAGTTCTTTCTGCACAGACTTTTGTTTTTTGTATTCAGGGGTGGTTAGTCTACTAATGACTACGCCTACGATTGTACCGACCAGCAAACCCACAATGGCATAAATCCAAGGCATAACTGCTCCTTATAGTTGTTTTAACAAGTCTTTTACTACTTAGTTACACGCGGTGCTCGTCCATGTTACTATGGCTTGAACAGCCGATAAAGAAAAATAGCAGTATGTCTTCGGGGACTGATAACTACTTCTCTCTATTCTCAAAGTTGACCCCGAGGTAACCCTTTTCTCTATACCTCTATACGACTTAATACGATGACACCACTACAACAATATCAAAAAGACATAGCAGAACACGGGTTTCAGCGTGATGAAGCTCAGTATCAAGCGGTCGTTGCATTAGACAAGCTTTACCATGCTATCGTTGAATTTCAGTCAGCGCCTGTGCCTCAGCTTTCCAAATGGCAAAAGCTAATGGGGAAAAAAATCGACAAGCCTGAACCACCAAAAGGCCTTTACTTTTGGGGGGGCGTAGGTCGCGGTAAAACCTACCTTATGGATGCATTTTTTGATGCTTTACCGACCCAAAGAAAAATGCGCGTCCACTTCCATCGATTTATGTATCGAGTACATGATGAGTTGAAGCTGTTAGGTGATGTCGAAAATCCGCTATCAAAAGTGGCGGATAAATTTAAAGAAGAAGCCGATGTGGTTTGCTTTGATGAATTTTTTGTTTCCGACATTACTGATGCGATGATCCTTGCAACGCTACTTCAAGAAATGTTCAAGCGGCAGATGATCCTAGTCGCGACTTCAAACATTGAGCCGCAGAACTTATATCGTAACGGTTTGCAAAGAGCGCGCTTTTTGCCCGCGATCGATATGATTTTGGCGCGTTGTGAAGTGTTGAATGTCGATAGTGGCGTTGATTATCGCTTAAGAACGTTAGAACAGGCTGAAATATACCATTACCCGCTTGATGAGCAGGCTAGCATAAACCTTAACAAATATTATCAGCAGCTGACTGGAGAGCGTCAGTTTGTTGCTCATCAAATCGAAGTTAACCACCGTCAACTAGCGGTGATTGAAGCAAGCGACGGGGTGCTGCATGCGTCGTTTGCTCAGTTGTGTCAAACTGCTCGCAGTCAAAATGACTACATTGAATTGTCTCGTATTTACCACACGGTATTACTGGCAGATGTTCAACAAATGAACCGAAAAATCGATGATGCGGCGAGACGCTTTATCGCGCTGGTCGATGAGTTTTACGAGCGCAATGTTAAGTTGATTATTTCTGCTGAAGTGCCAATGGCCGACTTATATACTGATGGGCAGTTAGAGTTCGAATTTAAGCGCTGTTTGTCTCGGCTTACTGAGATGCAAAGTCATGAGTATCTCGCGCGTGAACATTTGGCCTAGATCCAATGGGTTCTTAAAAAAGTGAAGAAAAAATTAGTGATTTGGCGCAAAAAAAGGTGATTTTTTCTTCGCTCTTCTCTATAATCCTCCGACCCACCGTTACTGCAGACCTGATTATCGAAGTTATTTCGAAATTGAAGGTCGAGAGTACCAACGACTCGAAGGGGTGATGACTGGGCTCTTAGACAGTGTGGGAGCACTATTGGGTGTTCCTTTAAAGTTTAAAATTTAATTAACGGGTTATTGTTAGCATGAAAACTTTCGTTGCTAAACCAGAAACTGTAAAACGCGACTGGTACGTTGTAGACGCTGAAGGTAAAACTCTTGGCCGTCTAGCAAGTGAAATTGCATCTCGCCTACGTGGCAAACATAAAGCTGAATACACTCCTCACGTTGACACTGGTGATTACATCATCGTTATCAACGCTGAGAAAGTTGCTGTAACTGGTAACAAAGCTAAGAACAAAGTGTACTACCGTCACTCTGAATTCCCAGGTGGTCTAAAATCTATCACTTTTGAAAAGTTGATCGATCGTAAACCTGAGATGGCTCTTGAGCTTGCAGTTAAAGGCATGCTTCCACGTGGTCCTCTAGGCCGTGCTATGTACCGTAAGCTAAAAGTTTACGCGGGCGCTGAGCACAACCATGTTGCTCAACAACCACAAGTACTAGACATCTAATTGGGGATTTCGAAAATGGCAGAGAATCAATACTACGGCACTGGCCGTCGCAAAAGCTCAGCTGCACGTGTTTTCATTAAACCAGGCAGCGGTAACATTGTAGTAAACAAGCGTAACCTTGACGAATACTTCGGTCGTCCAACAGCACGTATGGTTGTACAACAACCTCTAGAGCTAGTTGAACTAACTGAAAAGCTAGACCTTTACGTAACAGTTAAAGGCGGCGGTATTTCTGGTCAAGCTGGTGCTATCCGTCACGGTATCACTCGCGCGCTTATGGAATACGATGAGTCTCTACGTCCTGCTCTACGCGCAGCTGGCTACGTTACTCGTGACGCTCGTTGCGTTGAACGTAAGAAAGTTGGTCTACGTAAAGCACGTCGTCGTCCACAGTTCTCTAAGCGTTAATTTCCTCTTATCGGGAATTATGCTTTTCAGAGTTACTCTGGAAACTGTGTACCAAAAGCTCGGCTCTATGCCGGGCTTTTTTGTATTTAAAAACATCATACTTGTCTTCAAGCAACGAACAGCCTTCACTTATCATCACACTCCGAGCAGACCTTCTTATTCGTCCTCTTCGTCGAAAGGTTGCCAGTGCCGTTTTATATGTGTGCCTTATTTAACCGCGACTCACCACGCTTTCTCTTGCGATGCAGCATAGATGTATTCATCAACAAGAATGTCTTTGTATCTTATTCTTCCTGTAACATGTTTTAAAATGACTTACGTTCCTTTTTGAGCATTCTGCGTGCTACAAAATTGAAAATATAAACACAGTAAGCTGAACGCGTAATACGAAATATTTCTCTGTGTAATTAACTGAAAACTACCAAGATAAAAGGTTTTATCCGCTTTCAGCGGGGCTTCTATGTGGTGCTTTCTTGTTACAAATCACATCAATTTTTTATAATTCTGCCGCTTTTGTGACGACGCGAGCGATTTGCCTCACAAATGTTACAAAAAGGTAGCTTTATCTTGTCAAAAAGTAGGGTTTTCTTTATCATTTCCCTCCAATAAATAGAACTAAATTCATTATTTGTTAGCCATGCTCTTATAAGCGGAATAATAACGATCCAAAGGGAGCAAATGGGAGAATGTTTGGATGAGCAACGCGCCTTTAAATAACGGTCGCAGGCGTTTTCTAACCGCTACAACGGCAGTTGTTGGTGGGTTAGGGGCAGTCGCCGTCGCCGTGCCTTTTATCAAATCATGGAATCCGAGTGCTAAAGCCAAAGCGGCGGGCGCACCGGTTGAAGTGGATATAAGTAAAATTGAACCAGGTCAGCTGGTTCGTGTTGAGTGGCAGGGAAAACCTGTATGGATTGTTCGCCGCACTCAAAGCGTTCTGGATAACTTAAAATCGATCGGTGATAAGCTTCGCGATCCACAATCTGAAATGGAGCAGCAGCCTGAGTACGCTCAGAATGAGTTTCGTTCGATTAAGGAAGAGTTTTTCGTCGCAGTTGGTTTCTGTACCCACTTAGGTTGTTCACCAACCTATCTACCTGACTCTTTCTCAGAGCAGGTGCAGGGCGTAAGATCTGGCTTCTTCTGTCCTTGTCATGGTTCTAAGTTCGACATGGCTGGTCGAGTGTTCCAAGGAGTACCTGCTCCGTTGAACCTTGTCGTTCCTAAGCACATGTATTTGAGCGATACCAAGCTCATTGTGGGTGTTGATGAGGGAGATGCATAATGCAAGCAATGTTAGATTGGGTTGAAAAGCGTATTCCTGCAATGAATGCTTATAAAAAGCATTTGTCTGAATACCCAATGCCTAAGAACTTCAACTTTTGGTACCTTTTCGGTTCTCTGGCGATGCTGGTTCTTGTTAACCAAATCCTAACGGGTATTTGGCTAACGATGAACTATGTTCCTTCAGGTGACGGTGCATTTGCGTCTATCGAATACATTATGCGTGATGTAGAGTACGGTTGGCTTCTGCGTTACATGCATTCCACTGGCGCGTCAGCGTTTTTCGTTGTTGTGTATCTTCACATGTTCCGTGGTTTGATCTACGGTTCATACCAAAAACCTCGTGAACTGTTGTGGATCTTCGGTATGTTGATCTTCCTAGTTCTCATGGCTGAAGCGTTCATGGGTTACCTACTTCCATGGGGTCAGATGTCATACTGGGGTGCGCAGGTAATCATTTCCCTGTTTGGTGCTATTCCTGTTATCGGTGATGACCTAACACTTTGGATTCGTGGTGACTACATCATCTCTGGTGCAACGCTAAACCGTTTCTTCGCACTACACGTTATTGCACTGCCTATCGTTTTGCTTCTTCTTGTTGTTCTGCACGTATTGGCGCTGCACGAAGTAGGCTCAAACAACCCGGATGGTATCGAAACTAAGCTGCCAAAAGGCTCAATGGGCGACGATTACAAAACGCAATTCAAGTTCCACGATTACTACACGAAGAAATATGACATCATTGATTCGATTCCTTTCCATCCGTACGGCACGGTTAAGGACTTGGTCGGTGTCGCTGGTTTCTTGTTCTTCTTCTGTTACGTGCTGTTCTTTAACCCAGAGATGGGTGGGTACTTCCTTGAGCCGCCTAACTTTGAAGCTGCAAACCCACTGAAGACACCAGAGCATATTGCTCCGGTATGGTACTTCACGCCGTTCTACGCAATCTTACGCGCGGTTCCAGACAAACTATTAGGTGTTATCCTAATGGGCGCGTCAATTGCAGTGCTGTTTGTTCTACCTTGGTTGGATCGTTGTAAAGTTCGTTCATACCGTTACCGTAGCAAACTTCATTTATTGAATATTGTACAGTTCACTATCGCCTTTATCGCTCTGGGTATTTTAGGTGCGTTACCTGCTACACCAACGTACACACTACTATCTCAGATCTTTAGCTTGTGTTACTTCATGTTCTTTGTGTTGCTGTTCTTCTACAGCAAAAATGAAGCAACCAAACCATTACCAGAGAGGGTGACATTCAAATGAAGAAGTGGATTGTAATTCTATTTGCTATGTTGCCATCACTAGCGATGGCAGCTGGGGCCAATGTTCCGCTGGATAAAGCGAATGTTGACCTTACGGATAAAGCTTCGCTACAAAACGGCGCGAAGTTGTTCATGAACTACTGTTTTGCTTGTCACTCTACGCAATACCAGCGTTACGAGCGTGTAGCAACAGACTTGGAAATTCCAACAGACTTAATGAAAGAAAACCTGATTTTCAATCCTGAAGCGAAAATCGGTGATCTAATGGTCAATGCTATGCCACCGAAGCAAGCGGCAAACTGGTTTGGTGCTCCACCACCAGATCTTACGTTGGTTGCACGAGTTCGTGGTGCTGATTGGTTATACACTTACTTACGCTCTTTCTATGTTGATCCATCTCGTCCATTCGGCGTGAACAACATCGTATTCCCGAGTGTTGGTATGCCGCATGTACTTGAAGAGCTACAGGGCATCCCGACGCCGATTTACGATACGAAAATCGTAGATGGCGAAGAAGTACAAGTTGTTGTTGGTACTGAAACCGATGGCACGGGTGAGCTGAGTGAAGGCGAATATGACAAAGCGGTTGGCGATCTCGTTAACTTCTTAGTTTATTCAGGTGACCCAGTGCAGCTTGAGCGTCATGCTTTAGGCTGGTGGGTAATGGGCTTCTTAGTGCTTCTAACCATCGTTGTTGTGATGCTCAAGAAAGAGTATTGGCGCGATGTGCATTAATTGTGCTAAAATACCGTGCTAATTCCCAATTTTAATTGATGTACAATGGAGGCTTAGCCTCCATTGTTTTTATTTGTAAGTGTACTGGAGGGCTCCATGGCTGTAGCTGCCAATAAACGTTCTGTGATGACTCTTTTCTCAAGTGCATCAGATTTGTATAGCCATCAGGTTCGCATTGTACTAGCTGAAAAAGGCGTAAGTGTTGAAGTTGAGCTTGTTGACGAAGCAAACCTTCCTGCTGAGCTTGTTGAGCTAAACCCATATAAATCAGTGCCAACTCTTGTTGACCGTGAGCTAGCTCTTTACGATTCAAAAATCATCATGGAGTACTTGGACGAGCGTTTCCCTCATCCACCTCTAATGCCGGTTTACCCTGTTGCTCGTGGCAACAGCCGCTTGATGATGTACCGTATCGAACGCAACTGGTATTCACTCGCTGAAAAAGTGATGAAAGGTAATGCGGAAGAATCAGAAAAAGCACGCACAAAGCTGCGTAATGATCTTCTGACGTTAGCGCCAATTTTTGCTGAATATGAGTACTTCATGAGCGAAGAATTCAGCTTGATCGATTGTTACCTAGCTCCACTATTGTGGCGTTTGCCTCAACTTGGTATCGATCTTGTTGGCCCTGGTTCAAAAGAAATCAAGGTATACATGAACCGCGTATTTGAACGTGATTCGTTCCTTGCTTCTTTGACTGAAGCTGAACGTGAAATGCGCCTAGTTCGCTAAGCGATTTAAAACACGTTATGGATATTGCAAAAATGACTGCTCGCCGCCCGTATATGCTTCGCGCATTTTACGACTGGTTAGTAGACAATGACTTGACTCCTCACTTGGTTGTGGATGCAACAATGCCAGGGGTGCGTGTCCCGGTTGAATTTATTCAAGATGGTCAAATTATTTTGAATATTGCGCCACGTGCAGTGGGTAATCTTGAGTTAGGTAATGATGCGATTACCTTCCATGCTCGCTTTAGCGGTCGTCCGCACTCAGTGATCGTGCCTGTGTATGCTGTTCAAGCTATTTATGCACGTGAGAATGGTGCTGGTACTATGTTTGAACCAGAAGAAGCGTACACTCACATCGAAGAAGAAGCGATGACCGAGGAAGAATCATCCCCATCGTTCACAACGGTTAGCGATGAGCCTTCTGAGTTAGTTTCTGATTCAGATGCCGAAGAGGACGATGCTCCTCGACCAAAAGGCAAACCAAGCTTAAGAGTGATTAAATAATAAAAAAGCAGCGTTACGCTGCTTTTTTCTTTTTAACTTGTTGAAGATGATTTCAAGCCAGACTTTGGAAATTACTCACTAATCGTAAAGACTTCGACGTTCTCTTCATTTTCTGTGCTTGCCTCACTTTCTATTGTTTGTACACCGTCACTCGGTAAGTCCACTTCAACAGGCTCCATTTCGCCGTATTGGAACCCTTTAATGACTTGTTTTACGCCTGAGATATTACGCGCGATTTCTGTCGCTCGATCGCCTTGCTCTGGCGTGACATAACTAAACAGAAAAACGTCGCCATCTTCGGTGATCACTTTAACCTTAACACCATTAAGCTCAGAATCAGTAAGCAAAGCTGACTTTACTTTGGTTGTGATCCAGCTGTCATTGCTAATCTGGGTAACAGTGAGTGGCTCTTTTTGTTTGATTTGATTGTGTATGACTTTTACACCACTAACTTCTCGAGCCCTTCGCTCTAAAGCAAGGATAAGGTCTTGTGTCGGAGCTTGTCCCATAAGGACTACAGTCCCATTATATGAACTGGCAACGACACGAACTTCACCTTTAAACGGTGCTTTATTGCCGATCGCCGCAACTTCGAATTCGATGTTATTGTCCTGCCAGATTTGTTTTGTCGTGCGTGTGTCCGTGACAATATTCGCTGTGGTTGCTGCACCTGCGATAAACAAACCTGCGCAACCACTTAAACTCAATGCTGTTAATAAGATAACAAGGCTACGTATCATAATTCTGACTCTCAGTCTTGGTTACTCTTCGTGAGCAGGGAAAAGCACCTGGTCAATAAGATCACAAAGGCAATGGAGTGTTACCATATGTACTTCGTGAATACGTGCAGTGCGGTGTGATGGAATACGAATTTCGACGTCGTTCTCACCTAGCAGTCCTGCCATCTCTCCGCCATCTTTTCCTGTGAGCGCGATAATCGTCATGTCTCGAGTTACGGCTGCTTCCATCGCTTTGATAATATTTTTACTGTTACCGCTAGTCGACATGGCAAGCAAAATGTCGCCTGGTTGACCAAACGCTCGTACCTGTTTTGAGAAGATTTCCTGGTAGTGGTAATCGTTGGCCACTGCGGTTAGGGTAGTATTATCGGCGGTTAAGGCCATTGCTGGTAGGCTAGGGCGCTCAGTTTCAAAACGGTTTAAAAGACAAGAAACAAATTGTTGAGCGTTTGAAGCACTGCCGCCATTACCACAACATAAAATTTTATTGCCATTAAGCAGGCTCGACACCATCGCTTGAGCTGCATGAGTAATGGCATCAGGCAGCGCCTCTGCTGCTGCGATTTGAATTTGAATACTTTCTGTAAAGCTGTCTTTAATGCTGTCTAGCATCGCTTATCCTTCAGAGATTGCGTTTTCTATCCAGTTGATATCTCGCCCATTATCATGAATGGCGATGACATCAAATCGATAATCGATATTGTGTTTTAAGCGCTTTTGTTGGCTAAGCCAAACTTGTGCGGTTTTGACTAGCTTGCGCATTTTAGCGTGCGTCACCATTTCTGCTGCCGAGCCAAAGTGATTGTTCTTACGGTATTTGACTTCAACAAACACAATAGTTTCACCTTGTTGGAAGATTAAATCAATCTCACCGACCTTAGTCAGAAAATTTTGTTCAATAAAGTTTAAGCCCTGGCGTTGTAAATACTGCTTCGCCAGAGCTTCATATTGATTTCCGATTTGGCGCTTGCTAAAGAGCCCCACGCTCAGCCCAGCTTAGCTCACGCTGTACAACACAATTATTGTCGATACTTAAAATACCGGTTTGGCCACCGACTGAGTAGCCCGGAACGACCTTCATTTGTGGCAGCTCCCCAATCAATTTATACGCATCCATACCCAGTGCTTTCAAACGTTTTTCCATGTTAGATTGCTCTGACCACAGCTCGTTCATTTCAGCGGTCACGCTAGGGTCTGGGTCAATCAGTAATGGGATATCGCTGTAGATGATGCCTGTTAGATCTTCGTAAGTCGCGCCGCCACTGTTGCTACGCGAGCTAGAGAAAATTTGTGGCGCTTTGGCGTCTGGGTTAATCGCTACCTCAATAAACGGCTTAATCAAAGTCAGTTCCGTGCTTCTAGCAACAATATAAACCGCATCGACATCACGACGGCTACGTGGCTGTGTTTCAAGCTTGATACGCATTAGTGATTGCATCTGAGCAATACGTTGTTTGCTTTCTTGCAGACCAAATACTTCATTGATGTCTTTTTGAAGTTGGCGCTTGTCACCAAAATAACTTGCTGCGACTTTATTAGAGCTGTACTTGCGCCACTCTTTGTTGAACGCTTCAGTTACACGTTCACCAAAGCTGCCCTTTGGTGCCAGAATCAGAGGGAAGTTATAGCCTTCGCTGAACAAGTGTTTCGCTGCTTGTGCGGCTTCTTGTTCCGGTGATAATGCCAAGTAGCAAATATTGCTATCTGGTTGCACATCTTCGGGAATATTTAGCGCAAGGGCTGGAATCGTAGGACCATTTTCTGAGCCATCCATGGTTGTGTGCAATAGCTCAACGTTCTCTTTTTCTAGAGGACCAACAACAAAATCGATGTTTTCATTGATCAAACGTTGTTTAATTTGGTCGGCGTTATACGCATTAGTGTCTATTACCGTGAGGGTAGCGCTTGGATCACGGTTACGATCATTCATCATCGCAAACACAAAACCATCACGAATTAATTGCGCTTGTGGCGAGAATTTACCAGTAAGCGGCAGTAACAAAGCGGTGTTGTTTGGTTTAACGATGTCTAGAGAGAGAATGTTTTGAATCTCTTCTGGTGTGTAGATAGCGGCTGGATGCGATGGGTTCTCGTTTAACCAGCGTTCGAGGGTATTTTTTAGTTGGGATAAGTTGCCCGACAGCGTTTTCGCATAAATAGCGAGTTGTAGCCAACCATCCAAAACATCTTCATTTGGCTCTGTTTCTAATGAGGTCAGTTCGTACTCGGAGTAGCTGCCAAAGTTCATCCAAATACGGCTAGAAATCTCTCTCTGCTCCGCGGACGATGCATATTGGCCAAATGCAACCAGTTGGCGGTTTGCCTCAAACGCTTGGTTAAGACCTTGATAAGCGTCGGCACGCATCAAGTAATAGTCTTTCCATTGCTCATTTGGCAACTTCCACCAAGGTTTAAAATTCAACAATTGCAGCAACTGAGAGTAATTACCCTGTTTTTGCTGTATGGTCGCACGCGCTAGTTGCCACTCTGCTTGCTGAACTTCGGTTAACTGTTGACGAGCCAGGCGCTTGATCACCATTTCTGCTTGATCAAACTGGTTTGCTTGAATCGCGGCTTTGGTTGCCATGATCAACCAGTCATTTTGTAAACTGCCTTCCGTGCTATCAGCTTGGATCATATAGTTCTGAACAGACTGAGTAGGCTCAAGTGTTACATCAACGCCATCAGGCTGTCTTGGACCTGAAGAACAGGCGGCGAGCGTAATTGCTAGTGCAACAGGAGTAAGTATGCGTGGTACACTGAGTCTCTTATGGTTAATCATTGCCGTGAGTTCTCTATAATTTTGTACAAAATTGTCTCTATATTAATCGTTGAAGTGATGGTAAACAAATGACAGATAAAAATAAGTTGCCGAATGAGGGGCCAACTCTCTATATCGTACCGACTCCAATCGGAAATTTAGCGGATATCACCCAACGTGCTATCGAAATTCTGTCGACTGTGGACATCATTGCCGCTGAGGATACTCGACATACGGGCAAATTACTGTCTCACTTCAATATTCAAACCAAAACTTTTGCTCTACATGACCACAATGAGCAGCAAAAAGCACAAGTTTTGGTAGAAAAGCTGCTTTCCGGTCAGTCTATCGCATTAGTTTCTGACGCTGGTACGCCACTTATCAGCGACCCAGGATACCATTTGGTGACAAAATGTCGTCAAGCGGGCGTTAGAGTTGTGCCTCTTCCAGGTGCCTGTGCGGTCATTACGGCGTTAAGTGCCTCTGGCTTGCCATCTGATCGCTTTAGCTTCGAAGGTTTTTTACCACCGAAAAGCAAAGGTCGTAAGGATAAATTCCTAGAGATTGCTTCGGTAGAGCGTACGTGTATTTTTTACGAGTCACCGCACCGTATTTTAGACTCTCTACAAGACATGTTAGACGTTCTTGGCCCAGATAGAGAAGTTGTGTTGGCAAGAGAGCTAACAAAAACCTTTGAAACCATTCAAGGCATGCCGTTAGGTGAGCTGATTGAATGGGTGAAAAGTGACGATAACCAACAGCGTGGTGAAATGGTATTGTTGGTACATGGCCATCGTGAAACAACAGACGACTCACTACCTGAAGATGCTTTACGCACGTTAGGCATTTTGACCAAAGAGCTGCCTTTGAAAAAAGCAGCTGCTTTGGTGGCAGAAATACATAACTTGAAGAAGAATGCGTTATATAAATGGGGCTTAGAAAACTTAGACTAAGTGCCACTAGCGAGATAAATGGTCAATGAGGGCTGATGTTTAGGCATCGGCCTTTTTATTATCTATTTTTGGCACGTTGACTAAAAAGTCATCACTTAGTGCATTCATTTCATCATATCTGTGATCTAACTAGACTCTGAAGTGAGAACTCTATACAATCCGCCCTCGGAGCTGACTGGGTAGTCGCTGCTTTGTTGATGTCCTTCGGGAGACTGACGTCGAAGTCCCTTTGGGAGACTGACGTTGACGTCCTTCGGGAGACTGACAAAGGGGAGGAAAGTCCGGGCTTCATAGAGCAAGGTGCCAGGTAACGCCTGGGGGGCGCAAGCCTACGACAAGTGCAGCAGAGAGAAGACCGCCGATGGCCCGTAAGGGTACAGGTAAGGGTGAAAGGGTGCGGTAAGAGCGCACCGGACGACTAGCAATAGTTCGTAGCAGGGTAAACTCCACCTGAAGCAAGACCAAATAGGCCTCCACATTGCGTTGCTCGCGTAAGGAGGCGGGTAGGTTGCTCGAGCCAGTGAGTGATTGCTGGCCTAGACGAATGGCTACCGCCGCGCAAGCGGAACAGAACCCGGCTTATGTGTCGGCTCCACCTATTCGAGACCCATCTCTACTTCGGTAGTGATGGGTTTTTTGCATTTAATTGACGCAAACTATGTCATTACCAATAAACTTGGCGTAAATCACGTCTAACTTTAGACTTGTGGTGGCGATGATGTAGGAAATCAGTACACTAAAGAATCGCTTCAAGATCATTCAACGAGAAAGCTATGACCGAAACCTTCCAACATATTTCCGTGTTATTAAATGAATCCATTGATGGCTTAGCTATCAAACCAGACGGCGTCTATATTGATGGAACATTTGGCCGTGGCGGTCACAGCCGGACAATTCTATCTAAACTCGGTGAAAATGGCCGACTGTACAGTATCGACCGTGACCCTCAAGCGATCGCTGAGGCAGGCAAAATCAATGACCCTCGCTTCACCATTATTCATGGTCCATTTTCTGGTATTGCTGAGTATGCTGAAGAGTATGGGCTAGTTGGAAAAGTGGATGGTGTTCTGCTGGATTTAGGCGTTTCTTCTCCTCAGTTAGACGACGCAGAGCGTGGCTTTAGCTTTATGAAAGACGGTCCGCTAGATATGCGTATGGACCCGACATCAGGTGTTCCAGTATCTCAATGGTTGATGGAAGCAGACCTCGATGATATCACTTGGGTCATTCGCGAGTTTGGGGAAGATAAACATGCGCGCCGTATTGCAAAAGCGATTGTTGCCTACCGTGAAGACGAAGAAAATGAGCCAATGGTTCGCACTGGTCAGCTGGCAAAATTGATTTCAGATGCCGCACCGAAAAGTTTTAAAGAGAAAAAACACCCTGCGACTCGTGCTTTCCAGGCTTTTCGTATTTACATCAACAGTGAGTTAGAAGAAATTGATACGGCACTTAAAGGCGCGGCGAGCATTCTGGCTCCTGAAGGCCGTTTATCTGTGATTAGCTTCCACTCTCTGGAAGACCGTATGGTCAAACGTTTTATCCGTAAAGAGAGCAAAGGGCCTGAAGTGCCACACGGTATTCCAATGACGGAAGAGCAAATTCGTGCTCTTGGTAGTGCGAATATGAAAGCGGTGAGCAAAGCGATTAAGCCAAGCAAACAAGAAATTGAAATGAACCCTCGCTCGCGCAGCTCTGTGTTAAGAATTGCGGAAAAGCTTTAATTATTATGACGAAACCCACTCCTAATCTTGCTAAGTTGATTGCGACGGATCTCCTCACCGTTGGTCGCTGGCCATTACTGTTGTTGCTATTGATCGTGGCATCGGCAATGGGAGTGGTATTTGCTACCCACCATGCGCGTCAAGCGATTACCGAGAAAGACCATACGTTGGTTGAACGAGAACGATTAGATAGCGAATGGCGTAACTTAATGTTGGAAGAAACTGCCCTCGCGGAACACAGTCGTGTTCAAGACCTTGCCAAAAAAGAACTTGAAATGAAACGACCTGATGGCGATAAAGAAGTGGTTGTCACGCTCAAATGATTAGAAAAAAATCCAACACGAAACAAGCCAATAAGCGTAAACCTGTAGCAAAAGAGAAAGCGGCTACGGGGGATAAGAAAAACGATAACAAAGCAGTGAAAGTGGCGGTCGAAGAATCTTTCTTGATTCGTTGGCGCTTCCATCTATTACTGTTTTTTGTTTTTTGTGCATTTGCCCTTTTGGTGGCACGCGTAGCCTACATCCAAATCATTGAGCCAGATAACCTGATTAAACAAGGTGACCTACGTTCGGTTCGTGTTAAATCCATTCCTTCTGCTCGCGGTATTATTTCGGATCGAAATGGTGAGCCGCTTGCTGTCAGTGTACCGGTTGAGGCGGTTTGGGCAGATCCTGCCACGATTTTTAAAGAAAACGCGTTAAGCCAGACCAAAAGTTGGCATGCATTAGCGGATGTTCTTGGTATTGACCGACAAGGGTTAATAGACAAAATCAAGCGCAATGAAAAACGCCGCTTTATCTACTTGCAGCGCCAGGTCAGTCCGGCCATGGCGAACTATATTCGTGAGCTAAAGCTGCCAGGTGTTGGCCTTAAGTCGGAATCTCGTCGTTATTATCCTGCAGGTGAGGTTAGTGCTCACTTAGTCGGTGTGACAGGCATTGACGGGCATGGCCTAGAAGGTGTGGAGCGTAGCTACGATGAGTGGCTCACTGGCGCGGCGGGTAAGAAAACTATTCGTAAAGACCGTTATGGTCGTGTTGTGGAAAACATTGCTTGGCAAGACAAGCAAGAAGGTAAATCACTTCAGTTAACCATCGATCAGCGCCTACAGGCGATTGCGTATCGTGCGATTAAGCAAGCCGTTGCGGACCACCGCGCCACTTCAGGTTCTGTTGTCATGTTGGATGTAAAAACGGGCGCCGTATTGGCCATGGTTAATGCTCCTTCTTACAACCCTAACAATCGTAGCGATTGGCAAAGCTATCAAATGCGTAACCGAGTGATCACGGACTCAATGGAGCCCGGTTCGACCATTAAGCCTTTCGTTATTTTAGCCGCCTTAGAAAATGGGATAGCCGATAAAGATACCATCGTAGATACCGGTAATGGTGTCCTACGCTTAGGTGGTAGTCGAGTCAGAGATGTCTCTCGCGTAGGCAAAGCGAGCTTGACCACGATCCTTAAAAAGTCGAGTAATATCGGTGTGACGAAGCTAGCAATGCAAATGCCGGTAGAGGCGCTTCTTGGGCTGTACAGTTCAGTGGGTTTTGGTGAGCTTTCTGGCCTAAACCTAGTTGGGGAAGTGACGGGTATTTTTCCTACACGAACTCGTTGGTCGCCAATTGAGCGCGCCACGATTGCGTTTGGTTATGGTCTATCAATTACACCAATCCAGCTAGCCCATGCTTATGCGACGCTTGGAAACCTTGGCAAATACGAGCCTATTCATATTATCGAAAGCAATGATCATGACATGTCACGTCAAGTGGTGAGTGCGAAGTATGCGCGTCAAGTATTAGACATGTTGGAAACCGTAACTCAAAAAGGGGGCTCGGCTCGCAGAGCGGCAGTTCCTGGTTATCGAGTGGGAGCGAAAACGGGTACATCACGTAAAGCTTCTGCTGGTGGGTACAGCGACGAGTACATCACCTACACGGCTGGGCTTGCTCCGGTTAGCGATCCGCGAATTGCTTTAGTAGTGATCGTAAATGAGCCTCAAGGTGATGACTACTATGGTGGTTCGGTAGCGTCTCCTGTTTTCTCTGAAATCATGAAAGGCGCGCTACAAATACTCAATGTTGCACCTGACGAAAACAAATTCCAACAGTAAGCTCTGTGGTTTACTGAGCAAACAAAATTAAGAAAACCTGAGCCAAAGCTCGGAGAACAAATATGACTAAAGCCATCAGTATGGACGTGCTGCTTTCCCCTTGGGTGGATTGCCCTAGCTTATCGTCCGTTCTTGTTTCTGAATTGGAGCTCGACAGCCGAAGAGTTCAACCTGGAACCACGTTTGTAGCAGTGATTGGCCATGTTGTGGATGGGCGTAAATTCATTGCCTCTGCAATTGAGCAAGGTGCAAATGCAGCCCTGGCGCAAGCCTGCGATGTCAAAACACATGGTACGGTGGAAATCATTGATGATGTTCCCGTCATTTACATCGATAGGTTGGACCAACGTTTATCCGCAATTGCTGGAAAGCTCTATTCTTACCCTAATATGGATTTGATTGGTGTCACCGGCACCAACGGCAAAACCACCATTACCCAGTTAATAGCGCAATGGCTAGAACTGCTTGACCATAAAGCGGCGGTAATGGGAACAACAGGAAATGGCTTCCTCAATAACTTGCAACAAGCTGCGAATACAACGGGGAATGCCGTTGAAATTCAGAAAACGCTCTCCTCTCTCGCAAATCAACAAGCCACATACACCGCGCTAGAAGTATCTTCCCATGGCCTGACGCAAGGTCGTGTCAAAGCACTATCATTTGCGGCGGGCGTGTTTACTAACTTAAGTCGTGACCACTTAGATTATCATGGCACGATGGAAGAGTATGCCAATGCAAAGCTTGGGTTGTTCACGCAACACCAATGTGAACGTGCCATTATCAATGTTGATGATGAAGTCGGTCATCAATGGGCGTCGCAGTTAAGTAATGCGATCGCTGTCTCGCTCAAGCCGAACACTGAATTTGAAAGCGCAATTTGGGCGACGGAAGTCAGTTACGCAGAGTCAGGGATTACTATTAAGTTCGATGGTAAATTTGGCTCAGGTGAATTGCACGCGCCTTTGATTGGTGAGTTTAATGCAACCAACTTAATGCTCGCTTTTGCGACCTTATTAAGCTTAGGTAAAGAGAAACAAGCGTTACTCGAAACCGCAGGTCAACTGCAACCTGTACTCGGCCGAATGGAGTTATTCCAAACTGAGGATCGTGCCAAAGTCGTGGTTGATTATGCCCATACTCCTGATGCTTTAGAAAAAGCGCTGCAAGCTTTACGAGTTCATTGTGAAGGCCAGCTGTGGGCTATTTTTGGCTGCGGTGGCGATCGCGATGCAGGTAAGCGCCCAATGATGGCGGAAATTGCAGAGCGTCTAGGCGACAGAGTGGTGTTGACTGACGATAACCCACGCAGCGAAGACCCGGTTCAGATTGTGAAAGACATGTTAGCTGGGCTGTCAAAACCTGCTGAAGCGATTGTTCAGCATGACCGCTTCAAAGCACTGTCTTATGCCATTGAAAATGCTTCGCCAAACGACATTATCTTGTTAGCTGGGAAGGGTCATGAAGATTATCAGATTCGTAATGGCGAAACGATTCATTACTCCGACCGCGAGTCCGCAATGCAACTTTTAGGATTGACCTCATGATCAAAGTAACGTTATCTCAAATTGCAGACATCACACGTGGCGAGCGATTCGGCGACGATCTACTTATCGACGCGGTTTCTACTGATACACGAACGATTGATCGTGGGGCTCTATTTGTGGCGTTAGTAGGGGAGCGCTTTGATGCGCACAACTTTTGCCAACAAGCGGTAGATGCAGGTGCCGGTGCTTTACTCGTAGAAAAACGCTTAGATGTGAATGTGCCGCAAATTGTGGTGTCGGATACCAAACTTGCATTGGGTGAGTTTGCTTCTTGGGTGCATCAAGCATGCAAAACACCTACCGTTGCCATCACCGGAAGTTGCGGTAAAACGACCGTAAAAGAAATGGTTGCGAGTATCCTGCAATTGAAAGGCAAAGTGTTATTCACGGCGGGTAACTTCAATAATGATATTGGTGTTCCGTTGACATTATTGCGCTCACAGCAGGATGATGATTATGCCGTGATTGAGCTTGGTGCTAACCATATCGGTGAAATTGCTTACACGACTCAGTTAGTAAAACCAGATATCGCGTTAGTGAACAATGTAGCAGCCGCTCACCTTGAAGGCTTTGGTTCTATCGATGGCGTGAAACAAGCCAAAGGTGAAATCTACCAAGGCCTTTCAGCTGGTGGTATTGCGATTGTTAACCTAGACAGCAATGGTGAAGCCAAGTGGGATGAAGTGTTAGCAGATAAGAAAGTCATTACTTTTTCACAAAGTAATACTGATGCAGACTTCTTCGCTTCTAACATCGTATTGAACGCCGCAGGTGAAGCAAGCTTTGACTTACATATCGCAGCAAGCTCACAAGAAATTGAACTGTCTCTGGGTATTATAGGTCAACACAACGTTGCGAATGCGATCGCTGCTTCTATTATTGCGTTACAAATGGGCGCCACATTAGAAGAGGTTCGTGCTGGCCTTAAACATTTGAACAAAGTGAAAGGTCGCGTCGAGGTTGAAGCGCTGAGCGAAAAGATAAAATTGATTGACGACAGCTACAACGCGAGCGTGCCAGCCATGAAAGCGGCAGTTGATTTATTGGCCGCTTTCCCAGGTCAACGCTGGCTGATTTTAGGTAATATGGCGGAATTGGGCGAGGAAAGTCTTGCACTTCATCGTCAAGTCGGGGAACATGCTGCCCCACAAAAATTTGAACATGTTCTCACATATGGTGCAGACGCCAAGGTGATCAGTGATCTTTGCCAAGGCATTCATTTTGAGACGCACCAAGAGATGATTGAATACATCAAGCAGCATCTAGACCAAGCCGTTCCTGAAAACCATACGATGTTGGTGAAAGGAGCGAACGGTGCACGTATGTTTGAAGTCGCTGCTGCTTTGAAGGAGTATTATTAATGATTATTTGGCTTGCCGAGCTGCTACAGCCATACCTGTCTTTTTTCCGATTGTTTGAATACTTGTCTTTTCGAGCAATCCTAAGCGTATTAACCGCTCTAGGTCTGTCATTATGGATGGGACCAATCATGATCAAGCGTTTGCAAATGCTGCAAATTGGTCAGGTAGTGCGTAACGAAGGTCCTGAATCTCACTTTAGTAAGCGTGGTACCCCAACAATGGGCGGTATCATGATCTTAGCGGCCATCTCAATCACGATTTTGCTATGGACAGACTTATCCAACCCTTATGTATGGGCGGTACTGACAGTCTTACTTGGCTACGGTGCGGTCGGATTTGTTGATGATTATCGTAAAGTGGTACGCAAAAATACCGATGGCTTGATCGCGCGTTGGAAGTACTTCTGGCAGTCGTTGATCGCGTTTGTCGTCGCTTTCGCATTGTATGCTTACGGTAAAGACACAGCAGCAACTCAGCTAGTGGTGCCATTCTTTAAAGACATCATGCCGCAACTTGGTTTGATGTATATCATTCTGACTTACTTTGTCATTGTAGGTACAAGTAACGCGGTTAACCTGACTGATGGTCTAGACGGTTTGGCAATCATGCCAACGGTTCTTGTTGCAGCAGGCTTCGCGGTTATTGCATGGGCGACCGGTAACGTTAACTTCTCTGAATACCTTCATATACCATACTTACCACATGCATCTGAGTTAGTTGTCGTATGTACAGCAATCGTAGGTGCAGGCCTTGGTTTCTTGTGGTTTAACACTTACCCAGCACAAGTGTTCATGGGCGATGTAGGTTCACTAGCGCTTGGCGGTGCATTGGGCACCATTGCTGTTCTAGTTCGTCAAGAGTTGGTGTTAGTGATCATGGGTGGCGTATTTGTAATGGAAACGCTATCAGTCATCCTGCAGGTAGGTTCTTACAAATTACGTGGTCAGCGTATTTTCCGTATGGCACCAATTCACCACCACTACGAATTGAAAGGTTGGCCAGAACCTCGCGTAATCGTGCGCTTCTGGATTATTTCTATGGTTCTTGTTCTGATTGGTCTTGCGACATTGAAAGTGCGTTAATCGCGCTTTCCAAGAACAAGATTTACAGTGTGATCAAATATGGAACGTTGGCAAAACATACATAGTGTTGTCGTCGTAGGGCTCGGTATTACCGGGCTCTCTGTCGTTAAACACCTAAGAAAAAATCAGCCACAACTTGTGGTCAAAGTCATTGATACTCGTGTAAACCCTCCAGGTGCAGAGCGCTTGCCGGAAAGTGTTCAACTGCATAGTGGTGGTTGGAATACAGACTGGCTTTCTGACGCGGATCTTATCGTGACCAACCCTGGTATTGCGCTAGCGACACCAGAGATCCAAGCCGTATTAGCAAAAGGTACGGCAGTAGTAGGTGATATCGAGTTATTCGCTTGGGCGGTGCAGAAACCCGTAATTGCGATTACGGGCTCAAACGGTAAGAGCACAGTAACCGACCTCACAGGTGTGATGGCTAAGGCTGCAGGTTTGGATGTTGGCGTTGGTGGTAACATCGGTGTGCCAGCACTGGATTTGTTAGAACAAGACGCAGATCTATATATACTCGAACTCTCGAGCTTCCAGTTAGAAACGACGTCAAGCTTAAAGCTCAAAGCCGCTGCGTTTCTGAATCTTTCTGAAGACCACATGGATCGTTATCAAGGCATGTCTGACTATCGACATGCCAAGTTGCGTATTTTTAACCATGCTGCTCTTGCGGTCGTGAACCGTGATGATCAAGAAACCTTCCCAGACGCAGAGATGCCATTGGTGACATTTGGCAGCGACAATCAGGACTTTGGTCTCGAGGTGGATGGCAACCGTACTTGGTTGCTCGATCACGGTCAACGAGTTGTCGCAAGTGATGAGCTTAAGTTGGTTGGTAAGCACAACTTATCTAACGCTCTGGTTGCTTTAGCGCTATTAAAAGCTGCGGATGTAAACTATCACAACGCATTGAATGCACTTAAAAATTACACAGGACTGACACACCGATGCCAGGTGGTTGCGGATAATCAAGGCGTCAAATGGGTGAATGACTCTAAAGCAACTAATATTGCCAGCACTATGGCTGCGCTATCTGGTTTGGAATCGACAGGCAAGCTCTACTTACTCGTTGGTGGTGTTGGCAAAGGTGCTGACTTCTCGCCATTAAAACCGATCTTCGCGACGCTTAACTTGCAACTGTGTTGCTTTGGCGCTGATGGCGATGAATTTATGCCACTGCATGAATCTGCAATACGTTTCGACACTATGGAAGATGTGATTCAACAAGTATCTTCGCAGTTAAAACCAGGTGATATGGTGATGCTGTCTCCTGCATGTGCTAGCTTTGATCAATTCGACAACTTTATGGCAAGAGGTGATGCTTTCGCTGCTCTTGCTCAGAAATATGCATAATTAAAGGTTACACACTTCGTGGGTTTAGGTAACGTTAAACGCAGTATTGGCAATTGGCTCAAGCATCCAGCCCCAGAGGCGATGTTTGATCGTCAGTTAGTGTGGATTGCACTGGGTTTGATGTTGACTGGTTTGGTCATGGTAACCTCTGCATCATTTCCAATCAGCTCTCGATTAACGGAACAGCCGTTCCACTTTATGTTTCGTCATGCGACGTTTCTCGTGCTGGCGTTAGGGACCTCCGCTGTTATTTTGCAAGTGCCTTTGCAAGAGTGGTTTAAGAAGAGCCATTACTTACTTTGGGCTTCTTTCGCACTGTTGATCATCGTGCTCTTGGCGGGTAAGTCGGTTAATGGTGCGTCTCGTTGGATTCCCCTTGGGCTGTTTAACCTTCAGCCAGCGGAAGTCGCGAAGCTATCGCTGTTTATCTTCATGTCTGGTTACTTAGTTCGAAAGCAAGACGAAGTACGACAAACCTTCTTTGGTGGCTTTATGAAGCCAATCATGGTGTTTGCCTTCTTCGCAGTATTACTACTTGGTCAGCCAGACTTGGGGACGGTCGTCGTGATGCTGGTCACGCTGTTTGGCATGCTTTTTATCGCAGGTGCAAAACTAACCCAGTTTCTTGCCTTGATGGTGGCAGGTATCGGCGCTGTGGTAGGTTTGATTCTCGTCGAGCCATACCGTATGCGACGAGTAACCTCCTTCCTTGACCCGTGGGAAGATCCATTTGGCAGTGGCTATCAGTTGACTCAGTCTTTGATGGCGTTTGGTCGTGGTGAATGGTTCGGACAAGGTCTCGGTAATTCAATTCAAAAACTGGAATATCTACCGGAAGCGCATACCGACTTTGTGTTTGCCGTACTTGCTGAAGAGCTTGGTTTCGTAGGCGTAGTGCTGGTCTTAATGCTGATTTTTAGCTTGGTGCTAAAAGCGGTTTACATCGGCAAGCGTGCATTTGAAGACGGCGAAATGTTCGGAGGTTATCTGGCTTTCGGAATTGGTATTTGGTTTGCGTTTCAAACCTTGGTTAATGTTGGAGCTGCCGCCGGTATTGTTCCAACTAAAGGTTTAACACTTCCACTCATCAGTTATGGTGGTTCTAGTCTAATAATTATGTCCGTCGCAGTGTCCATACTACTGCGTATCGATTACGAATGCCGCTTGAAACGCGAGCAACAACAATCAGAACAACAAGCTAATGAAACAAAATAAACGTTTGATGGTGATGGCTGGTGGTACTGGCGGTCACGTATTCCCAGGTTTGGCGGTAGCAAAACAGCTTCAAGAACAAGGTTGGGAGATCCGTTGGTTAGGTACGGCGGATCGAATGGAAGCGGATTTGGTGCCAAAACATGGCATTGAAATCGACTTTATCAAAGTGAAAGGGTTACGAGGTCAAGGCGTTACACGTCTTCTTGCAGCACCATTTCAAATTATCAATGCCATTATGCAGGCTCGTGCTCACATGAAACGCTGGCAGCCAGACGCAGTGCTTGGTATGGGCGGTTATGTTAGCGGCCCGGGTGGTATTGCCGCTTGGATGAGTGGTATTCCTGTTGTTCTGCATGAACAAAATGCAGTAGCAGGTTTAACGAACCAATGGTTATCGAAAATCGCTAAGAAGGTTTTTCAGGCTTTCCCAGGCGCTTTTCCAAATGCCGAAGTGGTTGGGAACCCAGTTCGTGAAGACGTGACTCAATTAGCAGCGCCAACTGAGCGCATGCAAGAGCGCCAAGGTCCAATTCGCATTTTGGTGATGGGTGGCAGCCAAGGCGCACGTATTCTTAACCAAACTCTGCCAGAAGTGATGTCGAAATTGGGCGAAGATTACTGTATTCGTCATCAAGCGGGTAAAGGTGCCGCCGAAGAAGTGAATGCAGCATACCAAGCTAATGGTGTGGTAAATGCAGAAGTAATGGAATTCATTGATGACGTTGCAGAAGCTTACGCATGGGCTGACCTTTTAGTTTGTCGCTCTGGAGCGTTAACCGTATCTGAAGTCTCGGCGGCAGGTGTAGGCGCTATTTTTGTTCCATTCATGCACAAAGACCGCCAGCAAGCACTTAATGCAGACCACTTGGTGGATTGCGGCGCGGCGAAAATGATTGAACAACCAGATTTAACCGTTGAGTCTCTGACTCTGCAGATCCAACAATTGGATCGCCAAGCTTTACTTACAATGGCTGAGCAAGCGCGTGGCGCTGCAAAATTGAATGCTGACCGAGTTGTCGCACAAGCCATTGTCGCTTTGACCGAAAAGCGTTAACCGAATTATTGAGAATAGAATTGATGACAATCCAACATACACAAGACTTAGCTCAGATTCGCGCAATGGTGCCAGAGATGCGCCGCGTGAAATCCATCCACTTCATCGGTATTGGTGGTGCGGGCATGAGCGGCATTGCAGAAGTGCTGTTGAACGAAGGCTACCAAATCACAGGTTCTGATCTATCAGAGAACGCTGTGACAGAGCGTTTGGTATCAAAAGGTACGACGGTATTTATTGGTCATCAAGCCAGTAATGTAGAAAAAGCCAGTGTGGTTGTTGTGTCAACGGCGATCAACGAAGAAAACCCAGAAGTGATGGCGGCACGTGAATTACGCATCCCTATTGTACGCCGCGCAGAGATGTTGGCTGAATTGATGCGATTCCGTCACGGTATTGCCGTTGCGGGTACACACGGTAAAACCACGACGACCGCTCTTGTTACTCAAATCTATTCTGAAGCCGGTCTTGATCCAACGTTTGTGAATGGCGGTTTGGTGAAAAGCGCAGGTACAAATGCGCGTCTAGGCTCGAGTCGTATTCTAATTGCAGAGGCAGATGAAAGTGACGCGTCATTCCTGCACTTGCAACCAATGGTGAGCATTGTTACCAATATCGAAGCCGATCATATGGATACCTATGGTGGTGACTTTGAAACCTTAAAGCAAACCTTCATCGATTTCCTTCATAATCTACCGTTTTACGGCCAAGCAATTGTTTGCATTGACGATCCTGTGGTTCGAGAGTTAATCCCACGTATTAGTCGTCAAGTGATAACTTACGGTTTTTCTGAAGATGCCGACGTACGTATTGAAGATTATCGTCAAGAGGGGCAGCAAGGCAAATTTACGGTAGTACGTAAAGGGCGAGCTAACTTAGATATCACGCTGAATATTCCAGGTCGTCACAATGCATTGAATGCGTCTGCTGCGATTGCGGTTGCTACTGAAGATGACATTGAAGACGATGCGATCCTAAAGGCAATGGCTGGTACGCAAGGTACGGGAAGACGTTTTGATCACCTTGGCGAGTTTGATACTGGCAACGGCCATGCAATGCTTGTTGATGATTACGGCCATCATCCCACAGAAGTGGATGTAACCATTAATGCAGCACGCAGTGGTTGGCAAGACAAGCGTTTGGTGATGATTTTCCAACCGCACCGTTATAGCCGTACTCGTGATTTATACGATGATTTCGCGAATGTGCTTGAACAGGTAGATGTATTGATCATGCTGGATGTTTACGCAGCGGGTGAAAAGCCGATTGCAGGGGCTGATGGGCGCGCTTTATGTCGCACAATTCGCAGCCGAGGCAAGGTAGATCCGATTTTTGTTCCAGAAATCGAGCAATTACCTTCAGTTTTAGCTAACGTTATACAAGACGGCGACCTAATCTTAACGCAAGGTGCGGGTGATATTGGTAAAGTGGCGAAACAGCTGGCAGGTCTTAAATTGAATATAAACAAGATGCTTGGCTGACACATATTGTTGACGCGAAGGACAGATAAAGACTCAGATCTCGATTTTGCGTCAATATCATTGTGATTTATTGCTATCAGTGTTTGATAGTTTACAAGAGCTCAGTATAATCCCAAGGTTAAAGTCAAGACTTTTACCTCTGCGTAATTATATGGGTAAAAAGTACACGACAAAAGTCAGGAAACGAAGACGTTGTTGAATATTGCACTGAATGACGAGCGACCAAACACGGGTAACAACCGTGGTCGCCAAGAAAAAATCTTGGGTGCGTTATTTTTCGTTGTGGTTGTGACTTTAATTAGTTCTGTTTTGTACGCGGCGATCAGTTGGATGTGGGATGACCAAAGGTTACCTCTCTCCAAAATAGTACTTCAGGGGAAACTGGAGTATGTCCAAGCTGACGATGTGCAGGCTGCATTTAGTCGAATTGATCACATCGGTACATTTATGTCTCAGGATATTGATGTATTACAGCAAAGTGTCGAAGCTCTGCCATGGGTAGCGCATGCCGCAATCCGAAAGCAGTGGCCGGATACAGTAAAAGTTTTTTTGACGGAGCATCAACCAGAAGCCATTTGGAATGGCAACGAACTGTTAGATAAAAACGGGTTCGTTTTTGATGGAGATGTTGCTCTGTTGCAAGAAGAAAAAGTGAAGCTGTACGGACCCAAAGATAGCGGACCGGAAGTCTTACAGACTTACCGTGATTTGAGTCCTAAGTTTCAGCAATTGGGTTTAGCGATATCGTCTCTGGTATTAAACGAGCGACGAGCTTGGCAAATCATCCTTGATAACGGTATTCGATTAGAGCTCGGTAAAGAGTCTCTTCTTGAGCGTATAGAGCGCTTTTTTAAGCTCTATAACAAGCTTGGCAGTGACACGCAAAGAATCAGTTATATCGATCTTAGGTACGATACAGGAGCCGCAGTTGGTTGGTTTCCTGAACAAGAGTTAGAAGAGAGTACAGATGACTAAGGCCGCTGATGACAACATTATTGTTGGTCTTGATATAGGCACTGCAACCGTATCGGCTCTAGTGGGTGAGGTTTTACCAGACGGTCAAATTAATATTATTGGCGCAGGTAGTAGCCCCTCACGCGGCATGGATAAAGGTGGCGTGAATGATTTGGAGTCGGTTGTAAAATCAGTACAACGTGCAATTGATCAAGCTGAATTAATGGCAGAGTGCCAGATCAGCCGAGTCTTCATTTCGTTGTCTGGTAAGCATATCGCAAGCCGAATTGAAAAAGGTATGGGCACGATTTCTGATGAAGAGGTGTCTCAAGAAGACATGGATCGCGCTATCCATACCGCAAAATCGATTAAAATCGGTGATGAACAGCGAATTCTTCATGTGATCCCGCAAGAGTTCACCATTGATTACCAAGAAGGAATCAAAAATCCGCTTGGTTTATCTGGGGTAAGAATGGAAGTGAGTGTCCACCTTATCTCATGCCATAATGACATGGCACGCAACATTATTAAGGCGGTAGAACGCTGCGGCCTTAAAGTAGAACAACTCGTATTTTCTGGGCTTGCTGCTAGTAATGCAGTAATCACCGAGGATGAAAGAGAGCTTGGAGTTTGTGTGGTTGATATTGGCGCCGGCACGATGGATGTGGCCATCTGGACTGGCGGTGCGTTACGTCACACAGAAGTATTTTCGTACGCAGGAAATGCTGTAACCAGTGATATTGCTTTTGCTTTTGGCACGCCAGTGAGCGATGCTGAAGAAATAAAAGTCAAATATGGCTGTGCTTTGAGTGAACTGGTCAGTAAGGATGACACGGTTAATGTACCAAGCGTAGGTGGACGACCATCACGTAGCCTGCAACGTCAAACGTTGTCAGAAGTGATTGAGCCACGCTACTCTGAGCTTATGGGACTGGTTAACCAAACTATCGACTCTGTACAAGCAAAATTGCGCGAAGAGGGTATCAAGCACCATCTGGCTGCGGGAGTTGTACTCACCGGCGGTGCTGCGCAAATGGACGGAGTGGTAGAATGTGCGGAACGCGTATTCCGCAATCAAGTAAGGGTCGGCAAACCGCTCGAAGTCAGCGGATTAACTGACTATGTAAAAGAGCCGTACCATTCTACGGCAGTTGGATTACTTCATTACGCAAGAGACATGCAGTCTAGCGACGATAGCGATTATAATGAACCTAAACGCTCATCTGTAACTGGCTTTTTCGATAAATTGCGTAACTGGATACAAAAAGAGTTTTAACCTGAGTTGCAGGATAAACGGAGACAACACATGTTTGAACCGATGATGGAAATGTCTGACGATGCAGTAATCAAGGTCGTTGGGGTTGGTGGCGGCGGTGGTAACGCCGTTGAACACATGGTGCGTGAATCCATCGAAGGTGTGGAATTCATCAGCGTCAACACTGATGCGCAAGCACTTCGTAAGACAAGCGTTGGCAATGTTATTCAGATCGGTGGTGATATCACTAAAGGTCTGGGTGCAGGTGCTAATCCACAGGTTGGCCGTGACGCAGCTCTCGAAGACAGAGATCGAATTAAAGATTCCCTGACTGGCGCCGATATGGTGTTTATCGCAGCTGGTATGGGTGGCGGTACCGGTACTGGTGCAGCGCCTGTTATTGCTGAAGTGGCTAAAGAGCTTGGCATTCTAACAGTAGCGGTAGTAACTAAACCGTTTAGTTTTGAAGGTAAAAAGCGTTTGGCATTTGCTGAGCAAGGTATCGATGAGCTGTCTAAGCATGTTGACTCTTTGATCACGATTCCAAACGAAAAGCTACTTAAAGTACTTGGTCGTGGTGTAACACTACTAGAAGCTTTTGCAAGCGCTAACGATGTTCTTAAGAATGCCGTTCAAGGTATTGCTGAGCTAATTACTCGCCCTGGCATGATCAACGTCGACTTTGCGGACGTAAGAACTGTAATGTCTGAAATGGGTCACGCAATGATGGGTAGCGGCATCGCCAAAGGTGAAGACCGTGCTGAAGAAGCGGCTGAAATGGCAATTTCTAGCCCACTTCTGGAAGACATCGATCTAGCGGGCGCTCGTGGTGTTCTTGTCAATATTACTGCTGGTCTGGATATGCGTCTTGACGAGTTTGAGACGGTTGGTAATACAGTGAAGGCATTCGCTTCTGACAATGCGACTGTTGTTATCGGTACTTCTCTAGACCCTGATATGACTGACGAAATCCGCGTAACAGTTGTAGCGACAGGTATTGGTAATGAGAAAAAGCCAGATATCACGCTAGTTGCGGGTGGTAAAGCTAAAGTGGCACCGACGCCGCAAGCTCAACCACTGCAACAAGCAGCGGCAACGCAAGCTGAAGAAAAACCGGCACAGACCTTGCAAAATAATCAAGTGCAAGAGAAGCCACAGGTAACTCCTCAGCCGACAAACACTGCTCCTTCTTCTCCAGCTTCGTCGAGCCAAAGTTCTGCGGCTCCAAAGCAAGAAAAGGAAAGTGGTTATTTAGATATACCGGCATTTTTGCGTCGTCAGGCTGATTAATCTTTAACCCATAAATTTGACATGGCTCAAAATTATGGTAGCATTCACGGTCGACGTTACAGACGGCCGTGTTTTGTAGCAAATTTTTGAGAGGCAAGCAGATGATCAGACAACGTACTCTGAAAGAAATAGTGAAAACAACTGGTGTGGGTCTCCACTCTGGTCGTAAAGTCACACTTACTCTGCGCCCGGCTGCTGCAAATACAGGTATCATTTACCGTCGTACAGATGTAAATCCACCTGTAGATTTTCCAGCTGATCCAGCTTCGGTTCGTGACACCATGCTTTGTACTGCATTGGTAAACGATGAAGGTGTGCGTATTTCAACTGTTGAGCACTTGAATGCGGCACTTGCTGGTATGGGCATCGATAACATTGTTGTCGAAGTAGACGCACCTGAAATTCCGATCATGGATGGTAGTGCAAGCCCATTTGTATACTTGCTACAACAAGCAGGTATCGAAACGCAAAATGCGCCAAAACGCTTCATCCGCATCAAAAAGCCAGTTCGTTTTGAAGATGGTGATAAATGGGCAGAATTTGTACCATTTAACGGCTTCCGTATGGACTTCGAAATTGAGTTTAATCACCCAGCGATTGAATCAGACGAGCAACGTTTGCTGTTTGATTTCTCGTCAAAAGGCTTTGTTCGTGAGATTTCTCGAGCACGTACGTTTGGCTTTATGCGTGATATCGAATATCTACAATCTCAAAACCTAGTTTTGGGTGGTAGTTTTGACAATGCTATCGTTTTGGATGATTACCGTATTCTTAATGAAGAAGGTCTACGCTTTGAAAATGAGTTTGTGACTCACAAAGTGTTGGATGCGATTGGTGACCTTTACATGTGTGGCCACCCAATCATTGGTGAATTCCGTGCCTTTAAATCTGGCCACGGTTTAAATAACCAACTGTTACGTGCTGTTCTTGCAGATCAGGAAGCGTGGGAGTGGACTACATTCGAAGAAGAAGTCGGCTCACCAGTAGCATTCGCAGAACCAAATATGGTGCTTGCGTAAATACTTGGCATTAGAATTAATAAAAAACCAGGCTTATGCCTGGTTTTTTGCTATTTGGCTTTAATCCTGGATTTATCAATAACATTCAAGCTTTCAGCATATTGAAATAACGTTCACTTACGATCTTCCTTTTCTGCCATATCGGCTAATCGTTTTAAACGCTCTTGAATTTTCGGTGGCGCCATGTCGGCAATCGTCATTAATGACTTTGCTGCAGATTCGGTTAGTGGTGGACGCTTAGGTCTGTCGTCTTGTTGAAAGCGGTTTCGATATAGTGAAGGATTGATCCTCACTTCAACGCTCATCAGCTTGGCAAAGCCTTGAGTACGAAGTTTATTTAGGATCATGAGGCGATCGTAATCGATCTTCATTTTGATCGCGGCACTAGAGACATCGATCAATAGATGGCCGTTACGAACATTCGCTACTCGGCAATGATCGGCCGTCCCCGTGGGTAAGACCTCTTGCAAAGCTTGGTTAAGCTGTAAGATTTCTCCAGCATGTTCTTGAATCTGCTTGAACTGTGACTCAGCAATAACATCTTCAGTCGAGGTTGGACGGTGATCACGCATAGGTAAAATCTAATTTTGTTGAGATATAGCTATTCTAGAGCAGCTTTCTATCAAGGTATAGTTTACATTAACGTCTTTAGCTTCAGTTTTACAATGTAGCAAGGTAAAAAGCAAAGTTTGCTCTGGATGGATTACACATATTGCGGTATGCAATATCGGCTAATCAGTCACCACTTTAAGTAAAAACTTCAGAGTGCTTCAAACAAATACGTCTATTTATGGTTGTATCGATTAAAAATCCTTACACTAAGCCACATTGTTTCAAAACTTAGCCTTGAAATATGGATGTTTGAACTCAATATCTTTGATAAATGATTTATCTCAGTATTCTTAGTTCCAAACTGGCAGAGACTGAAGGCATTATGAGTAGATCGGGAACGGTCTGAATAAAGAGAGATTCACGAAAAATGATAACTAAGCTACTGACAAAAGTGATTGGCAGTCGCAACGACCGAACACTGCGCCGCCTTAGAAAAATTGTAAAAGAAATTAATAACTTTGAGCCAACATTCGAAGCTCTAAGTGACGAAGAGTTAAAAGCAAAGACGGTTGAATTCCGTGAGCGCCTAGAGAAGGGTGAAACTCTTGATAAACTACTTCCAGAAGCTTTTGCTACGGTTCGTGAAGCATCTAAGCGTGTCTACGGTATGCGCCACTTCGACGTCCAGCTTATCGGTGGTATGGTTCTAAATGCGGGTCAAATCGCTGAAATGCGTACGGGTGAAGGTAAAACGCTGACGGCAACGCTTCCTGCTTACCTAAATGCCCTGGCTGGTAAAGGCGTTCACATTGTAACAGTGAACGATTATCTAGCTAAACGTGATGCAGAGACAAACCGCCCTCTATTTGAATTTTTAGGTATGACTGTTGGCGTAAACGTGCCAAACATGCCCCCTCAAGAGAAAAAAGAAGCGTACCAAGCTGACATCTTGTACGGAACGAACAATGAATTTGGTTTTGACTACCTTCGTGACAATATGGCTTTCCGTAGCGAAGATCGCGTACAACGTGAACGCTTCTTTGCAGTTGTCGATGAGGTGGACTCAATCCTAATTGATGAAGCTCGTACCCCTTTAATCATTTCTGGTCCTGCTGAAGATAGCTCTGAGCTATACACCCGAATCAACCTTTTGATCCCGCATCTTAAAAAGCAAGACAAAGAAGACTCTGAAGAATATCGTGGTGATGGTCACTACACTGTTGATGAGAAATCAAAGCAAGTATACCTCACAGAAACGGGCCAAGAGTACGTTGAAGAACTATTGGTGAAAAATGGTCTTATGGAAGAGGGTGACACACTTTACTCTCCGACTAACATCAGCATGTTACATCACGTGAATGCCGCTTTGCGTGCTCATGTGTTGTTTGAGCGCAACGTTGATTACATCGTTACAGACGAAGGTGAAGTAGTAATTGTTGATGAACATACTGGTCGTACAATGCCAGGTCGTCGTTGGTCTGAAGGTCTTCACCAAGCAGTAGAAGCGAAAGAAGGCGTTAAGATTCAAAACGAAAACCAAACTTTGGCTTCGATTACCTTCCAGAACTACTTCCGCTTATACGAAAAACTGTCTGGTATGACAGGTACTGCGGATACTGAAGCGTTTGAGTTCCAATCTATTTATGGCTTGGAAACGGTGGTTATCCCAACCAACAAACCAATGATTCGTAACGATATGCCGGATGTGGTGTACCGTACCGAAGCTGAGAAGTTTGCTGCAATCATTGAAGATATCAAAGAGCGCGTTGCGAAAGGTCAGCCAACATTGGTTGGTACAGTATCGATTGAAAAATCAGAACTTCTTTCTAACGCATTGAAGAAAGCGAAGATCAAACACAACGTATTGAATGCGAAATTCCATGAAAAGGAAGCGGAAATTGTTGCTGAAGCGGGTATGCCTGGTGCGGTAACTATCGCGACCAACATGGCCGGTCGTGGTACGGACATTGTGCTTGGCGGTAGTTGGCAATCAAAAGTGGAAGCTTTGGAGAACCCAACTCAAGAACAAATCGATGCGATTAAAGCAGAGTGGAAAGTGGTACATGATCAAGTACTAGATGCTGGTGGTCTACACATCATTGGTACTGAGCGCCACGAATCTCGCCGTATTGATAACCAGCTACGTGGTCGTTCTGGTCGTCAAGGAGATGCGGGTTCATCTCGCTTCTACCTATCTATGGAAGACTCTTTGTTACGTATTTTCACTTCTGATCGTATGGCGAGCCTTATCCAAAGTGGTATGGAAGAAGGTGAAGCAATTGAATCGAAAATGCTTTCTCGCTCAATTGAAAAAGCACAGCGTAAAGTGGAAGGTCGTAACTTTGATATCCGTAAGCAGCTACTAGAATACGATGATGTGGCGAACGATCAGCGTAAGGTTGTCTACGAGCTGCGCGACGAATTGATGAACGTTGAAGACATCAGCGGTATGATCGAGCAAAACCGTGAAGATGTGCTAACAGCGGTTATTGATGAGTACATCCCGCCACAATCACTAGAAGATATGTGGGACGTTGAAGGTCTGCAAGAGCGCTTGAAAGCAGACTTCGATCTTGATGCGCCAGTGAAGCAATGGCTTGAAGAAGACGATAAGCTTTACGAAGAGGCGCTACGCGAGAAGATCATCAATCTAGCCGTTGAAGTGTACAAAGAGAAAGAGGAAGTGGTGGGTGCGCAAGTACTTCGTAACTTCGAGAAATCGGTTATGCTTCAAACGTTGGATACGCTTTGGAAAGAGCACTTGGCAGCAATGGATCACTTGCGTCAGGGTATTCACTTACGCGGCTATGCGCAGAAGAACCCGAAACAGGAATACAAGCGTGAATCGTTTGAACTGTTTGAAGGTCTACTAGAAGCGCTGAAAACCGATGTGATTACTGTTCTATCTCGCGTTCGAGTTCAGCAACAAGAAGAAGTTGAACGTATGGAAGAGCAACGTCGTGCGCAAGCTGAAGAGGCCGCTCGTCGTGCTCAAGCGCAACACGCAGCAGCACAAAACCCTCTTTCTGAAGGTGAAGAATCTGAAGAAGGTTCAAGTCAGCCAATGGTACGTGATGAACGTAAAGTAGGTCGCAATGAGCCTTGCCCTTGTGGTAGTGGTAAGAAGTATAAACAGTGCCACGGCAAGATCGACTAACGTATTAGTCAGATAATTTTTTAAAGAGTCGCCTAGGCGGCTCTTTTTTTAAGCAAATTCTGTGGCTGTCGAATTTCATAAGTTTTGATAGCATCGGATAGTTTTAGAGATGCAAAGACCGTTGAAGTGTAACGGCTTGAGAGTTAGGAACCCCTATGAAAAGAATTCACATAGTCGCGGCTATTATTTTTAACCAAGACAAATCAAAAATTTTTATTACAAAGCGTCCAGACGACAAGCATAAAGGCGGGTTTTGGGAGTTTCCCGGCGGGAAAGTCGAGTCAGGAGAAAGTATTGAACATGCTCTAGCAAGAGAACTTGAAGAAGAAGTAGGAATTGAAGTTACTGAGCAAGCCCTTTTCGAGCATTTGGAATATGACTATCCAGACAAATCACTTAAGTTTGATTTTATTACGGTATCTAAGTTCAGTAATGAGCCTTACGGCCGAGAAGGTCAAGAAGGTCGCTGGGTTGAGATAAGAGAATTGGGTAACTATGCCTTTCCTGAAGCGAACGTGCCTATCTTGGAGCGTGTCGTAAAAGAGTTCGCTTAAGCCTGATGAACTTGCTTGTGGTAACCACGGTATGTTGTTAGTTTAAACAGATTAAGCGAAACGAGAGAACGAGAGCAAACCTCGTTATCCAGAGAAGGAGAGAAAGCGCAATGGTTCGTATTGCAATCGCAGGAGCAGCAGGCCGAATGGGCCGTAATTTGGTTAAAGCTTCACACCTTAACCCAGAGGCGACAGTGAGCGCGGGATCAGAACGACCTGAGTCCTCACTTGTCGGTGTCGATATCGGTGAACTTTGTGGTGAAGGCAAATTCGATGTGTTCTTAACGGATGATCTTGCTAAAGACGTCGATAATTTTGATGTAATCATCGATTTTACTGCCCCAGTAAGTACGTTGGCGAATCTTGAACTGTGTAAGAAGCATGGAAAGAGTATTGTGATTGGGACGACTGGTTTCAGTGATGCAGAGCGTGAACTAATTGACGAAGCCGCTAAGCAAGTGCCTGTTGTCATGGCTCCTAACTACTCTGTTGGTGTGAACCTAGTATTTAAGCTTCTTGAGAAAGCAGCCAAAGTGATGGGCGACTACTGTGATGTTGAGATTGTCGAAGCACATCATCGTCATAAAGTTGATGCTCCTTCTGGTACCGCTATCGGGATGGGCGAAGCCATTGCTGGTGCGATGGGCAACAAGCTGAATGATGTAGCTGTCTATGCGCGAGAAGGTATCACAGGTGAACGTACTAAAGATGAGATCGGCTTTGCTACAATTCGCGCTGGCGATATTGTCGGTGAGCACACAGCCATGTTTGCTGATATTGGGGAACGAGTGGAGATAACGCACAAAGCGACCGATCGTATGACGTTTGCTAATGGCGCCGTCAAGGCCGCTGTTTGGTTGAGTGCCAAACCAGCGGGCTTTTATACCATGACAGATGTTTTGGGATTGAATGAACTCTAAATACATAATTATTCGCCGGCGGTAGCCGGCTTTTTTATATCTATAGAATTATTTGTAAATGAAATGATTCTAACAGAAAGTATTTTGGTGCTTACTTTTGTTGTTGTTTTAGTTGTTTTGTGGGTGTTTTTGGTTTTAATGTCTAAAAACTAATATCTTTTTTGTTGAGTGAACGTTTGCGTGAAAAACTCATACTTTTTTGTGATCTCTAAAAAGTTCAAATTTGTAAAATTCATTAAACCTCTATGCCTCTCTATGTAATAGCATGTAAAAGTTATCTTTTTGGGCCTTACTGATTCAAAATGACCTTACTCGCTAGAAATTAATCATTTATTTTTGATTGTAGGTTGACAGGTTTCGAGTCCAACTTTAGAATACCGCCAATTTGTCTGAAATACCTATTTATGTAGATTTTATAGGTAAAGGAAGGCATGTTTGCAGTTTGATTTATTTTTTTTGCATTTTTATTCTGGAGGTTGTCTTGGGTAAATTAGCACTGTTGGTCCTAGAAGATGGGACAGTGTTCCGCGGAGTGTCCATAGGGGCAGATGGTCTTTCCGTTGGTGAAGTCGTTTTTAATACCTCGATGACGGGGTATCAAGAAATCCTCACTGATCCTTCCTATTCTCAGCAAATCGTCACTCTCACTTATCCTCACATTGGCAATACCGGAACCACTTCCGAAGATGAAGAATCCTCTTCCATTCATGCACAAGGCCTTGTGATTCGCGATCTTCCTCTAATCGCTTCTAACTTCCGTAACGAACAATCCCTCTCTGATTATCTTAAGTCTCAAAATATCGTTGGCATCGCTAATATCGATACTCGTAAGCTCACTCGTATCCTGCGTGAAAAAGGTGCTCAAAACGGCTGTATTGTTGCGGGCAACAACCTAGACGAAGCTTTGGCACTAGCGAAAGCAAAAGAATTCCCAGGCTTAAAAGGAATGGACCTTGCGAAAGAAGTTACAACAAAAGAAGCGTATCAATGGAAGCAAGGTTCGTGGACGCTTGAAGGTGGACTTCCAGAGGCGAAAGATGACAGCGAGCTGCCATACCACGTTGTCGCTTACGACTTTGGCGCAAAACGCAACATCTTACGAATGTTGGTTGACCGCGGCTGCCGCTTAACGGTTGTACCTGCAGAAACGTCAGCGGAAGAAGTTCTGGCACTAAATCCAGATGGCGTATTCTTATCAAACGGCCCTGGTGACCCAGAACCATGTACTTACGCGATTGAAGCAACCAAAGTGTTCCTAGAAAAAGGCCTGCCAATTTTTGGTATTTGTCTAGGTCACCAAATTCTGGCGCTAGCATCAGGTGCGCAAACGGTGAAAATGAAGTTTGGTCACCACGGTGCAAACCACCCAGTAAAAGATTTAGAGCGTAACGTTGTGATGATTACCTCGCAAAACCACGGCTTTGCGGCAGATGAAGCAACATTACCGGAAAACTTACGTGCTACTCACGTATCGCTATTTGATGGCTCTTTGCAAGGTATCCACCGCACAGACAAGCCAGCATTTAGCTTCCAAGGTCACCCAGAAGCGAGCCCTGGTCCACATGACGCGGCACCGCTATTTGACCACTTTATCGAACTAATCAAAAAACACAGCGCTTAATTCGGAGTAGTAGATAATGCCAAAACGTACTGACATTCAAAGTATTCTAATTCTTGGTGCTGGTCCGATTGTTATCGGTCAGGCATGTGAGTTTGACTACTCTGGCGCACAAGCGTGTAAAGCTCTTCGCGAAGAAGGCTACCGAGTTATCCTAGTTAACTCTAATCCAGCAACGATTATGACTGACCCAGAGATGGCAGATGCGACTTACATCGAGCCGATTCAGTGGGAAGTTGTACGCAAGATCATCGAGAAAGAACGTCCTGATGCAGTTCTGCCAACTATGGGTGGTCAGACAGCACTTAACTGTGCGTTAGATTTAGAGAAGCACGGCGTTCTCGCAGAGTTTGGCGTAGAGATGATTGGTGCAACGGCTGATGCAATCGACAAAGCGGAAGACCGTTCTCGTTTTGATAAAGCGATGAAGTCTATCGGCCTTGAGTGTCCTCGCGCAGATACAGCGAAGAGCATGGAAGAAGCTTACAAAGTTTTAGATATGGTTGGCTTCCCTTGTATCATCCGTCCATCGTTCACCATGGGTGGCACTGGTGGTGGTATCGCGTACAACAAAGAAGAGTTCGAAGAAATCTGTCGTCGTGGTCTGGACTTATCTCCGACCAACGAACTTCTTATCGATGAGTCACTCATCGGTTGGAAAGAGTACGAAATGGAAGTCGTTCGTGACAAAGCGGACAACTGTATCATCGTATGTTCAATCGAGAACTTTGACCCAATGGGCATCCATACGGGTGACTCAATCACGGTTGCTCCAGCACAAACACTGACTGACAAAGAATACCAGCTTATGCGTAATGCATCGCTAGCTGTTCTGCGTGAAATCGGTGTTGAAACAGGTGGTTCAAACGTACAGTTTGGTATCAACCCGAAAGATGGTCGTATGGTCATCATCGAGATGAACCCGCGTGTATCTCGCTCTTCTGCGCTAGCATCAAAAGCAACAGGCTTCCCAATTGCGAAAATTGCCGCGAAACTGGCTGTTGGCTTTACGCTAGACGAACTACAAAACGACATCACAGGTGGTGCAACACCTGCGTCATTTGAACCAACTATCGACTACGTCGTAACTAAGATCCCTCGCTTTAACTTCGAGAAATTTGCTGGTGCAAACGATCGTCTGACAACTCAGATGAAATCGGTTGGTGAGGTAATGGCGATTGGTCGTAACCAACAAGAATCTCTTCACAAAGCACTGCGTGGCCTAGAAGTTGGCGCAACTGGTTTTGATGAGATGGTCGATCTGGAAGCGCCAGATGCACTGACTAAGATTCGTCACGAACTTAAAGAAGCAGGTGCAGAGCGTATCTGGTACATCGCCGATGCATTCCGAGCGGGTATGTCAGTCGACGGTGTGTTCAACTTGACTCAAATCGACCGCTGGTTCCTGGTTCAAATCGAAGAAATTGTAAAACTCGAAGAACAAGTCAAGGCGGGCGGCTACGCAGGTTTGACCAAAGAAGTGCTTCGTCAGATGAAACGCAAAGGCTTCTCTGATGCTCGCTTGTCTAAATTGCTTGGTGTCGCTGAAAGTGAAATTCGCCGTGCTCGTGAGCAGTTTGATATTCATCCGGTTTACAAACGTGTGGATACATGTGCAGCAGAGTTTTCTTCTGACACGGCTTACATGTACTCATCTTACGATGAAGAATGTGAAGCAAACCCAACAGACAAAGATAAGATCATGGTTCTTGGTGGCGGTCCAAACCGTATCGGCCAAGGTATCGAATTCGATTACTGTTGTGTTCATGCATCACTTGCGCTGCGTGAAGACGGTTACGAAACCATTATGGTTAACTGTAACCCAGAAACGGTATCTACTGACTACGATACGTCTGATCGTCTGTACTTCGAGCCAGTAACTCTGGAAGATGTACTGTCTATCGCTCGCGTTGAAAAACCAAAAGGTGTGATTGTTCAGTACGGTGGTCAAACGCCACTTAAACTGGCTCGTGCTCTAGAAGCGGCTGGTGTGCCAATCATTGGTACTAGCCCAGATGCTATCGACCGTGCGGAAGATCGTGAACGCTTCCAAGCCGCTGTTGACCGTTTAGGTCTACTTCAGCCAGAAAACGCGACAGTAACAACGATGGAGCAAGCGGTTGAGAAATCGAAAGAAATTGGCTTCCCATTAGTTGTTCGTCCATCTTATGTACTCGGTGGTCGTGCGATGGAAATCGTATACGACGAGCAAGACCTGCGTCGCTACTTCAACGAAGCAGTAAGCGTATCGAACGAGTCTCCAGTTCTGCTAGACCGTTTCTTGGATGATGCAACCGAAGTTGATATTGATGCTATCTGTGACGGTGAACGCGTCGTTATCGGCGGTATCATGGAGCACATCGAACAAGCGGGTGTTCACTCTGGTGACTCTGCATGTTCACTGCCTGCATACACGCTAAGTCAGGAAATTCAAGACAAGATGCGTGAGCAAGTTGAGAAGTTAGCATTCGAACTCGGTGTGCGCGGTTTGATGAACACGCAGTTTGCTGTGAAAGATAACGACGTTTATCTAATTGAAGTGAACCCTCGTGCTGCTCGTACGGTACCATTCGTATCGAAAGCGACAGGCGCTCCTCTAGCGAAAATCGCTGCACGTGTAATGGCGGGTCAATCTCTAGAGTCACAAGGCTTTACTAAAGAGATTATCCCTCCTTACTACTCAGTGAAAGAAGTGGTTCTGCCGTTCAACAAATTCCCTGGTGTTGACCCTCTATTGGGCCCTGAAATGCGCTCAACAGGTGAAGTAATGGGTGTGGGTGCAACGTTCGCAGAAGCTTACGCGAAAGCAGAGCTAGGTTGTGGTGCGGTTTATCCTGAAGGTGGTCGTGCGCTACTGTCTGTACGTGAAGGTGATAAAGAGCGTGTTGTTGACCTAGCTTCTAAGTTAGTGAAACTGGGTTACCAGTTGGATGCGACACACGGTACAGCTGTAATTCTGGGCGAAGCGGGTATTAACCCACGATTGGTAAACAAAGTACACGAAGGTCGTCCACACATTCTTGACCGCATCAAGAACAACGAATACACCTACATCGTAAACACGGCTGCTGGTCGTCAAGCGATTGAAGATTCGAAAGTTCTACGCCGTGGTGCACTGGCAGAAAAAGTGAACTACACAACGACACTGAATGCAGCGTTCGCTACATGTATGTCTCATACTGCAGACGCAAAAGCGTCAGTAACTTCGGTTCAAGAGTTACACGCTAAAGTGAAAGCGAGTCTAGACGCGTAACAGATAAAAATCAGTAAGCTCATTAATCAGGGCTTACATGACAACCTCATTGCCCGCTCATTTGAGCGGGCTTTTTTATATCGAGGTTTTTCTAAAATGAAGAGCATTAAAGTGTGCTAGGAACGATTGGTATGCTTCGCTTTTGAAGATCATTAAGCTAATGATGGCAAGCAATGTACCCAAAGATGAAGAAATAGTACTACCATTTGCTACAACAAAATTAATGCTGTAGGACTGAGGTATTAAGCCGACCATAACTCTTTAAGCAGATAGGTAATTAGAAAAAGTTAAAATAAGCACTGTCGAGCTTAAAAACATACTAACTATGGAGTGCTTCGATAGGTTCTTTTTTCTAAGACTAAGTTATAAGTTGATTCTTCAGTATCAAGAGAGTATCCGTTACTTTTTGCAAAAACATCTGCTGCTAGTAGCGAGGGATAAAGAAGAAAAAAACTAGTTACCGATATAGTTAGGAATATCTTACTAGAGCTTTTAAACTCACTTTTAGTTAGGAAATTATTTGATTTTAATGTTTTTACGGACATTCTAGAGCATTCAAATAAGATCAAACTAGAGCCTATAATCAAAATATCAGCCTGATCAAAAGATGAATAACTTTCATTATTATAGATGTTAAGATAAAAGTCTGACAATCCATCAAAACCATATATTAACAGTGATATTGCTGATGCTAATAAAATTATTAAATAAAAAAACACTTGCGTTCGGTCGTAACTCCCTTTTTTCATCGTAACAAACCTCGCTGTATTTCTTGCGAGAAAATCATACTTTGAGTTTTACGTTGAATCTCATTATATTCTTCTTTTGCTCTTCTCTTTGCTTCTATATCTCTTTGCTTTAAGTAAATATCTATAGAGGCTATTAACTTCTGTGTTAAACCTCGTTTATCATTTTCTCTATTCAATAAAAGACCTACAGCCGAGCTTATCAAAATAGCCCCTAATAATGGGCCAGCACTTAAAGTTACAACACTGCCACCCACTGCTGCGGCAAAGTTTACAAATATAGCTGCTGCAGCTGACGATAACCCGATAGTGATTATATCACTAGCTAAAGTACCAAATAGTTTGGCTAAGGTTTGACGGTCATTGAGGAAAAAGTCAATCACTCTGTATGTGGATATTAAGATAATTGTTATTATGCCCCCACTTCTAATGGATTGTAATGCCCCTTCTGGTCCAACAGCGAACTTTGCCACAGTTGGAGTGGGAAGAAATTTTCCTAATCCAGAAAGCTTTGAGTGCATAGCAGGGGAGCCTGTGAGTATGATATGTGGAGATCCAGAATAATTTTTAACGATAACAGAGCTATTATTTCCGTACAAATAGTTTGATAAGTTGGTTATAAAAACTAAGTCCTGTCCTGTAGCATAATAGTTTGCTGTATTTTCAAACATTCCCTTTATCTTTTCCCAACGTTCTAATTTCGCTTTATCTTTTACATTGTTCTTGACAACGATATCGAAGCTCTCGATAGATAAGATAATGGTTTCTTGATTTCGATGTTGATGATTTGATTTATAAAGTGGGTAGGTGCTTATACTACCACTATTTTTTGAGGATTGATGTCGAGATAAAGGGTAGTTGCTAGTCATGTATTTTCCTCAGATATCGGGCCTTGAGAGCTGACAATGTAAACTCTACATGCTGAACAGATCTTTCATATTCGTCTAGTTTTATATTTAAAGGTAAGCGTTTGATCTCATTATCAGGAATAGATTTGTGACAGTGATTCAATTCTTTCTGACAACTAAATTTTATATAAAAGTTTGGAGTCAAGTTTAAGCATTAATTCTATGAAAATTAGGAATAGATTGGTGTCTTGACTTTCCATTGGTAGTTTTGTGAATAAGTGCTACCGTTTCTTCCTCTTTGATACCTCTTCAAAAAGGAAGTGTAGTGGAAATCACGGTTGAGATTTTGTTGGCCTTATTTTTGGTTGCGACTGCCGCAGGCTTTATTGATGCGATGGCTGGTGGGGGAGGGCTCATTACGCTCCCTGCGCTTTTGGCTGCGGGGTTGAGTCCGACTCAAGCTCTAGCAACCAATAAGTTACAAAGTTCGTTTGGCAGTTTCTCTGCTAGCTGGTATTTCGTGCGTAACGGTATTGTCAGCCTAAAGGAAATGCGTTTCGCGATACTCTGTACTTTTATTGGTGCAGCGATCGGTGCCGAGGCTGTGCAGTTTATTGATGCTAGCGTACTCACCAGTTTGATCCCTGTTCTTTTGATAGCCATTTCCCTCTATTTTTTACTCGCGCCAAGTACGAGAAAAATCGATGGAGAACCAAAGTTATCTGAAGCGATGTTTGCGCTATGCATTGGTGGCGGGATTGGCTTCTATGATGGCTTTTTTGGCCCTGGGACTGGATCTATTTTTACTGTTTGTTTTGTTGCACTAGGTCACTTTTCTTTGGTCGAAGCCACAGCTAGAACCAAAATCCTCAATTTCACGTCAAACATTGCGGCACTACTCTTTTTTATCTTAGCTGGGTTGCCAGTGTGGAAGCTTGGCTTAACTATGGCTGTTGGCGGTTTTCTTGGTGCTCAGTTAGGGGCGAAGGTCGTGGTAAGTAAAGGGCAAAAATGGATTCGTCCTCTAGTTATAGTGATGTCGATGCTTATGGCAACGAAACTTCTTTGGCAACAACATCAGCAATGGATTCTGTCAGTGCTTTAACTCGTTCGCTACGATATGTGCTGTGACGTAAGCAGATATGTATTGGTCGAACTAACTGATCTAGCTCTTCAAAGTCATAGCAGAACTTAGATGTGATATTAAGTGTCGTTAGGATAGATTTAGGGATTAAAGCGGGAGCCATACCTCCCAAAGCCAGTTGTGCTGCCGCAGTATACGAATCCATTTCCATCAAAGGTTCGATTCCGTGTTTGGATAAAATAGCTTGTTGATATGTGTTGGCAGGGTTAGTTAGGTCATTGGTCAAAATAGCTTTAGGTAGTTGTGAAAGTGAATGTCGACTGACAATTGAGAAAGGTTCATCGGCGAGGTGAAGGCTCATTAATCCATGATGAGGTGGTAGATAGCCAGCGCAAAATCCCAATGTTGCTTTGCCTGATTTCACATTCTCAATAATGCGTGGCGTATGATTGGTCGATATTCGTATGTACTGATCATGGGCAAAGTGTTCTGCCATGATCATGCTGAGGTATCCCGCCACTAAGGTTTCAGAGCAGTCCATTTTGATTAAAGAAGTATCTTCTATTTGTTGTTGATCATAGATCTGACCTCTTAACTCATTGAACGTTGGTTCTATTGTGTTTATGAGGGCAAGGCCATCGGAGGTCAGCTTTATGTGCCGACCATTTGGCTCTATCAATTTTTTTCCTAACTTCTTCTCTAGATTTGAAATACGTTTACTCACGGCAGATTGACTAATATAGAGTTGACTGCCTGTGCGGCTCATGGTTTTTTCTTTACTGAGGACAAGTAACGTTTCAATACCTTCAAGCAACATAATGATTAATGAAAGTTAGGAATGGTTGAGATAATTTAGCGAATTGCCCAAGAATTGGCGAATCAAATGAGCATAAATGAGAGGAGCCGACACTTGGTCGACTCCATAATGAGTGATGTTGTTGGTGTTTAACGGTTAATGGCGAAAGTTGGCAGGGATAGATGCCAACGAATCGCACCGAGGCGTATAATGAGCGTTGAGATTACACCAGCGAGTAAAGCCGTTGAGTGGTCATAACCCATGTTTACCGCCATCGTATGGAAGATGCCGCCAATAATACATGCCGTAGCATAGACTTCACTTCTTAATACCATAGGAACTTCGCGAGCCAGCACGTCTCGTATAATGCCACCGCCACAGCCAGTAATAACCCCCATTATCACCGCGACCATCCCGGATGCATTGTAGGCGAGTGCCTTTTCTACTCCTATTCCCACAAATACAGCGAGACCGATGGCATCACAAACGGGTAATACCCACCATGAGAGTCGCTTGGGTCTTCGAATAACAAGCATGGTTAGTAGACACGTAACAAATATCACCCATAAGTAAGTCGTATCTGTTATCCAAAATACGGGAGTGGCACCAAGCGCCATGTCTCGGATTGTTCCGCCACCTATAGCAGTCACACTGCCGAGCACGATAACGCCGAATGGATCCATTTTTAAACGGCCCGCCAGTAATACGCCAGAGATAGCGAAAACAGCGGTACCGAACAAATCGATCATATAAAGCAGCATGGAGTCCATGTTACTTAGTACCTTTAAATAGTGTGAGAAAAAATGGGCGGAAATTGTACGGTATTTGCCACGAAATCGTTAGCGTTTTTGACGAACGCTTTTAAAGTGCTCACACACTTCCTTGATCGCGTTCAATGTGCGTGGTGTGGGACGGTTAATCCAATCAGAGTTTAGGGACCAGATGTGTTTGTTTTTAAGAGCAAGAAGCTCATTACTCCACTCAGCCCACATACTATCGTTACTCATTGCGTGACGAGAAGTAAAAATAACCTCTGGCTGGCGAGTAATGACTTGCTCGATGCTAACTTGAGGATAAGGCGCGCTAGATGCGGCGAAAATGTTCTCACCACCGCAAAAAGTAAAGACTTCACTTGGCCAGTTCTTTCCGGCGACAGTGATGATAGGCTTTTCACTCAACTGATAAAAGTAACTAACTTTCTCGTTCGTGTTGTACTGTTCTTTTAGTGTACTCAGCTGCGTTCTAAAATCTTCAGCGGCCTTTTTTCCTACTTGTGGAGTTTCGCTGTATTGGCTGAGTTGCTCAATATTGTTGGCGATATCTTCTAATGAACCTGTAGTGGAGTAATAGATAGGAATACCGAACTGTTTAATTTTCTCCAACTCTTTAGCGGGGTTTCCGGCTGGCCAAGCAATCACTAAGTCCGGCTGAAGAGCAATAATACGCTCTAATTTAATTCCTTGATAATTTGAGACTCTTTCTAGCTGCTTTGCCTGTTCTGGATAATCGCTCATTTCGCTGACAGCAACAAGCTGCTCTCCTAGCCCTGCTGCAAAGGCAATTTCGGTGGCATGTGGAGCTAAACTTATAATGCGTTGAGCGGGTTGAGCGAAGGTCGCTGTCGAAACAAACAGCGTTAATGCGAAGCATAATTTATTCATCATAATCCTTGATAAATTATTCCTAAAAGCAAACTTTGGATTGCGATCCAAGCCAGGACGCGCCAAACGAGCAGCGTATGTATTTGTGAAAGGTGAATAGCCGATGGCGCAATGCGCCCACCGATTTTTGCGCGCTCTGCACGCACACCTTGATAGATAGCAGGGCCGCATAAAGACAGTTGTAGTTTGTGTCCGATAGTACATAACACCCAGCTAGGTCCTGGTAAGGGCCAAGACTTCGCTTGCTGTTGTATTCCAGAGAGCACATTACTTGTATTCTTTCCGGCAGCTAAAAGTATGGCAAAGAGACGAAGTGGAATAATATCCAGAGTAGCAACCAGTTGAATCACAGGTTTACCAAAGGGCAAATATTGGCGTCGGCTAGGGGACCACACTCGCGCTAATTCTGTTGTGAGTCGATACATTAACGCACCAATACCACCTGTTAGTGCGTACCAAAATAGCACGCCGATCACGTTGCGGCTGTATCCCATAATCAGGGTTTCTGAGCCAGCTTTACCTATGCCAACGATCGAGAGGCTACCAGTATCGCGATTAAGATATGGTCTTAGTAATGCTCGACACTGAGCTTTGTCTTCCGAAGACATACTAGTTACGAGCTGTTTCGTTAACGTTTCGCTGTTACGCCAGTCTAGCGCAATGATCAATAGAACCAGTTCATATAAAGGGATTTGCCAAACAAATGGCTTTATTGCAATCAGTAATATCAAGCAAGGAAACAGCATCAAGCCTAATGCAAGACTGCCTGAGATTACACTCTGTGAGTAATTGTGATTATTGTTCACTTTGTTGGCTAGCTGTTCTGCTAGCTTTCGCCATAAAGTGATGGGGTGCGCTGAATGGGGGAGTGGCACTAAAAGGTGCAAGATCAGTGCACCCCACATAATGAGGAGCGCACCGTTGGCATAAAATGACTGAAAAACTTCTTCCATGAATGAGTCGTTTACTTAATGAGTTCCAGCATTTTGAATACCATTTCGGAAGAGCTTTTTGCTGCTAGAGGCAGGAACTCATCAAAGCTCATTGGTGATTCTTTATCAGCGACATCAGAGATTGCACGCACAACAACAAACGGTGTGTTGAATTGGTGACAAGTTTGAGCGATAGCAGATGCTTCCATTTCTACAGCGATAACTGACGGGAAGTGTTTACGAATAAACTCTTGACGCTCAGCAGTACAAACAAACGCATCGCCAGTACAAATTAGGCCGCGAACCGCATGAGTGTTTTCCATTTGTGCTAGGGCTTTTTCTGCTAAGTCCATTAGCTTGTCATCCGCTTTGAATGCAGCTGGTTGACCGGCCATTTGGCCAATTTCATAACCAAAAGCGGTTACGTCTGCATCGTGATGACGAACTTCTGTAGAGATAACTACATCGCCAAGGTTTAAGCTTGAATCGAAACCGCCAGCAGACCCTGTGTTAATCACAACGTCTGGTTGGTATTCATCAAGAAGGATTGTCGTGCCCACTGCCGCTGCAACTTTACCGATGCCCGATTGTAGTACGACGACTTCAACATCGTTAATTTGACCAGAGAAAAACGTACAACCTGCTTTATTTACAGTTTTGCAGTTTGTAATTGCTTGCTTCAGGATGGTCACTTCTTGTTCCATCGCACCGATGATACCAACTTTCATAACACTCTCTTTAGGTAAATATTTTAGTTGGCCGAGAGTATAGCACTCCCCGTTGGCAGTTTTCTATTTGATGAGCTTAGCTTGAGTGAGCTTTTCTCGTAATTGATCGGCGCGCTTTCTGTTTACGCCAAAGTCAGAGTAGCCCACACGAGATTCCGAGCGCACAATCAGTTGGTCTCCTGCTATTTTTAGTTCGAGGTCATCCACGAAGCGCATGATTTTAGATGTGCACTCGATACGAAGGTAGTTGCTTTCTTTCACCGCGGTTTTCGCGCCTGGCAGTTCAAGCGCAACTTGCTCAATAGCGTCGATGTTCACTGAATCAACTAAGATGAATGGCGTTAGGTTGTATTTTTCTCGCGAGTCTTGGGTGGAGACGCAGTTTGGTTTGTCACCACAAGGTGATTGAGAACGATCCGTCATGGTTGTGACTCCTTGGCTACAAGCGGTTAAGCCGAGCAAAGTAATGGAAAGGAGAGCGGCTTTTTTCATTGTATTTACTCTTATAATTTGCTTCTAATTATATGGATACAAAAGAAAAAGGATCCAATAATAGGACCCTTTTTGTGAGGTTAACTGAGATTAAACTTCGAGGTAATCGAGAATGCCTTCTGCCGCTTTTCGTCCTTCATCAATTGCGGTTACGACAAGATCAGAACCTCGTACCGCATCACCACCGGCGAAGATCTTTTCATTGCTGGTCTGGAACTGGAACTCTTGCTTCGCTGGGGCTTTGATACGACCCCATTGATCCAAATCGACATCAAACGGTGCTAACCAGTCCATTTTGTGCGGCTGGAAACCAAACGCCATGATAACAACGTCTGCTGGTAGAACGTGCTCGCTGCCTTCAACGGGCTCTGGACGTCGGCGACCTGCTTCATCAGGTTCACCAAGTGCGGTTTTCACCACTTTGACCCCCGAGACTTTGCCTGACGCATCCACTTCCACTCCCAAAGGCTGAAGGTTGAACATGAACTTCACGCCTTCTTCCTTTGCGTTTTTTACCTCGCGACGAGAGCCTGGCATGTTGGCCTCATCACGACGATAAGCACAAACTACGTTGGAGGCACCTTGGCGAATTGAGGTACGAACGCAGTCCATTGCTGTATCACCACCACCCAGTACGACGACTTTCTTTCCTGCCATATCGATAAAGGGTTGGTTACTCTCAAGATCCATGACTTTGTAGGTGTTCGAAACTAAAAATGGCAGCGCGTCATACACACCCGGCGCATCTTCATTATCTAGACCTGCACGCATGTATTTATAGGTGCCAACGCCCAAGAAAACAGCATCGTATTCATCAAGCAGCTCTTGCATTTGGACATCTTTGCCTACTTCCATGTTCATGCGGAACTCGACGCCCATTTCAGTGAACACACGGCGGCGGTTTTCCATCACGCCTTTTTCAAGCTTGAAGGAAGGAATACCGAAGGTCAGAAGGCCTCCAATTTCAGGGTAGCGGTCAAACACGACTGGCTTAACGCCATTGCGCACTAGGATATCCGCGGCAGCCAAGCCAGCTGGGCCAGCTCCAATGATTGCAACCTTTTTATCGGTCCACTCCACCTTGGACATATCTGGCTTCCAGCCCATTTCAAACGCTTTGTCGGTAATGTACTTTTCTATGTTACCGATGGTGACGGCACCAAAGTCATCATTAAGCGTGCATGAACCTTCACATAGGCGGTCTTGAGGACAAACGCGCCCACATACTTCCGGTAGGCTATTGGTTTGATGCGATAGTTCAACCGCTTCAAGAATACGACCTTCATTGGCAAGTTTTAACCATTGAGGGATGTAGTTGTGGACTGGGCATTTCCATTCACAATATGGGTTGCCACAATCTAAGCAGCGATCCGCTTGTGCAGTCGCCTGTTGTTTAGTGAACGGTTCATAGATTTCAACGAACTCGATCTTACGAACTTTGATAGGCTTTTTCGCAGGATCTACACGCTGCACATCGATAAATTGATAAACGTTCTGGCTCATGATTCAAACATCCTCCATGATTACTGTGCTTGAACACGCAGCTCTGCGGCACTGCGGCTCTGGTGACCAAGTAGCGTGCGAAGATCTGCCGCTTGTGGTTTCACCAAATAGAACTTTGGAATCCATTCATCAAAGTTCGCCAAAATATTTTCAGCATGACTCGACCCTGTTTCTTCAAGGTGTTCCGCAATTAGGCCACGCAAATGTTCTTGGTGGATGTAAAGATCGGACAATGAGATGGCTTCGACAGACTCAGTATTAACTCGACCTTCAAAGCTTTGGTTCTCATCCAGAACATAGGCAAAGCCTCCAGTCATACCCGCGCCAAAGTTCACACCTGTCGCACCAAGAATGGCAACAATACCGCCAGTCATGTACTCACAAGCGTTATCGCCAGCACCTTCAATGACGGCTATCGTACCTGAGTTTCGTACGCCGAAACGCTCACCTGCTTTACCGGCTGCAAATAGTTTACCGCCGGTCGCGCCGTACAGACAGGTGTTACCAATGATGGTTGCTTCATTACACTTAAATGCAGTGCCAAGGTGAGGTTTGATAACCACTTTACCACCCGCCATGCCTTTGCCCACGTAGTCGTTCGCATCGCCCGTGAGGTAAAGCTCTACACCACCTGCGTTCCAAACACCAAAGGACTGGCCTGCGGTGCCGTCAAGATAGATTTTGATAGGGGAAGCCGCCAACCCTTGGTTGCCATAGCGTTTTGCTATTTCGCCAGATAAGCGTGCACCAACAGAACGATCAGTGTTGATGACATTGTAGAAGAAACTTGCCGATTGACTGTTTTCGACCGCATGCATGGCATCATCAACGATCTTTTGGTTGAGCTCAGCTTTATCAAACGGTTTGTTTGGCTCTGTCCAAAATAGCGGATGGCCCTCAGGTGATACTGGAGCTTCTAGAATATTGGATAGATCCAGCTTGGTCTGTTTCGCTGTAAATCCCTCTACTGCCTCAAGTAAATCGGTACGACCAATCAAGTCCGTCAGCTTTTCAACGCCAAGTTCGGCGAGTAATCCGCGCACTTCGTCTGCCAGGCCGATGAAGTAATTCATCACCATTTCTGGTAGACCTTTGAAGTATTCTTTACGCAGTGTCTCGTCTTGAGTCGCAACCCCAGTTGCACAGTTGTTGAGGTGACAAATTCGTAGGAACTTACAACCCATAGCGACCATTGGCGCAGTACCAAAACCGAAGCTTTCTGCACCTAAAATTGCGGCTTTAACTACGTCTAAACCAGTCTTTAGACCACCGTCTACCTGTAGGCGGATCTTATGACGCAGACCATTAGCAACCAGAGCTTGTTGTGTCTCTGCCAACCCCAACTCCCAAGGGCTACCAGCGTATTTTACCGAAGTTAATGGGCTTGCTGCGGTACCACCGTCGTAACCCGAAATGGTAATAAGATCAGCGTAAGCCTTGGCTACACCCGTTGCGATGGTGCCGACACCTGGCTCGGAGACGAGTTTTACCGAAACCAGCGCATTCGGGTTGACTTGTTTAAGGTCGAAGATCAGCTGGGCCAAATCTTCAATCGAATAGATATCGTGATGCGGAGGAGGGGAGATCAGAGTCACGCCTTGTACCGAATAACGCAGTTTTGCGATTTCTGCGGTGACTTTGTGTCCTGGTAGCTGTCCACCTTCACCCGGTTTCGCACCTTGTGCCACCTTGATTTGCAGTACATCCGCATTAGTCAGGTAATGCGGCGTTACACCAAATCGTCCAGAAGCAATCTGTTTGATACGTGAGTTACGCTCAGTACCGAAACGGCGAGGATCTTCACCGCCTTCACCCGAGTTAGAGTAACCACCAAGACGGTTCATCGCCGTTGCAAGTGCTTCATGCGCTTCTGGGCTAAGTGCGCCAATGGACATTGCCGCTGAGTCAAAGCGTTTGAACAGTTCAGTGCGTGGTTCTATTTGCTCAAGTGGCAGCGGTGAGTCTGATTTTTTCAGCGACATTAAGTCACGCAGCATGGCAACAGGGCGTTGGTTTACCTGCTTAGCAAAGCTCTGATAGTCGTTACTTTCGCCAGATTTAACGGCCTGTTGCAGCGTGCCGACAACATCCGGGTTGTAAGCATGATACTCACCTCCATGGACGTACTTTAACAAGCCGCCATGATCAATCGATTTGCGTTTCGCCCATGCTTTACGAGATAAGTTTGTAAGATCTTGCTGGAAGTCGTCAAAATTCGCGCCTTCAATTCGAGTTGTGACGCCTTTAAAACACAGATCGACCACATTTTGGCTCAAGCCAACTGCTTCAAACAGTTGTGAGCAGCGGTAAGAGGCGATGGTTGAGATCCCCATTTTCGACATGATCTTGTACAGGCCTTTGTTGATGCCGTATTGGTAGTTTTGCATCACATCGCGGTAGTCTTTCTCTAGTGCTTTATCATCAATCAGTTTACCTAACGCTTCATAAGCAAGGTATGGGTAAACCGCAGTGGCACCAAAACCAAGTAAGACGGCAAATTGGTGTGGATCACGGGCTGTTGCGGTTTCGACAACAATGTTGGCATCGCAACGTAAGTTCGCGTCAATCAGACGAGTTTGAACGGCGCCGACTGCCATTGCTGCAGGAATTGGCAGCTTGCCTTTGACTAAAGCGCGATCTGAAAGCACGACTAGAACCGTGCCTTCACGCACCACTTGTTCTGCTTGCTCACACAGATCATCAATGGCTTGTTTGAGATCTTTCTGTTGTGGATCGTAGTTGATATCGAGAATGGTATTACGGTAATGATCGTCACTCAGCTCTAGTAGTTGCTGCATGTCTGAATAGAGCAGTACTGGAGAATCAAAGGTTACACGATGCGCGTGGCCATCGGTTTCACAGAAGACGTTCATCTCCTGGCCGATGCTGGTCGCCAGCGACATGACGTGTTTCTCACGCAGTGGATCGATTGGTGGGTTGGTGACCTGCGCGAACTTCTGACGGAAGTAATCAGTCACCAAGCGCTCTTTCGAAGAAAGAACCGCCATCGGGGTGTCATCACCCATCGAACCGACGGCTTCTTGCCCCATATCACCGAGGACACGCAATACTTGATCGACTTCTTCATTGCTCATAGCAAACTGCTTTTGATAAGTCTTAAGCAAGTCTTCATCAAAGCTGCGCTCACCTACTTGATCTTCAGGCAGCTGAGAGAACGGTGTTAGTTTGCGAACGTTGTTCTCCATCCATTCGCGATAAGGGTGACGACATTTCAGGTCATTATCGATCTCGCTAGATTGCCAAAGCTTACCTTTACGAGTGTCGATGACGAGCAATTCCCCCGGACCTACACGACCTTTTTTGGCAACTTCATCTGGGGCGTAATTCCAAATCCCTACCTCAGACGCCAGAGTGATCAACTTGTCTTTGGTAATTACATAACGCGCAGGACGTAGACCGTTTCGGTCTAGGTTACAAGCAGCATAACGACCATCGGACAGTACGATACCTGCTGGGCCATCCCATGGTTCCATGTGTTTGGAGTTGAAATCGTAAAACGCACGCAAATCCGGATCCATGTCAGGGTGGTTTTGCCATGCTGGCGGCACAAGCATACGCATGGCACGGAAGATATCCATGCCGCCAGCTAAAAAGAGATCTAGCATATTATCTAGGCTAGACGAGTCTGAGCCTGTCTCGTTCACAAACGGTGCTGCAGTTTGTAGGTCAGGCAGCAGTGGTGACGAGAACTTGTAAGCACGAGCGCGTGCCCATTGTCGGTTACCTTCAATGGTATTGATCTCACCATTATGAGCAAGGTAGCGGAACGGTTGAGCTAATGGCCAACGCGGTTGAGTGTTGGTAGAAAAACGCTGGTGGAACAGACAGATAGCAGATTCCATACGTAGATCGGCAAGATCAAGATAAAAGCGCGGTAAGTCCGCAGGCATGCATAGGCCTTTGTACACCAAAACTTGAGTCGACAAGCTACAGATGTAGAAATCCGGATCTTCGGTGATTTGTTTCTCGATGCGACGGCGTGCGATGTAGAGACGACGTTCAATGTCACGCTCGCGCCAACCTGCCGGTGCAGAGATAAAGACTTGCTGAATATTTGGAAGCGAGTTGGCCGCAATTGGACCGAGTACTTCTGAATTAGTTGGTACTTCACGCCAACCAGCCACAGTTAGCGTCTCTTGCGCCAGTTCTTTGTTGACGATGTCTTTAGCGAGTTGAGCTTTGACTGGATCTTGGTTGAAGAAAATCATCCCTACGGCGTATTGCTTACCAAGGTTGAAACCATTTTCTTCGGCAATAAGACGTAAATAGGAATCGGGCTTTTGTAACAGAAGACCACAACCATCACCAGTTTTACCATCGGCGGCGATACCACCACGGTGAGTCATGCGGTCAAGTGCAGAAATTGCTGTACGTACCAGCTTGTGGCTTTGTTCGCCTTCCATATGCGCGATCAAGCCAAATCCACAGTTGTCTTTCTCAAGACTTGGATCATAAAGAGCCATTGCAATTCTCCCTTTGCTTATCCGTCATCCCGACAGATATATCAACACTGCTTACGTTGATATCGATGACTAACTATGCGTCATCTTTATAGCTTTATGTATAATTATTCAGTAAAAGTTGTGAAATATTTAACATTTTTTGAGTGTTTTATTTTCATCAACTTCACAAGCTATAGCTTATTGTAAAAAAGGTCAAGTTATTAGTGGATCATCACGTGAATATGCGATTTACCATTTAATAAGCTAAAATAGTTTAATAATTTCAAATAGATAGAAAATTGATTGTTACAAAAAAGTAACATTTGATTCTGTGGGAGATAAAAAAGACCAGCATAAAATGCTGGTCAAAATAGAAAGATTGGAAGGAATTGTTTTCTTTCTTCACCGATAGCCATCGATATTGCTGATGGCTATTAGGCAATTGAAAGAGAGAAGCATGACTGCTTCGTTAAGCAGAAAGCATCAGTGAATCTGCTTTTGCTTCTAGGTTTGTGCCACCCATTAAGTAATCATCGATAGCACGGGCACATTCACGGCCTTCGTTGATACAACGAACCACCAAAGATTGGCCTGTTCGCATATCACCAGCAGCAAATACACCTTCTTGGTTTGTAGCAAAACCTTGAGTTGCTACGTTACCACGATCATCTAGCGCGATATCCAGTTGAGCAAGTACGCCTGTTGGTTCAGGGTGTAGGAATCCCATCGCTAGAAATGCCATATCACATGGAATCACACGCTCGCTGCCTTCTACTTCTTTGAAGCTTGGGCGCTCGCCTGGTTTTGCATCTTGCCAAACGATATCAGCAAGACGAAGGCCTGTGACTTCACCTTTGTCATTTCCGATGAACTCTTTGGTCAGGATGTTCCAGTGACGATCGACACCTTCTTCATGAGAGGTCGAAGTACGTAGGATCATTGGGTATTGAGGCCAAGGCATATTGGCTGGGCGCTTCTCTGGTGGAATCGGCATGATTTCCACTTGAGTTACGCTTGCTGCGCCGTGACGGTTTGACGTACCTACACAGTCTGAACCGGTATCACCACCACCGATGACAACCACATGTTTACCTTTTGCGTGAATCTCTTCCGTTTTCAGGTCCATGTTATTTGCACGGCGGTTGTTTTGACCTAGGAATTCCATTGCGAAGTGAACGCCTTTGAGCTCACGACCCGGAACTGGCAAATCACGTGGAACTGTTGAGCCTCCCGTCAGTAGAACCACATCGAATTCTTGACGCAGTTGCTGAGCATTTACATCAACACCGACGTGTTGGTTTACTTTAAACTCAATGCCAGCTTCTGCCATTAGATTGATCTTGCGATCAATGACTTCCATGCTCAGTTTAAAGTCTGGGATACCAAAACGTAGCAGACCGCCCACTTTCTCGTCTCGCTCGAATACTGTCACGGTATGGCCTGCGCTGTTTAGCTGCTCAGCAGCCGCAAGACCAGCAGGTCCAGAACCAATGATCGCCACCGTTTTACCAGTGCGAGAACGTGGTGTTTTTGGTTTGGCGTACCCTTCACGATACGCCGTTTCTACGATAGTTTTTTCGATATTACAGATAGTGATTGGGTCTTGGTTGATACCAAGAACACAAGCACTTTCACATGGAGCAGGGCAAACACGACCAGTGAACTCTGGGAAGTTATTGGTTGAGCTTAGAATGTTCCAAGCTTCTTCCCAGCTATCACGATAAACCGCATCGTTAAACTCTGGGATGATGTTACCGATAGGGCAGCCGTTATGACAAAACGGCACACCACAATCCATACAACGAGAAGCCTGAGTATTGATCTTGTCACCAAACTCCTCGTTCAGAACGAACTCTTTGTTGTTCTTGATGCGTTCAGCTGGGTCGATCTTCTGTGGTAGTTCACGACCATGCTCTAAAAATCCAGTAGGCTTACCCATTATACGGCCTCCACTTGAGTTTCGTTTCCTTGAGACAGTGCTTCAGCTTTGCGTTTTTGAAGAACCGCTTTGTAGTCACGCGGCATTACCTTAACCATAGAGGCTAGGCTTGCTTCAAAGTTGTCTAGGAAAGACTGAGCGACTTCACTTCCTGTGAATTGAACATGCTTAGTTAGCATGTCGAGTAATAGATCTCTGTCTTCTTGCTCGATTGGATCTAGGTCTACTAACTCTGGGTTCAGTTTTGACTCAAAGTCACCTGATTTATCCCATACGTAAGCCACGCCACCACTCATACCTGCGGCAAAGTTACGACCTGTTGACCCAAGGATGATGGCTGCACCGCCAGTCATGTATTCACAACCGTGGTCACCGACGCCTTCTACTACTACTTTCGCGCCTGAGTTACGAACACAGAAACGTTCACCAGCCATACCACGAATGAAAGACTCACCCGAAGTTGCACCGTAGAAGCACACGTTACCAACCACGATGTTGTCTTCCGCGACAATGCTTGATTTCGCATCTGGATAAAGTACTAAAGTACCGCCGGATAAGCCTTTACCCCAGTAGTCGTTCGCGTCGCCTTCCACTTCGAACTTCACGCCCTTAGCTAGGAATGCGCCGAATGACTGACCTGCAGAACCTTTGAACTTCACGTTCATTGGCTGAGGTAGACCTGCATCTTTGTACACTTTCGAGATTTCGTTCGACAACATGGTACCTGCAGAGCGGTCCGTGTTGACGATAGGGAACTCGGCATTCACCGCTTCGCCTTTCTCTAGTGCAGGAATCGCTGCTTGAATCAGCTTACGGTCTAGCACTTCTTCTAGGTTGTGGTTCTGTTGAGCTTGGTTGAATACACCATCAGCTTCACGTGGTTGCTCAACGTGGAGAACAGGAGACAGATCTAGGTTCTTGTATTTCCAGTGAGAAATGTCTTGGCGGATCTTCAGTTTCTGACCTTGACCGACCATTTCATCGATAGTGCGGAAGCCAAGTTCAGCCATGATTTCACGTAGACCTTGTGCCATGTATTGGAAGAAGGTTACGACGTCTTCTACGCGGCCATCAAAGCGCTCGCGAAGCGTCTTGTTCTGAGTCGCGATACCAACAGGACAAGTGTTCTTGTGACACTTACGCATCATGATACAACCTTCAACCACTAATGCTGCGGTTGCTACGCCCCATTCTTCTGCACCAAGTAGTGTTGCCACTGCAAGGTCGCGAGGTGTCTTCATCTGACCATCCGCTTGAACCACGATACGGTTACGTAGACCGTTCTTCAGTAGCGTTTGGTGCGTTTCTGCCAAGCCAAGTTCCCAAGGAAGACCTGTATGGCGGATTGAAGACATTGGTGATGCACCTGTACCGCCGTCGAAACCTGCGATTAGTACAACGTCCGCTTTCGCTTTCGCTACACCAGAAGCGATCGTACCTACGCCTGCTTCTGATACCAGCTTCACGTTTACACGGCCTGCGCGGTTCGCGTTCTTCAAGTCGTAGATAAGCTGAGCCAAATCTTCGATTGAGTAGATATCGTGGTGTGGTGGTGGAGAGATAAGGCCAACGCCCGGAGTCGAGTGACGCGTTGCACCGATCCAGTCATCTACTTTATCGCCTGGTAGCTGACCACCTTCACCTGGCTTCGCACCTTGAGCCATTTTGATTTGCAGCTCTTCAGCGTTAGTTAGGTAGTAAGAGGTTACGCCGAAACGACCTGAAGCCACCTGCTTGATTGCAGAGCGTTCCCAATCGCCGTTCTCTTTGCGCTCGAAACGCATTGGGTCTTCACCACCTTCACCAGAGTTCGATTTCGCGCCAAGACGGTTCATCGCAACAGCTAGTGTGGAGTGTGCTTCGTAAGAAATAGAACCGAATGACATAGCGCCCGTCGCGAAGCGTTTCACGATGCTTTCAATTGGTTCGACTTCGTCGATAGAGATAGAACCTGCTGGGTTCTTAATGAATTCTAGCTGGCTACGCAGAGTTACTGCGTTGTCACCTTGTTTATCTACGGCTGTCGCGTACTGCTTGAACTGATCGTAGTTCTTGTTGCGCGTAGACTCTTGCAGTAGAGAAATGGTTTCTGGGTTGAATAGGTGCTTCTCACCACGCTGTTTCCATTGGTAAACACCACCAATATCCAGCATTTGAATTGGGATTTCGCGTTGTGGGTAACCGATGCGGTGACGGATAAGTACTTCTTTGGCGATATCATCAAGGGTTAGACCTTGGATACGAGAAACCGTCCCTGTGAAGTATTTGTCGACCACGGATTTGTGGATACCCAATGCTTCGAAGATTTGCGCACCATGGTACGACTGTAGCGTTGAGATACCCATCTTCGAGAAGATCTTCAGAAGACCGCCATTGATCGCTTTACGGTAGTTGTTGAACAGATCACGAGGGTTCGCTTCTGGATCCAACTTCTTCGTACGTTGAAGTTCAATGATGGTTTCAATCACTAGGTATGGGTTAACCGCATTCGCACCGTAACCAAGTAGTGTTGCAAAGTGGTGCGTTTCACGCGCGTCACCGGTTTCAACCACGATGTCACACTTCGCACGTAGACCTTTACGGATCAAGTGGTGGTGCACTGCGCCAACTGCCAGCATTGCTGGGATCGCAGCGTGGTTTGAATTAACTGCGCGGTCAGTGAGTAGGATGATTGAGTAACCATCGATAACCGCGTCTTCTGCGTATTGGCAGATACGTTTTAATGCACGCTCAAGTTTGCCTTGATCTTCACTAGCTTGGAATACGATATCCAGCGTCTTCGCTTGTAGGTGCTCGTTATCGATCGCACGTAATTTCTCAAGCTCAGAGTTGGCTAGAACAGGCGATTCCAATTCTACTTTCTGACAGTGAAGTGGTGTTTCAGTCAGAAGGTTTTGGTCTTTACCCAAGTAAGTGTTCAGCGACATAACCATACGCTCACGGATCGGGTCGATCGGCGGGTTAGTTACCTGTGCAAACAGCTGCTTGAAGTAGTTTGAAAGATGCTGAGACTGATGAGATAGAACCGCAAGAGGCCAGTCGGCACCCATTGCTGATAATGGCTCTTTCGCGTCATTCGCCATTGGAACGATGATTTCGTTCACTTCTTCAGTGCTTACGCCAAACGCTTGTTGGCGGTGTAGAAGGTGTTCTGGCTTAGGTTGGCTGAACTGGTTGCTCGCATCTGGCAGCTTCTTCAAGCTCAGTAGGTTTTCTTCTACCCATTTCTCGTAAGGCTGTGCCGTTGCGATGGTGTCTTTCACTTCTTCATCGGAGATGATGCGACCTTGCTCTAGGTCTGCAACGAAGATACGACCCGGTTGTAGACGACCACGGAACTCTACGTTCTCTGGTTCAATATCCACAACACCAGATTCAGATGCCATCACTAGGAAGTTATCTTTGGTCACTGTGTAGCGAGAAGGGCGCAAACCGTTACGGTCTAGTGTCGCACCAACTTGAACACCATCAGTAAAACATACTGAAGCAGGACCATCCCATGGTTCCATGATGTTCGCGTGGTACTGATAGAACGCGCGACGTTTAGGATCCATGTTTTTGTTTTCTTGCCATGCTTCCGGGATCATCATCATCAATGCGTGTGGCAGGCTGCGACCAGAAAGAACTAGGAGCTCAAGTGCCATATCGAAGTTAGATGAATCCGAGCTGCCTTCCTGACAGATTGGAAGAAGCATGTCGATTTCAGCCTGAGTAAACAGGTCTGATTCTAGGATTGCTTCACGGGCTTTCATCCAGTTCAAGTTACCGCGAACTGTATTGATTTCACCGTTGTGGGCAATGTAACGGAAAGGCTGTGCAAGACGCCATTTCGGGAAGGTATTGGTAGAGAAACGAGAGTGTACCAGTGCCAGTGCAGTCACCATGGTCGGGTTTTGTAGATCAAGGAAGTACTGAGGTACTTGCTCGGTCGTTAACTGACCTTTGTACACCAATGTCTTGTAAGACATGGAGTTAATGTAGAAGTCGTCACCAATGTTCGAAACGCTTTCTAGGCAAACACGTACAGTATAGTTACGAAGTACGTACAGTTTGCGCTCTAGCTCTTCAGGTGTGATGCCCGGGCCACCAGAGATAAACACATGCTCAAACTGAGGCTCTGTGCTTAGTGGGTCTGCACCGATCATTGAGTTATCGGTTGGCAATACGCGGTAGCCGATAACTTCAAGATCTAGACGTTGTGCGTTACGTTCTAGAATGTCACGGCATTGCTCGCGTTTGTATTCGTCTTTCGGGAAAAGAACGACACCAACACCATACTTTTCAAACGAAGGCAGTTTAATGCCTAGCTTAACGGCTTCTTCTAATAGGAATTCATGAGGTTTTTGTAGCAAGATACCCGCACCATCACCGCTGCATGGGTCACAACCTTGACCACCACGGTGTTCCATGCGAGCCAGCATATCCAATGCTTGAGTCACTACTTCATGAGATTTACGGTTTTTAAGGTGAGCAACAAAACCGATACCACAAGCGTCATGCTCCAGTTCCGGAGTGTACAGACCCTGTGGATTTTGCTCTCTATCTACCATAGATACATCCTTCCAGTTCAATGTCGACGCAAAAGTACCGGGCAGCAAATACTACCTAGACTATTGATTACGTCTTGTCCTTTATATTTATTATCGCCACCGATCTAGGTTGACCGGTCTTGATTCCTTTCCGTATCTCGCAGGAAAAGTTTTGCGAGAAAAACAATCCTTGGTGGTATCCCTTTATTTATTATCACTATCTAGTGATTTATATAGGTAGGAGTGGGATAACACCGACAAATCCCGCAGTGTGCTTTGTAATAAAAGTCACAAAAATAACGGGGTTGTGTAAGTATCCTACAATTTTGTCACTTCAGAATGCAATGAAAAAGTCGGCGTTGTGACCCAATTTTTTCGTTTAATTATGCATTTTTAGTTTAACATTTACGCAACATGAACGATTTTTGTCTTTAATTATGCAAGTTTATTGATTTTGACCCGCATGATGGGTGTTTGAATTGATTAATATTGTGTGTTTTTTCTTGCAGGGATGTAATTTATTTACACAGATCGTAGTGAGATTGATTACGATTTATTGTTGGTGAGAATTTATGCAGTTACATGAGTTGGTCAATACAATCGGCCAAGATCTTCAGCGTCGATACGGTGAAAAGGTTCATAAGTTAACATTGCACGGTGGATTTAGTTGCCCTAACCGCGATGGCACGATTGGGCGGGGAGGATGTACATTTTGCAATGTGGCTTCGTTTGCAGATGAAGAAGTCCAGATAAAAAGCATTCACGAACAGTTAAAAGATCGCGCAGGTGAAATTCACAGAGCGAAGAAGTATCTCGCTTATTTTCAGGCCTACACCAGTACCTATGCCGAAGTACAAGTTCTCAAAAACATGTATGAGGAAGCACTAAAGGCTGCAGACATGGTTGGTCTTTGTGTGGGGACGCGTCCTGATTGCGTCCCTGATGCGGTATTGGATTTACTGTCGGGCTATGTACAGCAAGGTTATGAAATTTGGCTAGAACTAGGCCTTCAAACCGCCAACAATGACACCCTCAAACGTATCAATCGTGGTCATGACTTTGAGTGTTATGCCGAAATCACTAAGCGTGCGCGAACACTCGGAATCAAGGTTTGTACTCACTTAATTGTGGGTTTACCCAAAGAAACCCGCGCCGAAAATATTGAAACGCTGCAAAAAGTGTTGGCCGTGGGAACGGATGGCATCAAGTTACATGGCTTGCATATTGTCGAAGGTAGCACCATGGCGAAAGCTTGGCGTGCTGGAAAGCTAGAAGCCCCTGAATTAGAAGAATATGTTGCGATCGCCAGTGAAATGATTCGTATGACACCACCAGATGTGATTTATCATCGCGTTTCATCAGCAGCCAGGAGGCCCACGTTATTATCGCCTCTGTGGTGTGAAAACCGTTGGCTAGCGATGACGGAAATTGGTCGAGATCTCAGTGCTCATGGTGCTCAAGGGAGTCTTACGGGGAATACCTTTATCTATACTAAACCGGAATTAATAGCAGATCGCTCAATAAATAACTGATATATTTTAACCAGTGTTCTTTGAAGGTTTAAACGATGGATCAGTTACTCAATTGGCTTTGGGGTGGTCAAGGCGGTTATGGCTATGTCGTCTTGTTGTTAATCGCAGGCGTGTGCGCGTTAGCACTGATCTATTTGCACTTTCAGACATCACTTAAGCAACTAGTAACGGATTCTCCCTATCCAGTCATAGTGGTGGACACTAGCCATGCTCAGCTCTTGCTATCTAACCAGGCTGCGATGCAGTTGTTAGGCATTCGCTCTTTGGGAACGGGGTATTTGTATCCTGCTTTATTCGATATTCATGAGCTTGAGCAGTTTCTCGATCGCTTCTCTAGTCGTCATTTTCGTCAGCAGGCTTTTGACTGGCGACTATCTGATAGTGAATCTATTAAAGTGGAGCTGTCAGGCAGAAAGAGTTTATTGCGCAATCATCGAGTTTGGATTCTTTATGCTCAGCCATATCAAGCCACTCACCAAGATCAGCAACAAGAACTTGCACAATTAATCATCGCACGTTCGGCATTAGACTCACTTTCAGAGCTGATTTGTACCCAAGACCGCCAAGGCAATCTATTAACGACCAATCGAGCATTTGATCAATTCTGGCAAGGGCGAAGGGAAGAAGCTTGCGCATCCAAGGCCTTGGGTGAGATGACCAGAAAAAGCGAACGTAAATGGACAACGGATCCACAAGGTCGAAGTTGCTTATTGGAAGTCAATCAAAACTCTCTTGTTTCGCCGAGTGGTGAGCTTATCGGTACGCTGTCTATTAGTCATGACGTGACTGAATGGCACAAGATGCAACAGAATCTGCGAGATGAAATGGAGCGTCGCAAAGATACAGAGGTGGCGCTAGCGCAAAGAGATACTATCTTACAAACGATTCTGGATGCCAGTCCGGACTCTATTGGTATTTTCAATGAGAACATGGTCTATCAAGCGTGTAATCAGCCTTTTGTTAAGGCGTTAGGCATTTCAAAAATTTCTGATTTGATAGGTAAGCGCCTCCAAGACGTGATTCCTAAAGAGATGTACGCGCGCTTAGCAGATAGTGACTTAGAAGCATTACGCCAGTTAGAGCCAGTTCGATACATAGATAAAGTCGTGAGTAGTGATGGTAAAAGTACGTGGTTTGATGTGGTGAAATCGCCTTTTAAAGATAAAGCATCAGGAACGAATGGTGTGCTGATCATGGCGCGTGATATTTCTGAGCGTTATCTTGCAGAACAAAAGTTGGAAAAAGCCAACCTAGAGTTAGAAAAATTGAGCTTTATGGATAGCTTAACTCAAGTATCGAACCGACGCCGTTTCGACGAACAACTGCAGGTATTGTGGTACCACCACGCTCGAGAAAAGCTGCCGCTCACCATCATGTTATGTGACATCGACTTTTTCAAAGATTACAACGACTGTTACGGTCACCAACAAGGTGATGAAGCGTTAGTCAGTGTCGCTACCGTGTTTACACAAGTCATCAATCGTTCTTCGGATTGTGTTGCGCGTTATGGTGGCGAGGAGTTTGGTTTTATCTTGCCGAATACCACCACGGAAGGTGCGCGCAACGTAGCACAGCGTATTCATGAGAAAATTCTACAGCTTGATATGGAACACGACAGTTCAGAAGCATCTGAACGCCTTACCGTCAGTATCGGTCTGGTCTCTTACATTCCTCAGCATGGTGATGAACCCGAAATGGGCATCGCTATGGCTGACAGTGCGTTATACCAAGCTAAAGCTGATGGACGTAATCGCACCTGTATTCACCCCAGTTCTTGCTAACGCTTTGTGACCGCTTGCTCTAAGTTGATAGCTGATTGTTTAAATCACCGTATTAAACACGTTAAACTTACAGAAGCCTGTGCGCTCGTTGGTTTATCTTTCTATCTCGTGTCACAAGCGCAGATCGCACCGTGTGTTTTTCACTAATCAAACAGACCTAAATTGCGTTAGGTCGAGTGCATTTACCTGTTTTTCATCATCGAATGGCGCTATCTAGCCACCACCATGGAGTAGTTAATGAAACCCATGAAAAACCTCGCCCAGTATTATGTCGACTTGCTAGTCAAACTGGGGATTGTTCGCTTCTCTATTTTGCTAGCCCTTGCGCTGGTGGCATTAGCTGTTGTGGTGCAGGTAGGGATTACTTTAGCTCTCAAAGGGCGAGTAGATGATATCGACATTGTCCGTTCGGTGTTTTTTGGTCTATTGATCACCCCTTGGGCGGTTTACTTCCTCTCTGTGGTTGTCGATCAACTAGAAGAGTCTCGCCAGCGTTTAACTAAGCTGGTGTCCAAACTGAAGGACATGCGTTCGCGAGATCAAGAGCTGAATTACCAACTTCAACAAAACATTGAAAAGCTTAACCAAGAAATTGAAGAGCGTATTAAAGCGGAAGAAGCACGTGAAGAGGCGATGCAAGACCTCGAAAATGAGGTGTTCCAACGCGAACGTACTCAATTAGAGTTGGCAGAACGTACCGCATTACTGCGTTCATTTATTGATGCCTCACCAGACTTAATTTACTACCGCAATGCGGATGGTGTTTTCTCTGGCTGTAACCGCGCGATGGAAGAGCTAACGGGCAAGAAAGAGCACCAGTTAGTCGGATTAAGCCCTTGGGATGTGTATAGCAAAGAAATAGCCGAGCATATCGTTGATACTGACCAAAAGGTTTTTGCCGATAATCAAGCGATTACTTACGAGCAATGGCTCGAATACCCAGATGGTCGCAAGCATTACTTTGAGCTGCGTAAAGTGCCATTTTACAGCAAAGATGGCCGCCACCTTGGTCTCGTTGGGTTCGGTCGTGATATCACTGAACGTAAGCGCCATGAAGAGTCGTTAGAGAAAGCAAGCCGCGACAAAACTACCTTCATCTCAACCATCAGTCATGAGCTGCGAACGCCGCTGAATGGCATTGTAGGCTTAAGTCGTATGCTTCTAGATAGTCCGTTGACAGAAGAGCAGCGTAAACACATGCAGACCATCAATGTGAGTGCGATTACGCTAGGTAACATCTTCAACGATATTATCGATATGGATAAATTTGATCGCCGTAAGTTAGAACTATTACCTGCGCCACTTAACTTCGAAGACTTCGTCGCAGAGATTGAGAGTATCTCTGCTCTGATGGCGGAACAAAAAGGGTTACGCTTTGACTTAGAACGTTTAAGCGACTTGCCAAAAGCAATTGAAGTGGATGCAACCCGTCTACGTCAGGTGATTTGGAACTTGGTCAGCAACGCAATGAAGTTCACCAAAGAAGGTGGCGTTGTGATGACAGTGAGCGCGGATGTCGAAGACGATTTTGCGACCATTATTATGGAAGTGGAAGACACTGGTATTGGTATCCCAGACGAAGAGCTAGATAAGATCTTTGCGATGTACTACCAAGTGAAATCAGGCAAGGACAACCTGCATGCGGTCGGTACAGGTATTGGTTTGGCGGTATCTAAGCAACTGATCAATATGATGGATGGTGACATTACGGTTACCAGTGAGGAAGGCTTTGGTAGCACTTTTACTGTATCGATCCACGTTCCGATTGTTGAACTAGCTGAGCCAGTCATTGATGCGAAACGCGACAATGTGCGCCTCAACATATTTATGGTCGAAGACATCGAGCTTAACGTAACTGTGGCTAAATCGTTACTTGAGAGCCTAGGGCACTCTGTCACCGTGGCAATGACGGGCCAAGAAGCGTTAGTGAACTTTGTGCCAGAAAAATACGACTTAGCGTTGTTGGATATCCAACTGCCTGATATGACGGGCTTTGATGTCGCCAATTATTACCGCAAGCATTATAACAATCTTCCTCCATTGGTCGCCTTAACTGCTAATGTAATGAAAGATCGTCGTGAATACTTAGATAACGGCATGGATGATGCGATCAGTAAGCCGCTGGCAGTGAATGCTATTCAGTCAGTGATTGATAAATTCTTCGCTCACCAGTTAGAACAACCTAAGGAAGTGGTGAGCGGTCCCGAAACAGTGGAAGAGCCAGTGCCTTCTCCTGTGATTGAGACACATTTGCTCGATATGGATATGTTAGAGTCTTACGTCGACATTGTTGGTGCAAAACCTGTCTACGACAGCATAAAAATGTTTGAAGATATGATGCCAGACTATATTGATGTCTTAGATTCGAACATGACAGCGAAAGATCAAGATGGGATTGTTTCTGAAGCGCATAAAATCAAAGGTGCTGCAGGTTCAATTGGCCTGAAACGTATCCAAAGTGTGGCGCAAAAAGCGCAATCGCCTGATATGCCAGCATGGTGGGAAAACATTTCAGACTGGGTTGAAGAGATCAAAAATGAATACCAAAACGATATTCAAGTCCTCAAAAGTTGGTTGGAACAAAGGAAATAACATGAAAAGAATCGCACCATTGGCATTAGCCATGGCATTGATGGCAGGCTGTAGTTCCGTTCCAAATGTGAATTGGCAACAAAACAGTCAGATTACGATTAATGAGGTTAATGTTGAGCTCAAAAGTAATTTATGGGTGAACCTCATGCCGAATATTGGGGACGTGGAAGAGCAAAGTATTCAAGGTGCACTTTACCTCGAAGGAGATCAGTTACTTCCTGCAAATCTAACGGCAGAAGCTCTTATTATTAAACAGGGGCAAAAAGAGTGGTTGGTGGACAGTGCGTCTTTAGATACTCGAACGCACAGTGAAAGCCGATGGGAGGTGGCGTTCTCGTCTCACATTGATGTGAACACAGAAAAATCGGTTGATATCGCAGTGCTTCTAGACGATGCGGGTAAACAGCGTTGGTTAGTCGAAAAGTACGTGAAGATTAACAAGGTTTATTAACCGCAATGATGTTGCATTAGTCGTTAGACCTAAAACAAAAAGGGCTTGCTCAATGAGCAAGCCCTTTGCATATTAGCGGTTAAATCTAGTCTTCTAGATCGCCACAGAAGCGGTAACCTTCGCCGTGGATAGTGGCGATGATTTCTGGCGTACCTGAAACAGACTCAAAGTGCTTACGGATACGACGAATCGTTACGTCTACAGTACGGTCGTGTGGCTTAAGTTCACGACCAGTCATCTTCTTAAGAAGATCTGCACGAGTTTGAATCTTACCCGGGTTCTCACAGAAGTGCAGTAATGCGCGGAACTCAGAGCGAGGTAGCTTGTAGCTATCACCAGCAGGGCTTACTAGAGAGCGGCTGTTGATGTCTAGTACCCAACCGTTGAATTCATACTTTTCTACCGAGCGCTTCTCTTCTTGCACCGCGTTAGAGCTCATTGAGCGACTAAGTAGGTTACGTGCACGAATAGTTAGTTCACGTGGGTTGAATGGTTTAGTGATGTAGTCATCTGCACCAATCTCAAGACCTAGGATCTTGTCTACTTCATTGTCACGGCCTGTCAGGAACATTAAAGCAATGTTCGCTTGCTCGCGTAATTCACGCGCTAGTAGAAGGCCATTCTTGCCTGGAAGATTAATGTCCATAATAACCAAGTTGACTGAGTTATCAGACAACACTTGGTGCATCTCTTCACCGTCACTGGCTTCAAAAACAGCGTATCCCTCTGCTTCAAAAATACTCTTAAGAGTGTTACGAGTTACTTGCTCATCTTCAACGATAAGAATCTGCGGGGTTTGCATTGGCGGTACCTAAATTTGTGACAAAATTGTGCTAATAGAATAAATTCTAGGCAAAAATATAACATACAGGTAATGTGATTTTGATAATAAATCAAGTTGATCAAAAAAACACTTCTTTCAGTTATCCGCCCTCCATGGAATTTTGCCAACTCACCAGTATCCAATGGCGACGTTTATTCTAAAGGGCTTGTTTACCTTTCATTTCCTGCTTTCAGTGGGGCCTGAAACGTAAACACCCTAAGATATTGAGCGGATTTTATATTGTTAACAGCATGCTAACAATGCTCAAATGTTAATTCCATTCAGTTTGTTGATTTATATCAATTGATGAAATGTAACTGTTATTAATCGTTTAAGACTTATGATAGAAAAAAGTAATAAGAACATAGACGCATCGTTATGGAATGCTTATTCAGAATCTTTTTTCAGATTCGAAGCCGAGTGGCGTGTTTCAAACTATGCTGTGATAACCGCTTGGAACCCATACAGTAACTTGAGGTCCAAAGAAGAGAACAGCATAAACAATCACGCGTTAGAAAAACAGCTACAGCACGTTAATTACGCGCCTGTCACGGTAGGTGATAGCGCTTTTACATGGTATGAGGAAAGCTTTGCCGTCGAGTTGTCGCCAGAGGTAGCCGTTGAATTGGCGAGTGACTTTCAACAAAACGCGATTTATTACGTCATTAATGACCAACTTTATCTTATTGCGTGCTTGCAGCCGAAAGTTTTTCATACGTTAGGCTCCATTAAACCTCGGCTCGTATAGAAGGTATAGAAAAGGATACTGCTCACTGAAGCACCGCTTGGGTGAGAAAATTCACGGAGGAAATATGAGAGACATTACACCCGATATTTGTGACCAATTTGAAGACCAAGTGAGCTTGCTTACTTTACCATTGCAGAACTTTGGTCAACGTAGCGCTTTTTACGGTGAAATCGTTACGGTGCGCTGCTATCACGATAACTCGAAAGTGCGTGAAGTACTGGGCGAAGATGGAACGGGTAAAGTATTGATTGTTGACGGACATGGATCGTGTCAGAGAGCATTACTCGGCGATCAATTAGCGATACTCGGAATAGAAAATGGGTGGGAAGGTATCATTGTCTATGGTGCAATACGCGACGTAGCACAAATATCTCAAATGGACATTGGCGTTCAAGCTCTTGGAACTAACCCGTTTAAAACAGAGAAACGCGGGATAGGAGAGGTAAACGTAACCTTAACGATGCAAAACCAAATCGTTCAACCTAAGCACTACGTTTACGCGGACTGGAACGGTGTGTTGATTTCTAAGCAAAAGCTGGGCTTCTAAAAACGAAAGCCTAAACCAACCTCAAAGCCTTGTTGCCAATCTTGGTAATCAAGAGTCGCGTGAAGATCCAGTTTATCGGTAATTTTTACGCGACTTGATACTTCAGCCGCGAGGCTACTGTCGTCTTGGCGAATACCTTCCGCTGTTTCATTCTTGTAAGAGCGAACTGTACTTTTCAGCGTGACACGATCATTAAAGTGATAGCTGATCCCACTCAAAAAACCACTTTGATTTTTGGTAGGAGAGTTATTGACTCGCGCACCGACATAAACGTCTACCGAATCAAAAAGTTCGTAAGCGTAACCCGTATCGATATTCCAAACATCAAAACTGTCAGACTGATAACTGTCGCTGGAAATGAATAGTTTATGAGGAGAAGGGGATATTTTACCTGGAAGCGGCGGAAGCTCGTTTGCTAGACAAACACCAGGCACAAAAAACAGCAACAGAAAAAGCCCTCTTTTCATGTTCACCACTCCTTGTGTCAACTTTTTTATTAGTATGCGCCCAAAGCTTCTCACTATTAAAGCATAGAATATGAAAGCTAGCTCACCTATTTTCTAAATAATTCGATCCTATGAACATAAGTCACAGTTAAGTTGTTGTTATGTGTCACAACCCTCTCGAATTATTTGATCGTACGTTTTATGGCAAAGATCAGACTAGTTATTAGATAAAAAACCGAACTGGTGATGATGGTTAAGTCCTTTACAAAAATTAACTGTAGATTTTCAAATGATCAATAATGTGTAATTAACTATAAATATCAATGACATTGCTTAGCAGAAATCTCTGAAAGATGGAAAAACAAACAATTTTTTGTTGACTATGTATCAGAAACTCGGTAAACGTAGAGTTAAGCAAACACAATTAACGTTGAATATTTATTTATGCCATCTAACAGCCTAGTAGTAATGACCACGACCATTATTATTACCGACACGACACATGTTGGGGCAGGCTGCTGAGCGAAAGAAATTCACAAAAAAGGCCTGTATCCAACAAGATACAGGCCTTTTTTTATGCTTTTTTATCCAGAATTTAGACAAATTTAAGAAGATATACCGGAGGAAGGGATGCGAGTATTGAAGTTTGGCGGATCATCACTAGCTGATGCAGATCGCTTTTTGAGAGCGGCAGACATTATTGCCAATAACGCTCAACAAGAAGAAGTGGCGGTTGTTCTTTCCGCTCCTGGTAAAACAACAAACAAATTGGTTTCGGTCATTGAAGGCGCATTGCGCAATGGTGAAGCAGAACTACAAATCAAAGAATTGGAGGAGTCGTTTAAAACGCTCTTCACTCAAGTCCAAGCAGTACTACCCAATATCGATGGTTCAGCTTTCGATAACCAAGTGAAAACTTCTCTCTCTCAATTACGCCAATTCGTTCATGGCATCAATCTTCTTGGCATGTGCCCAAACAATGTTAATGCACGTATTATTAGCAAAGGCGAACGCGTTTCGATTCAATTGATGAAAGCAGTGTTAGAAGCCAAAGGCCAGCCTGCACATCTTATCGACCCAGTTGAATACCTATACGCAAAAGGTGATCACCTTGAAGCCATGGTTGATGTAGACGTTTCAACGCAAAACTTCCGCCAAAACCCTCTTCCTCTGGGCCATGTGAACATCATGCCAGGCTTTACCGCAGGTAACGAGAAAGGTGAATTGGTAACACTTGGTCGCAATGGCTCTGATTATTCAGCGGCGGTTCTTGCAGCGTGTCTGCGCGCAGATTGTTGTGAGATCTGGACTGACGTAGATGGTGTATACAACTGTGACCCTCGTTTAGTAGAAGATGCTCGCCTGCTTAAATCTCTTAGCTACCAAGAAGCAATGGAGCTTTCTTACTTCGGTGCTTCCGTTTTGCATCCGAAAACCATTGCTCCTATCGCGCAGTTCCACATCCCATGTCTGATCAAAAACAGCTTTAACCCACAAGGTGCAGGTACCCTGATTGGGCAAGACACTGGTGAAGACAATCTGGCGATCAAAGGTATCACGACGCTAAACGACCTAACCATGGTTAACGTCTCCGGCCCAGGTATGAAGGGTATGGTTGGCATGGCAAGCCGCGTATTTGGCGCAATGTCTTCCGCTGGTGTGTCTATTGTTCTTATTACTCAGTCTTCTTCTGAGTACAGCATTAGCTTCTGTATTGAGGCAGAAGATAAAGCAAAAGCGCAACAAGTACTGGCCGATGCGTTTGAGTTGGAACTGAAAGATAGCTTATTAGAGCCCGTCGAGTTTATTGATAATGTTTCAATCATAACGTTGGTTGGTGACGGCATGCGTACATCGCGCGGTGTTGCATCTCGCTTCTTCTCATCTCTTGCTGAAGTGAACGTAAACATTGTAGCCATCGCACAGGGCTCATCTGAGCGTGCAATCTCAGCCGTGATTCCTGAAGATAAAATCTCTGAAGCGATCAAAGCGTGTCACGAAAACCTATTCAACTCTAAGCACTTCTTAGACGTATTCGTGGTTGGTATTGGTGGCGTTGGTGGTGAGCTGGTGGATCAGATCGAGCGTCAACAGGCGAAGCTTGCGGAAAAAGGCATCGTGATCCGCGTGTGTGGCTTGGCAAACAGCAAAGGTCTTCTGCTTGATAGTGAAGGTCTGCCACTCGAGCATTGGCGTGATCGTATGTCGGCAGCGACAGAAGAGTTCAGCCTAGCGCGTTTGATTTCTTTGGTTCAACGTAACCACATCATCAACCCAGTATTGGTTGACTGTACATCAAGTGAAGATATCGCGAATCAATACGCTGATTTCTTAGCTGCTGGTTTCCATGTCGTTACACCAAATAAAAAAGCAAACACAGCAAGCATGGCTTACTACCATCAGCTTCGCGATGTTGCGCGCAGCTCTCGTCGCAAGCTGATGTACGAAACAACTGTGGGGGCGGGTCTACCGGTAATCGAAAACCTGCAAAACCTAATCTCAGCGGGTGATGAACTAGAGCGCTTCAGCGGCATCCTTTCTGGCTCTCTGTCATACATCTTTGGCAAATTAGATGAAGGCATGAGCCTAAGTGAAGCGACAAACATCGCAAAACAAAACGGCTTTACGGAACCAGATCCGCGTGACGATCTATCGGGTATGGATGTGGCGCGTAAGCTTCTGATCCTTGCTCGTGAAGCTGGCATGTCTCTAGAACTAGAAGACGTTGTGGTTGATCAAGCTCTGCCACCTGGTTTTGATGACTCAGGCAGTGTTGAAGAATTCATGGAACGCCTGCCAGAGGCGGATGCATACTTTAAAGAGCTGTCAGCTAAAGCAGCGGAAGAAGGCAAAGTACTGCGCTACGTGGGTGAAATCGTTGACGGTAAATGCACAGTAAGCATTGCTGCAGTCGATGAAAACGACCCGATGTTTAAGATTAAAGACGGTGAAAACGCACTGGCATTCTACAGCCGCTACTACCAACCAATTCCACTGGTATTGCGTGGTTACGGTGCGGGTACAGAGGTTACGGCTGCTGGCGTATTCTCGGATGTGATGCGTACTTTAGGTTGGAAGCTAGGGGTATAACAACAATGATTTCAAGTGATATGGATGTAGTGGTTTATGCTCCTGCGTCAATTGGTAATGTAAGCGTTGGTTTCGACGTTCTGGGGGCGGCGGTGTCCCCAGTTGATGGCACACTATTGGGCGACCGAGTGTTGGTTAAGTCTGGGGCTGAGCCGTTCAGTCTAAAGACAGCGGGTGATTTTGTTGAGAAGCTGCCAACCGAGCCAAAAGAGAACATCGTTTACGATTGTTGGGTAGTGTTTGCTCGCGAGCTAGACAAAAAAGGCGTCGAGCTAAAACCACTTGAGATGACGCTAGAAAAGAACATGCCAATTGGCTCTGGTTTAGGCTCAAGTGCATGTTCTATCGTTGCTGCATTAGATGCATTGAACCGATTCCATGGACAGCCACTTAACGAGACAGAGTTACTGGCACTGATGGGAGAAATGGAAGGCAAGATTTCTGGTGGTATTCACTACGACAACGTCGCACCATGTTACCTTGGCGGTGTGCAATTGATGCTTGAAGAGTTGGGTGTCATCAGCCAAGAAGTGCCTTGCTTTGATGATTGGTACTGGGTGATGGCGTATCCGGGTATCAAAGTATCCACAGCAGAAGCGCGTGAGATCCTACCATCTCAATACCGCCGACAAGATATCATTGCCCATGGTCGCCACCTTGCAGGCTTTATTCATGCGTGTCATTCTGGTCAGCCAGAACTTGCTGCAAAAATGATCAAAGACGTGATCGCAGAACCGTATCGTGAGAAACTGCTTCCGGGTTTTGCGAATGCACGTCAATACGCAGCGTCTGCGGGGGCATTGGCTACCGGTATTTCTGGCAGTGGGCCGACACTGTTCAGTATTTGCAAAGAAAAAGATGTCGCTGAGCGAGTTGCTCGCTGGTTAGAACAGAACTACGTACAAAACGAAGAAGGATTCGTCCACGTTTGTCGTCTAGATAAGCAGGGTTCGAAAGTAACAGGAAGTGAGCTATGAAGCTTTACAATATAAAAGAAAATGATGAACAAGTTTCCTTTGGCCAAGCCGTTCGCCAAGGGTTAGGTCGCAATCAAGGCCTATTTTTCCCATCGGAATTACCAAAATTTGAAGATATCGATGCGCTGCTTGCAGAAGACTTTGTCTCTCGTAGCACTAAGATTCTATCGGCATTAATTGGCGATGAACTTGCAGAAGAGCAAGTGAATGCTCTTGTTGATGCTGCGTTCCAATTCCCTGCGCCTATCAACCAAGTAAAAGACGGTGTCTATGCACTGGAGCTGTTCCATGGTCCAACGCTTGCGTTTAAAGACTTTGGTGGTCGCTTTATGGCGCAATCTCTTGCTGCGGTTTCGGATGGCGGCAAGATCACTATTCTGACTGCAACTTCTGGCGATACTGGCGCAGCCGTTGCGCATGCTTTCTACGGTATGGAAGACATCAACGTTGTGATTCTTTACCCGAAAGGTAAGATCAGCCCACTGCAAGAGAAGCTATTCTGTACGCTTGGCAAGAACATCCATACTGTCGCGATCGATGGAGACTTCGATGCGTGTCAGGCTCTGGTTAAGCAAGCTTTTGATGATTCTGCACTGCGTGAAGAGATCGGTCTGAACTCAGCAAACTCAATCAATATCAGCCGTTTGATGGCGCAAATCTGTTACTACTTTGAAGCAGCCGCGCAAATGAGCAAACAAGAGCGTGAAAACCTAGTGGTATCAGTACCAAGCGGTAACTTTGGTAACCTAACTGCTGGTCTACTGGCAAAAGCGCTGGGCTTGCCTATCAAACGCTTTATCGCTGCAACGAATGCTAATGACACTGTTCCTCGCTACCTACAAACAGGTAAGTGGGAGCCAAAACCAACAGTCGCAACAACATCGAACGCGATGGACGTGAGCCAACCAAACAACTGGCCTCGTATTGAAGAGCTGTGCCGCGTGAAAGAGTGGGGCTTGGAGACGCTAGGTAAAGGTGCTGTATCTGATGAGCAAAGCGCACAGTCAGTAAAAGATCTATACGCCATGGGTTACCTGTGTGAACCGCACGGTGCGATTGCTTACCGCGTTCTTGAAGAACAATTGCAAGATGGTGAAACCGGTCTATTCCTATGTACTGCTCACCCTGCGAAGTTCAAAGAAGTGGTGGATGATATTCTAGAATCAGACATCGACCTTCCTGCGCCACTAGCGAAGCACGCTTCGATGGAGCTGCTATCGGAAGATCTCGACGCAGACTTTGACGCACTGAAGCAAGTACTGCGCCGCGTGCAGTAAGCTTCAAAAATACAGTCAGTATCAAAAACACAAATAACGAGAGGTGAATGAGCAATCATTCACCTTTTTTATTGCCGGTAAGTTTTAACTCTCTTTATGATTGAGAAACGAACTTAACTAAATGAGATGGAAAGAGAAGCATGCATTTTTTGATTTTTCTAGGTTCGGTGAGAGACAGCACGCCACCAAGACCAGCCCGTTTAGGAATGCGAGTCAGTAGAGCGTGTAAAAAACTCATCGCGAGTCAGCATTCGCAACATACTGTCGAAATCATTGACCCATTGGACTATGACTTTGGCGATGTGTTTAAGCCCGAGTTTGCTTATCACCGCTCTAAAGTGCCAGAGCACCTAAGTGAGCTGGCAGATAAAATCAAACAGGCCGATGGGTATGTGATGGTTAGCCCGGAATACAACCATTCGATGAGTCCAGCTTTGGCAAACATGCTTAACCATTTTGGCAGTTCACTGTTTTCCTATAAGCCAAGTGCTATCGTGACCTACTCTGCTGGGCAATGGGGTGGCGCTCGTGCTGCAGTGTCGATGCGGACCTTTTTATCCGAGTTGGGATGTTTACCCGTGTCGGCAATGAGCCATATTCCGAAAGCACAAGAGGTGTTTGATGAACAGGGCGTGGCTGCGGATGAGTCGGATCAGGCGCAGTGGGACAGTTATATGAATCGCACTATGCATCAATTGATCTGGTGGGCAGAAGGGGCCTCACTGCAAAGAGATAGGCTTGATCCAACCTCCTTAGCGCAAGCGTTTCAGAAAGATCCTTCGCAAAGAAATGCACCTTAGAGGCGAGTTGCTTTCCATTATAGAAAGGGTTTAGAAGGATTCTGAAACAAAAAAGCTTGGTCATTGCTGACCAAGCTTTTTAAATTCTAGCGAGCTAGTTTACTGAGAGATTATAGAGTCTCAGTAAAAGTACGAGCGATTACATCACGTTGTTGCTCTGGAGTTAGCGAGTTAAAACGTACTGCGTAACCAGAAACACGAATAGTTAGTTGTGGGTATTTCTCTGGGTGTGCAACTGCATCTTCTAGTGTTTCGCGTTTAAGCACGTTCACGTTTAGGTGTTGGCCGCCTTCGATACGAGGAGCAGTTTCGATTGCAACTTCACGGCTTTCGTATTCACCTAGGTCGCTGATTGCGATAACTTGGTCTGCTTCGTAGCCAGCAGTTGCAGCAACACAACGAGCTTCATTTTTTTCGCTATCTAATAGCCAGATAGAGTTTAGTAGGTCGTCGTTTGCCGCTTTTGTAATTTGGATACCTTGGATCATCACTATCTCCTAGACCACTTACGTGGTGATTATTGGTGTTAATTTTCGAATTTTCGTTGAGCTGAGTATTATATAGCTAATATCCACTATTTTAATATTGATTTAAGTCAAAAAACAACCAAAAACATTATTTTTATTAAGGTTATTTTATTGAGTTAAATCAATAAAACCTTTAAAAACAAACTAATTACAATTTATTTGATAAGATAAAAAATATTTAATAACTAGTTTTGTTGTAAATTTACTACAAATTGAGATTAAAGTTTAAACTGGTTAACGCAACTATCTGTATTTAGGTAGCAATACTGAAAGTCTAAAGTGATTAAATGACAAACATGAAAAACAAGCTTGGGAATAAACTCATTGGTGCACATGTCTCTGCTGCTGGTGGGGTCGATCAAGCTCCGTTGAGAGCTCGTGAAATTGGCGCGAATGCCTTCGCACTATTTACAAAAAACCAACGCCAGTGGGTGGCGAAGCCTTTAGAAGCAAAAACCATCAGTGCGTTTAAAGCGAACTGTAAAATGCTGGGTTTCGGAGCAGAGCATATTCTTCCCCATGATTCTTATCTGATTAACTTGGGTGCGCCGGAAGAAGAAAAGCTGAATAAATCCCGCGCGGCATTTATTGATGAAATGGAGCGTTGTAATCAGTTGGGGCTGACTTTGCTTAACTTCCATCCGGGTAGTCACCTAAAGAAAGTCTCTGAACAGGAGTGCCTCGCAACGATCGCCGAGTCGATCAATCTTGCGCATAAAGCGGTGCCGAATGTGATCGCTGTTATCGAGAATACGGCAGGTCAAGGCACTAACTTAGGCTGGAAGTTTGAGCACCTTGCTGAAATCATCGAGCAAGTGGAAGATAAAGATCGTGTCGGCGTTTGTATTGATACCTGCCATACCTTTACGGCCGGTTATGACTTACGTACAAAAGAAGATTGCGAGCGCACCTTTGCAGAGTTCGACCGTATCGTAGGTATGCACTATTTAAGAGCAATGCATCTAAATGATTCAAAAGTAGAGTTTGCCAGCAAAGTGGATCGCCACCATTCTCTCGGTAAAGGAGAGATCGGGTGGGATTGCTTTGAGTACATCGCGAAAGACCCTCGTTTTGATGGTATCCCTCTGATTTTAGAGACAATTGATCCAGATATTTGGCAGCAAGAGATCAACACGTTGCGTCAATTCCATTTAGCGGCCATTGACAGTTAATGGCGTAACCACAAAGTTGGCACCTTTCTTTCTTATTAATTGAACATCAATCTCTGAATTAGCAAAGAAGGATGCCAACATGTCTCGACCACTCTCTTTTACTCCTTATGCTTTCACTCGTCGCGTGCTTCGCTTACCGATGCCTAATCGTCACATTACCGGACAGGGGCATTTTCGAACGCCACAGAAGCATTAGTCTTTTATTACTTGTCTCAAGTTCGTGGTAAGTTTTTGTTTGTTTGAGTTTCGCTCGTTAGAATAGAAGCAAAATTTAGGACAGGAACTTTCCATGAATCAGTCACCCACTTGGCACGATGTGATCGGCGAAGAGAAAAAGCAGAGCTACTTTGTAGACACCTTGAATTTTGTTGAAGCCGAACGCGCCGCAGGCAAAGCTATTTTTCCTCCCGCAAAAGATGTCTTTAACGCGTTTCGTTTTACCGAGTTCAAAGACGTTAAGGTCGTGATTCTAGGACAAGACCCATACCACGGCCCAAATCAGGCGCATGGCCTGTGTTTCTCTGTACTTCCTGGCATTAAAACGCCACCGTCACTGGTTAATATGTATAAAGAGCTGGCGCAAGATATTGAAGGTTTCCAAATCCCTCAGCATGGTTTTTTGCAAAGCTGGGCTGAACAAGGCGTATTGTTACTCAATACGGTATTAACGGTGGAGCAAGGTAAAGCGCATTCACATTCAAAGACAGGTTGGGAAACGTTTACTGATCGAGTGATTGAAGCCATTAATCAGCATCAAGAAGGTGTAGTGTTCTTGCTGTGGGGTTCACATGCACAGAAGAAAGGTCGTTTTATCGATCGCAATAAGCACCATGTGTTAGCTGCCCCACACCCATCGCCACTTTCTGCACATCGAGGCTTTTTCGGTTGTAAGCATTTCTCTCAAGCAAACCAGTTGCTTACATCACAAGAAAAAGCACCAATTAACTGGCATTTGCCATTAACGGTATAAATGAAGAGACAGCGATCATGGATGGTATGATCGCTGTTTTTTTGAGCACGCTCGAGGCTGATAGTAAATTTCTCATGTACACTTACTAAAAGTAGGTGTTAAGGAGAGACGCTATGATGATCGAAAGAATTCGACGCGAACATGGTTATATGGTTCGTCTGTTGGCGATACTGCGCCATAAGCTTAATGAGATAAAAAAAGAACGTGTAATCAACTATGCGTTAGTAAGCGAGATTGTTGATTACCTCTCTAATCATTCGGAGAAAGTACACCACCCGAAAGAAGATATCCTCTATCACCACTTTCTTGAACACTATGGTAAGCAACAAACCATGGAAAATTTAGAGAAAGAACATCTAGAGTTAGCGAGTAAAACCAGAGAGTTTTCATCCGTGATAGAGATGATCCTTCAGGATGCTGTTGTGCCACAAGACATGTTTGTCGCTCACCTAGAAGATTTCATAGAATCGCAAAGGCACCACTTGGAGCTAGAAGAGCGAAAAATTTTGCCTCTCATTGAAGAGTTATTTACCACAGAAGATTGGCAGCATGTCGAGAGCTTATGGAGCGTCAGTGAGGATGATCCTGTGTTTGGTGACACGATTGCTGATCGTTATAAGCAGTTGGCCGAACGTGTTCGTCAAAGTGATACTGAGTATGTTTAAGCCTGAGTGATGAAACCTGAGCGAGCGAAAGCCGTCTCTCGGGTTTGTGAGATACATTTCTTATTTATTGGGAATCAACCGAAAATTTAGTGTGCATATTTCTCGGCAAAAAGTACGGAAGATTCTCATTGAGTAATAATGGTATTCATACTTAAACCTTGGTACATAAACTCACGGTGTTTACGGTCACTGTAAACAAAAAACAAAAGGCACCTGTAAGGTGCCTTTTGTTTGAATTAGAGTTTAATGTCTTCCAAGTTATAATCGGTACAGACATCAAGTTCGCGCAGCTCTTTAAGCAAATTGCGTCTGTCGTTCATCTCTTCTATTTCACGCCACTTTCGCTTTACTGGTTTGGCACGAGATTTGGTTGTTGAGGTAGTATCCAGATTAAAAATGTCATCTAGTTGAAAGCCTTCCATAAGCCACCTTTACCTTTCTTAAGCTAAACTGTTGTAACCAGTCCTTGTGGAGTTTTTTAAGTACCACAATAGCCGTGAGAATAACCATGATATATTTCGCATTTGTGTCGGTAGCATGACATTTTCGTGCAAAAATATTCTCAAAATCACACTTTTTATTGCAACGATGTGGATAAAAAATGCACAAACGATCTCAAGAAAACGATTAAATAGAGAGATTTTCTATGTTAATTCGATTTGATGAATGGGTGCTCTGCGCAAAGGTTAAAGTTGCATAAAATCAGTTTGATGAAATAGTGTTCAATTAGATGGTAAGCCACTAGCGTAAATTTATGTAACACCTTGTGAATACTAGCTTGTTCTTGTTTATACGGTTTGCCATTCCATTTAATGAAGAATAATTATTTATGTTGGTGTTTGGTAATTGAAATGTTGCGCAGTTTGAGTGTTAAGTCTTCTATTTATGTTATTTTTTGGTGACTTTATAGTGAAAAATAACAATGTTATTATTATCGTTGCATATTGATTTTTGCGCTCCTAGGTTGCATTATCCGCCCGTCAAAAAATACGCTGGTACGTAAAATGGATGCATGAAGCGACGTTTACGATTCTAGATTGCCCATAAACATTACTTAAAAAGCTAAGCACACTTTGACACTTAGCAGGCAATTTGGTGGATGGCTAGGACGCATAGACTGGCGCAACTCACTTTGAGGTACACATGACAGACTTAATCAATTTGATGAACGATCTCCTCTGGGGCTCGATTCTGGTTTATCTTCTTGTTGGTGTTGGTATTTACTTCACCGTTCGATTAGGGTTCATTCAGTTCCGCCATTTCGGCCACATGTTCTCTGTTCTTAAGAACAGTCGTAAAGCAGACAAAGCTGGTATTTCCTCTTTCCAAGCGCTTTGTACTAGTCTTGCTGCACGTGTTGGTACAGGTAACATGGCGGGCGTTGCAGTTGCATTGACTGCGGGTGGTCCTGGTGCGATCTTCTGGATGTGGCTGATTGCAATGCTTGGTATGGCAACATCGTTTGCCGAGAGCACACTGGCGCAGCTATACAAAACCAAAGATGATGATGGCAACTACCGTGGTGGCCCTGCCTACTACATGGAAAAAGGCCTGGGCATGCGTTGGATGGGCGTGTTGTTCTCAGTTTTCCTAATCATCGCTTTTGGTTTGGTATTCAACGCCGTACAAGCTAACTCAATTGCCAATGCAATGAGCAACGCATTTGGTTGGAATAACCTGTATGTCGGTATTGCCGTTGTTTTACTGTCTGCAATTGTTATTTTCGGTGGCATCAAGCGTATCGCAAGAGTTGCTGAGATGATCGTTCCGATCATGGCACTACTTTATCTAGCCCTAGCGCTGTTCATCATGTTCTCTAACCTAGAGAAATTACCTGATGTATTGATGCTTATCTTTAAGAGTGCATTTGGTCTGCAAGAAGCAGCAGCAGGTGGTCTTGGCTACGCAATTGCACAGGCAATGATTAACGGTATTAAGCGCGGTCTATTCTCGAATGAAGCAGGTATGGGTTCTGCACCTAACGCGGCAGCTTCAGCAACACCTTACCCACCACACCCAGCGTCTCAAGGTTACGTACAGATGCTAGGCGTGTTCATGGATACGATCGTTATCTGTTCTGCAACAGTGGCTATCATCCTGATGTCTGGTGAGTATGTCGGTCAAGCAACAGAAGTGACTGGTATCGAGCTAACTCAGCGAGCATTGAGCTCACAAGTTGGCGATTGGGGCGGCATCTTTGTTGCTGTGGCAATCTTCTTCTTTGCGTTTACTTCAATCATTGCAAACTACTCGTACGCTGAAACGAACTTAATCTTCCTAGAGCACAATCATAAAGCGGGCTTAAGCATTTTCCGCGTTATTGTTCTTGGTATGGTGATGTTTGGTGCACTAGCTTCGTTACCAGTCGTATGGTCGCTTGCTGACGTCTCTATGGGTCTGATGGCGATAGTTAACTTGGTGGCGATCATCTTGCTATCTGGCATCGTGATTAAACTGGCAAAAGATTACAACCGCCAGCTTGGTGAAGGCAAAGTGCCAACATTTGATGCGAATGACTTCCCAGAGCTGAAATCTCAGCTTGAAGAAGGCATTTGGTACAACGATAAAAAAGACTAAGTGAGCTATCACTCATAGTTGAAAGCTATTAGTACGATGTAAAAAGCCATGCAGACAATGCATGGCTTTTTTTGTACCCTATTAAAAACAAAATTAGAGAAGGGAAAGTCATGCTTATCGTAGTTTCTCCAGCGAAGACTCTTGATTACGAGTCTCCGTTAGCGACAGAAAAATTTACTCAACCTGAGTTGGTCGAATACTCAAAAGAGCTTATCGATGTTTGCCGCAAACTGACTCCTGCTGATGTTGCCTCTTTAATGAAAGTGAGCGACAAGATTGCCGATTTAAATGTGGGCCGATTCCAAGAGTGGAGTGAAACGTTTACCACGGAAAACTCACGACAAGCCATTCTTGCATTTAAAGGTGACGTTTACACCGGGCTAGACGCCGAAAGTTTATCTGAAGCGGACTTCGAATATGCTCAAGATCATCTGCGTATGCTATCGGGTCTTTATGGTTTACTAAAACCACTTGATTTGATGCAGCCATACCGTCTTGAAATGGGTACCAAGCTTGCAAACGACAAGGGTACGAACTTGTACCAGTTTTGGGGCAATGTAATTACGGACAAGCTTAACGAAGCGATTTCTGCTCAAGGTGATAATGTTCTTATCAACCTTGCATCAAATGAATACTTTAAAGCGGTTAAGCCAAAGAATTTAGATGCGCAAGTGATCACGCCAGTATTCAAAGATTGTAAGAATGGTCAATACAAGGTCATCAGTTTTTACGCGAAGAAAGCGCGCGGTATGATGGCGCGTTACATCATTGAAAACCGTGTTGAGAGCGTGGCAGACCTGACTAAGTTTGATACGGCGGGTTACTACTTTGTGGAAGATGAATCGACGCCAACAGAGTTAGTATTTAAACGCGAAGAGCAAAAATAAAGCTGATTGAGACGTAATCGACGTTAATCTCTATCAGCACAAACGAAAAAGGGTTGGCATTGCCAACCCTTTGTTATTTTCTAGCTTGAGCTACTTGGCCCCAACAAGATTACTTCTTCTTAGCGGTTTTCTTTTTCGCTACTTTTTTCTTGTCGTCTTTTTTCTTTTTCTTCTTAAACACAGGCTTTTTGTGTTTAGGACGCATCTCTTTCACGAAACGCTCTTTGATGTCTTCTTTCACGTAACGTGCAACGCGATCCATCATTGGTTGGTCGTGTGCTTCTACGATTGAGATAGCGTTACCTTTCTTACCTGCGCGAGCCGTACGGCCGATACGGTGAAGGTAAACATCAGCCGTGCGCGGCATGTCGTAGTTGATAACGTGTGATACATCCGGAAGATCGATACCACGCGCAGCAACGTCCGTCGCGAGCAGCACATTCACAGTTCCATCGCGGAAGCGAGAAATCGCATTGTTACGACGATCTTGCGGCATTTCACCTTGAATCCAAGAACATGGAATCTGTGCGCTTTCAAGCTGCGCTCGTAGCTCAGCCAAACGCTCACGAGTCTTTAAAAAGACGATAGTGCGCTCAGCTTGCTGAGTAATAATGTGTTTTAGTAATTCCAGTTTGTGTTCTGCATCATCAGCACGGTGGTACCACTGAGCAATTTTCTTACGCTCACGCAGCGGTGATTTTGCGTCGATCTCTGCAGGGTCATTCAACAGATCAGCGGTAAAGCCTTCTACGCCTTTCCCTTCTAACGTTGCTGAAAACAGAAGGGTTTGCTTACGCCAGCGACATTCGTTAGATAGGCGATCGACAGTAGGAGCAAAACCCATATCTAGCATACGGTCTGCTTCATCAAGGATTAACCATTCGATTGCACGACAATCAAAACGTTCTGCATCAATGTATTCTTTTAAACGGCCAGGTGTCGCAACCACAATGTCTTGCGTTGTTGCAAGGATGTCGGCGTGCTCTTGGTACTGAACACCACCAGTGATGGTGAAAATGTTGAGTTTGGTATTTTTTGCCAAAGCACGTGCTTGATCGGCAATTTGCATCGCCAGTTCGCGAGTAGGCGTTAGGATCAAAATACGCGCAGGTCCAGGCTTACGACGAGGGAAGTCTTGCAAGTATTGCAATGCTGGCAGGACGAAGGCGGCCGTTTTACCAGTTCCTGTTGGCGCTGACGCTAGAATGTCACGACCGTCCAACGCTTGTGGAATCGCTTCTGCCTGAATTTTTGTTGGGCGTTCGTAACCCATCTCTTCAATGGCTTCAAGTAGGTTTTGGTCTAGATCAAGTTCAGCAAAGGTTCTGATCACAATGAGTTCTCCACAAGCAAAGCTTGGTTAATGGTTCGCCACAACAGCATAGAATACAAAAAGGTCGCACATTATAAAGTGATTGGTGATAAGGATCACATGTTATTTCACATCTTAAGATAAAACTCGCGAGTTAACTGGATGAAATCATCACTATAGCCGTCATTTGAACGGATAATTAAATGTGACGTTTGCGAATCGCAAGGTCGTTTTGATAGTTCAAATAACAGTCGGTGTACTGGTTTCTTTTCTGATGGTTGCACACGACAGATCCGCGATAGATACCAACCTTGGTTTAATGCTAGCTCAATGAACTGCTCGCCTTCGGTGATTGGCAACACAAAACTAGCCCTCCCTTCGTCATCAAGCAAATGATAGCAACGCTGCAGCAATACGTTATGGCCTAGCGTATCTGTGTGCCTCGCGGTTGCACGTTGACTGTGTTTCGATTGCTCGCCGCTGTTGAAGTAGGGCGGGTTACAAATGATGCGTTGGAATGGATGTGTCGGCGTAAAGTGCAGTATGTCGGTGTGATGCACACTTACACGATCTGACCAAGGAGACTGGGCCATATTTTTTTGCGCGGCAGCAACGGCTGTTAATTCGATATCGACCGCGGTTATTTGAGCTTCCGTAAAGCGTTGAGCACACATCAGGGCAAGCAGGCCAGTGCCAGTCCCAATATCGAGAATTTTAGCGTCGTTAGGGCTTTGAATCCAAGCACCAAGCATTACCCCATCTGTGCTGACTGGCATACCACTCTCGCCGCCCTCAATACAAAATTGCTTAAAATTGAAGCCTTTAGTTTTCAGTGTTTTGTTCTTCATGATTGTTTTATATTTGCTCAATAATTAAGTGGATTGCTCTATTGTTTATTAATTGTATAGATTGTTGTTTTGTTGGTTATTAAATTGTATTGTTAATTGATCGAGATAAAGAACTGGTCTGTTATTTGGATCTGGTTATATCCACTGCTTTTAAGTTTGAAAACTAAATTAATATGGTGTTTTTTTCTTAAAGGTTGCCAAATGATGAGTCTTTCGTCATTATGCGGCGAAAATTTTATAGATTGAACCACGTGTACTTATTGACTTTAGGTATACAAAAAGTGGTCTAAGCATACACAACATTCATTAATTAAAAGACAAGGGTTATCTGTGAAGCAGACGTTAAAACTAACAGATATTATCGCAGTAGGCTTTATGCTATTTGCGTTCTTTTTAGGTGCGGGCAATATTATCTTTCCACCTCTAGCGGGTCAGTTAGCGGGTGAAAACTTAATGCCAGCTATGTTTGGTTTCTTGCTAACAGCGGTAGGTCTACCTCTTATTACTATCGTTGCTATTGCTGTTGCTGGTGGTTCTTGGGATCACTTGACGCAAGATCTTCCGAAAAAAGCGGCAGTTCTTATGGCTGCACTGATTTTCATCATCATTGGTCCTGCGTTTGCAGCGCCTCGTACTGGCCTAGTGGCTTACGAGATGGCGGTGAAACCTTTCTTCCTTGAGGCGTCACAAACGCATCTGACAGCGTTCTCAGTGATCTTCTTTATCGCAGCGATGATGTTCTCATGGTTCCAAGGCCGTTTGATCGATCTTATCGGTAAAGTACTGACACCAGCATTGTTCGTTGGTTTGATCATTCTTGCTGTCGCTGTCTTCCTTGATCCTCAGGGCGATATGATTGGCGCGCACGGTGAATACCTAACGCAGCCTCTGACCAAAGGCTTCTTAGAAGGCTACAACACAATGGATACGTTCGCGTCATTGATGTTTGGCATGCTGATGGTTGATGCACTGCGCGGTAAAGGCATTACTGAGCGCTCTGCAACTACTAAATATCTGATCTATGCAGGTTGTATTGCTGCTGCTGGTCTTGCGTTTGTTTACATCTCACTATTTTACTTAGGTGCGACGAGTGCAACGGTTGCTGCTGGTGCTGATAATGGTGGCCTAGTGCTTAGCCAATACGTTCAAGCGTTGTTTGGTCCATACGGTCAAATCGTTCTGTCTGTCATCGTATTGCTAGCGTGTCTGACAACCGCGATTGGCTTGATTTCTGCGTGTTCAGATTTCTTCAGCTCGAAAACACCACTGTCATACAAGCAATGGGTACTGATTAATGGTTCTGTTTGTGCATTGGTTGCAAACGTTGGTCTTGCACAGCTGATTTCTCTGTCAGTGCCAGTATTGTTTGCGCTGTACCCTGTGGCGATTGCGTTGGTTGCACTAACATTTGTGCGCAGCAAACTGCCAAATCCACGTTTTGCTTACCGCGCGGTACTGCTTGTATCTCTGTTGTTTGCGTTGGTTGATGCGGCAAAAGTATCGGGTATTGATGTTTCTGCGTTTAACATGTTGCCACTATTCGAAGTCGGCATGGGTTGGGTGCTTCCAACATTTGCGGCTATCGTGTGCATGTTCTTCATCGCGAAACCTCGCCCAGAACTAGCACAAGAAACCGCGTAATCACTTCGCGTTATCAAGATAATAAAAAGCCCGATGAATTACTTCATCGGGCTTTTTACTTTTTAATGATTACGTGTTTGCGCTATTAAAGCGTGTCGTGGAATTCCACAAGAACTTGTTCACACCATTTTTCGATGCGTTCATCACTCAGTTCGTACTGTGAGTCTTCATCTAACGCAAGTCCAACAAACTTGCTGCCATCTTCGATCAGTGCTTTCGATGCTTCAAATTCGTAGCCTTCATTTGACCAGTAACCGATAAAGGTTGCGCCTGTGGCTTGCAATTCATCGTGAAGTAAGCCCATCGCATCTAAATACCACTCTCCGTAACCTTCTTGGTCACCCAGACCAAACAGCGCTACAACTTTGCCTTTCAGTGGCGTGGTCGCGATGTCTTGCCAAATCGCGTTCCAATCTTCTTGAATTTCACCAAAATCCCAAGTTGAGATGCCAAGGAGTAATAAGTCGTAGTCCGCCATTAGTGATAACGGTGTCTCTTTCACATTGTGAATGTCGACAAGGTCTTCACCAATAAGGGTACGAATTTTCTCTGCTGCCATTTCGGTGTAGCAGGTCGTTGAGCCGTAAAAGAGTCCGATTTTCATTATATTCGTCGTTATTTGTGTTGCTGTTGTGGAAGATTCTAACCATAAATTGAGGAAGATTGCAGCGAATATCCTATGTGGGATGATTTTTTATGGTATTGGATTGGCAGGTGCTTTAATCTAAATACTGTAAATATAAACAGATAAGGAAGCATTCATGACGGCACAACAGCCTGTCAATCAACAAGATTTTTCGCTTGTTGAGCAATTCTTAGATGCGATGTGGATGGAGCGTGGCCTATCAGAGAACACGTTGGCTTCCTACCGAAACGATTTAATGAAGCTGCTCGTGTGGATGGAAAAACATCGATACCGTCTTGATTTTATCAGTTTGTCTGGCTTGCAAGAATATCAAAGCCACCTTGTAGATTTAGATTACAAACAGACGTCTCGTGCGCGTATGTTGTCGGCGATTCGCCGTTTATTTCAATACCTGCATCGTGAGAAGGTGCGTGCTGATGACCCGAGTGCGCTTTTGGTTAGTCCTAAACTGCCACAACGTTTACCCAAAGATATTAGTGAAGAGCAAGTGGACGCGTTGCTCGAAGCGCCAGACCCGAATGACCCTATAGAATTGCGCGATAAAGCGATGCTAGAGCTACTCTACGCGACAGGGTTGCGTGTGACAGAGCTCGTCAGTTTGACCATGGAAAATGTTAGCTTGCGCCAAGGGGTGGTGCGCGTGACTGGTAAAGGTGGTAAAGAACGCCTGGTTCCTATGGGGGAAAACGCGGTCGATTGGATCGAGACGTTCATTCAACAAGGGCGCCCTGCGTTACTTGGTGATACATCATCTGATATTGTTTTTCCTAGTAAACGCGCAAGACAGATGACTCGTCAGACGTTTTGGCACCGTATTAAATACTATGCTTTGATAGCAGGGATTGATACTGATCAGCTGTCGCCGCACGTACTGCGTCATGCCTTTGCCACGCATTTATTGAACTATGGCGCAGATCTCAGGGTCGTACAGATGCTTTTAGGACATAGTGACTTATCGACCACGCAAATTTATACTCACGTGGCGACTGAACGATTGAAGCAGATCCACAGTCAACACCACCCAAGAGCATAACAATGGTTAGATTCATCCATGTCCTCTTGGAAAAACGATTTTACATTAAGGTGAATTTCATGAGCGTATTACGCCGACTAACTCTGCTGACTTTACCATTTTTTGTTACCGCTTGTGGTGCAGAAGAAAGTCAGGCTCAAACGGAGACTCCTGCGCAACAAGTGGCGCCAGCTGCACAAAGCGGCTTTGATGAAGCAGCATTAAAAACTAAGTTCTCAAAGCTTGGTTTATCTATCGTTGATATTCAACCATCAGACGTCGCTGGCTTATTGGAAATTCAAACCAATGGCGGGATCCTGTTTGCTTCAAATGATGGTAGCCATTTTATCGCCGGTACGCTTTATGCCATTAATGATGATGGCAGTTACAAAGATGTCATAGCAGAGCGTCAAGCGCCGCTTAACGCCGAGAAAATTGCGCAGTTCTCCGATAGCATGATCGAATACAAAGCCGACGATGAAAAGTACGTTGTGACCGTATTCACCGATATCACCTGTGGTTACTGTGTGCGTCTGCATAGCCAAATGCAAGGCTATAATGATCTAGGTATTACAGTGCGTTACATGGCTTACCCTCGCCAAGGTGCAACTGGCCCTGTAGCGGAGCAAATGGCAACGATTTGGTGTGCTGAAGATCCGGCGTCGGCAATGCACAACGCGAAAGTGAATCGTACATTTGATAACCCTGCGAAAGACTTGAAACAGTGTAAAGAAACCATCCAGGCGCATTACAATCTAGGTCGCCAATTGGGTATTTCTGGTACGCCAGCAATCTTCTTACCGAATGGCGAAATGGTTGGTGGCTACCTACCACCTGCAGAGCTATTGAAACGTTTAAAGCAACTATAATCCATTAGGAGCAGAGCCGGCAAAGTTGTCGGCTCTTTTAAGCATGATAGAAATTCAACGACGTCCTGAACCTGATCTTTCCCTTCTTCCTGATTCCATTCCTCCGATTCTTAAACGTATCTACATCAACCGTGGGATAACGGATCTTTCACAATTAGAAACGTCGGCCCGTGGGTTGCATTCATATCAAAAACTCGGGGGGATTGAGCAAGCTGTCGATCTTTTGTTTCAGGCGATAAAAGAACAAAAACGCATCATCGTTGTCGGTGATTTTGACGCTGATGGCGCGACAAGCTCAGCATTATCAGTGCTCGCGCTGCGTATGCTTGGTAGTCACAATGTGGATTACCTAGTGCCAAATCGTTTTGAAGACGGTTATGGGTTAAGCCCAGAAGTCGTTGACCAAGCCTTAGAGCTTGGCGCTGAGATGATCATGACGGTGGATAACGGCGTCTCATCAATCGAAGGCGTGCGTTACGCAAAAGAAAATGGCATTACTGTGCTTGTTACCGATCACCACTTGCCAGGACAAGTGTTGCCTGATGTGGATGCAATGGTGAACCCAAACCTTGAGAGCTGTAGCTTTCCATCTAAAGCGCTTGCGGGTGTAGGGGTCGCGTTTTATCTCATGATGGCACTATGCGTTCATATGCGAAAACACAATTGGTTTGCAGAACAGGGGATGCAAGAGCCCAAATTGATGGAACTGATTGACCTTGTTGCACTGGGTACCGTCGCCGACGTCGTTCCATTGGATGAAAACAACCGCATTCTTGTACACCAAGGCTTGCAACGTATTCGTGCTGGCAAAGCGCGTCCCGGCATCCAAGCATTAATTGAGGTCGCGAAGCGCGATGCGCGTCGTTTAGTTGCGTCTGACTTTGGCTTTGCTTTAGGTCCACGTATTAACGCTGCAGGTCGTCTTGATGACATGTCTTTCGGTGTTGAACTATTGATGTGTAACAACATCCACGCTGCTCGTCGCATGGCAAGTGAATTGGATGGCTTGAACCAAACACGTAAAGAGATTGAAGAAGGCATGAAGCAAGAAGCGATGGCTTTCTGTGAGCGCCTTCAGTTTGGTGAAGGCAATGAGCTTCCTTATGGCTTAGCCTTATTCCAGCGTGATTGGCACCAAGGTGTGATTGGTATTTTGGCTTCGCGCATTAAAGAGAAGTTTCACCGTCCAGTCATTGCATTTGCTGATGGCGGAGAAGGGACGATTAAAGGCTCGTGTCGTTCTATTCCGGGGCTACACATGCGCGATGCGTTGGATTTCATCGACACACAAAACCCGGGTTTGATCATCAAGTTTGGTGGACACGCCATGGCAGCAGGCTTAACGATTAAAGAGCAGGATTTTGAGCGTTTCAGTCGTTTGTTTGATGAAGTGGTAAAAAAGGAACTCGATGAAGCGGCGCTAAAAGGCGTGATCATGTCAGATGGTGAACTTAAGCCGGAAGAGTTCTCTATGCATGTTGCTGAACAGCTGCGATCGGGTGGCCCTTTTGGACAAGCCTTCCCTGAACCAATCTTTGATGGTGAGTTTAAAGTACTGCATCAAAAGCTGGTGGGTGAGAAGCATCTTAAATTGATGTTAGAGCCGCTTTATAAAGGTCACCCTACCAATGTGATGATCGACGGCATTGCATTCAATGTTGATCTACGCCGATGGCCAGATGCATCGGTTAAAACAGTACGTCTCGCGTATAAGCTGGATGTGAATGAATTTCGTGGTAATCAATCATTGCAATTGATGATCGACCATATCGAAGCTAAGTAATACCTAGATTAACCTTTCTTATAGAGTACGGTTGCCCCTAAGTGGGCGTAAAATTTTATGACCGTGCTCTCTCTCACCGCAATCTGATTTCTCATCCGAAATTTTCCTGTATCTCGGTCACATTTTTCAGTAGAATTTCTCGGTTAAATTCTATTCTAAAATGTTGAGTAAACATGTTTGAAATCAATCCAATTAAAAACCGTCTGCAGGACGTGTCTCAGCGCACAAATGTCCTGAGGGGGTATCTTTGACTATGACGCGAAGAAAGAGCGTCTAGAAGAAGTCAACGCAGAACTTGAACAACCAGATGTATGGAACGAACCTGAGCGTGCGCAAGCACTGGGTAAAGAGCGTGCATCACTAGAAGCGGTTGTTGAAACCATTGATCAACTAGAGCAAGGTGTGGAAGATGTAGAAGGTCTTCTTGAGCTGGCTGTAGAAGAAGAAGATCAAGAAACATTTGACGAAATTGAACCAGAACTTGCTGAGTTGGAAGAGAAGCTAGAAAAGCTTGAATTCCGTCGTATGTTCTCTGGCGACCACGATAGCTCTGATTGTTACATCGATTTGCAAGCAGGTTCTGGTGGTACAGAAGCACAAGACTGGACTAACATGCTGCTGCGTATGTACCTACGTTGGGCAGAAGCGAAGGGCTTCAAAGCTGAAGTGATTGAAGTCTCTGAAGGTGAAGTCGCGGGTCTTAAGTCGGCAACAGTTCGCATCTCTGGTGAGTATGCGTACGGTTGGTTACGCACTGAAACGGGCGTCCATCGTCTTGTTCGTAAATCTCCGTTCGATTCAGGCGGTCGTCGCCATACGTCATTTGCTTCTGCGTTCATCTATCCAGAGATTGATGAAAACATCGACATCGACATTAATCCTTCCGACCTACGTATTGACGTTTACCGTGCGTCAGGCGCAGGTGGTCAGCACGTAAACACCACAGAATCTGCGGTACGTATTACGCACGTACCTACGAACACAGTGGTTCAGTGTCAGAATGACCGTTCTCAACATAAGAACAAAGATCAGGCAATGAAACAGCTTCGAGCGAAGCTATTTGAGCTTGAATTGCAAAAGCAAAATGCGGAAAAACAAGCTAATGAAGACGCTAAGTCTGACATTGGCTGGGGTAGCCAGATCCGTTCTTACGTATTGGATGACTCACGTATTAAGGACCTCCGTACGGGCATTGAAAACCGTAATACTCAAGCGGTTCTTGATGGCGATCTGGACAAATTTATTGAAGCTAGCCTGAAATCAGGTCTATAAAGCTTTTCACCGACAAAAACAGGATACATCGAAAATGACTGATGCTGTTCAAAACGAAACTGTACTAGAAGAAAATAAGCTGATTGCTGAACGCCGCGCTAAACTGGATGCAATCCGAAAGAGCTGCAAAGCGAACGGCCATCCAAACGACTTCCGTCGTGACGCACTAGCGGGCGACCTTCAGAAAGAGTTCGGTGAAAAGACGAAGGAAGAGCTAGAAGAGCTTAACCACGTAGTAGCAATCGCTGGCCGTATCATGGCTAAACGTGGTCCATTCTTGGTAATTCAAGAAACTTCTGGCCGTATCCAAGCTTATGCTGACAAAGCGGTTCAAAAAGTACTTAAAGAAAAATACCAAGGTCTAGATATCGGTGACATCATCGGTGTTAAAGGTGCACTTCATAAGTCTGGTAAGGGTGACCTATACGTGAACATGGAAGAGTACGAGTTGCTAACCAAAGCACTACGTCCACTTCCAGAAAAGTTCCACGGTCTAACTGACCAAGAGATGCGTTACCGCCAACGTTACGTTGACCTGATCGTTAACGAAGACTCTCGTCAAGCGTTCGTAGTACGTTCTAAAGTAATGTCTGCAATCCGCAACTTCATGATCTCTAAGCAGTTCATGGAAGTTGAAACGCCAATGATGCACGTTATCCCTGGCGGTGCGAGTGCGCGTCCATTCATCACGCACCACAACGCACTAGACATGCCAATGTACCTACGTATCGCGCCAGAGCTATACCTGAAGCGTCTAGTTGTTGGTGGTTTTGATCGCGTATTCGAAATCAACCGTAACTTCCGTAACGAAGGCCTTTCTCCACGCCACAACCCAGAATTCACAATGATGGAATTCTACATGGCGTACGCAGACTACAAAGATCTGATGGACCTAACTGAAGAACTACTAAGCTCAGTGGCGCAAGAAGTTCTAGGTTCAACGTCAATGCCTTACGGTGATGAAACGGTTGAGTTTGGTGGTACTTACACTCGTATGAGCATGTTCGAAGCAATCAAGCACTACAACCCAGACCACGCGCAAATCCAAGCGCTAACAGAAGAAGACCTACAAAACCGTGATCTAATGGTTTCTATCGCGAAATCTGTTCACGTTGAAGTAGAACCTTTCTGGACATGCGGTCAGCTTCTTGAAGAGATCTTTGGTGAAACAGCAGAACCTAAGCTAATGCAGCCTACGTTCATCACTGGTTACCCAGCAGATATTTCTCCGTTGGCTCGTCGTAGCGATGATAACCCGTTCTTTACAGACCGCTTTGAGTTCTTTATCGGTGGCCGTGAAGTAGCGAACGGTTTCTCAGAGCTTAACGATGCTGAAGACCAAGATGCACGCTTTAAAGCACAGGTTGAAGCGAAAGAGTCTGGTGACGACGAAGCAATGTTCTACGATGCAGACTACATCACTGCTCTAGAGCACGGCCTACCGCCAACAGCAGGCCAAGGTATCGGTATCGACCGTTTGGTTATGCTACTGACTAACACGCACACTATCCGTGACGTGATCTTATTCCCTGCAATGCGCCCGCAAGCGTAATTCGATAGGATGAGTAAAAAAACCACCTTCGGGTGGTTTTTTTTTGCCTTTTAGTTAAGGTAATTCAAGTTGTTGCACTTGCCTTTTAATGGGATATGCAAATAAACATTCGCCAAATCTCAATCTATTGCATAGTCTTAATACTGAGACAGACGTGAGGGGGCGGAGTCTCGATAATGTTACCCGCTCGCAAAGATAAGTTTGTGGCACAAAATTTCTATTAACAATGAAAAAGGGTTAGAGAATGGCTGGGCAGTTTAAGATGGATTCCATCCCGGGATCGCTTGTGGTAGTTGGCGGTACTTATGAGCCTTGGTTATCGGTACTGGAGCAAGTGGGCTGGAAGTGTCATCAAGTAGGTGACTTACGCAAAGCTAATACGCTGTTAGAAGATATTGGTCCATGTATCGGTATTGTTGATCTCAGCCATGACGAGTTCAGCTTGAATGGTTTGGCGAACTTAGTCAGCTCTCACAAACACGTACGTTGGTTAGCGTTTATTCGTGAATCTCAGCTTGGCACTGACACCATATGCCAGTTCATTGTTAACTTTTGTATCGATTTTTTCACAGCGCCGATCCCAGATGCACAGTTATTAAGCACAATAGGTCACCAGCTTGGCATGCTTAAATTGGAGAAAAAAGTTTGGCCTAGTTTTGGTAGCAGTTTAGATATGGGTTTGATCGGTGAATCTATCCCGATGAAACGTTTACGCGATCAAGTGAAGCGCATTGGTCCAACGGACGTCAGCATTCTGATTTCTGGGGAAAGTGGGACTGGTAAAGAGGCGGTTGCTAGGGCCATCCATAAAGTCTCTTCACGCTCTCATAAACCGTTTATGGCAATTAACTGTCGCGCACTCAATGAACAACGTTTCCAAGCTGAAGTATTTGGTATTAACGCCGATGAAGATATGGAAGCATGCCTGCTTGAACAAGCAGATGGTGGCACCGTGTTGTTTAATGACATTCTTACCATTTCAAAAGAGCAGCAAATGAATCTGCTGAGATTCTTGCAAGAAGGCACCATTGATACCAAAGATGGCGTAAAAGCGGTTAACGTGCGTATTCTTGCTGCTAACTCGTCGGATGTTGAAAAAGCTTTGATTGACGGTGACTTCAATGAAGAGCTTTACCATTACATCAACGTTCTGCGCATCAATGTCCCTAGCTTGAAAGAACGTGCGAGTGACATCGCATTGCTGGCTCGTTTCTACTTACAAGAGTTCTCAAAAGAGTACAACTCGCAAGCAAAAAGCTTTTCTGAGGATGCATTCAAGGCACTGACACGTTATTTCTGGCCTGGAAATGTGCGTGAGCTGATGAACCAAGTGAAGCGAGCGGTATTAATGTCCGACAGCGTAATGATTGAAGATCATCACTTAGATTTACCTCAACGTAATGACTCAAAGCGCAGCTTGAAATCAATCCGAGAGAAGAGTGAACGTGATGCGTTGCTGGTTGTTTTGGAATCTCATTCTGGTCAAGTTTCAAATGCGGCGAAAGAGCTCGGAGTTTCGCGTGCAACCATGTATCGACTACTTAATAAACATAACTTGATTTCCGAACAAGCCATGTAGTTGGCCTTTCCCTGTGTTAAATAGGCGAATAAATACAATAAAAGAGAGTGGCCACAGAGCCGCTCTTTTTATTTTTGTTTGGTTTGATTTATAAAATCCGCAAATTTATATATTCCTCAGGTGAATATGTTATACATAAAAGTATATGAAACTAAATTGCGGTGTATTGATTTGTTTTTAATCAAAAAGGCAAAAAATGTTTGATATATATTCATCAAAGCTTACAATTTAACCGTAACTCAATGAGTTATACCTTTCATAAACGGATTAATTTTTAGCTAGGAGGCGCAAGATGAAACATTACGTTGTTAACACCACTGCTTGCGCTGATCGTATGCCTATCGCTCCGATAACCCTTAAATCGGATGATACCAATACCACTGGCTCACAAGATAAAAATTAATCCGTAACCTATCATATTTATTACTAGGCTGCGGGAAAGTAGCGGCTTAGTATCAACAGAATATTTCTGTTCATTTTACGCACTATTTTTCCCAGTCGAATACATCGATAATCGGAGAAAATATTATGCGTCACTCTATTTACTTACAATTGGCCACTTTGCTATTGAAAGCAGACCTTAAACGCGAAGAAAAGCAATGGCAGCGTACCATACGCCGAACTGCTCATGATATTCCATGGACGAATGTTCATCTATTGAGGGATATTGGTTTAGATCGCGATGGTCGTTCTACACGTGCCAATGTTCCGGATGCAGTAAAAGTTGAACGTCGAGTTCGTCACCTTCGTCGAGTCTTAACGTCGCGAATAATGACGTAATCGTTAGCGTGTTGGGCTGACTGAGTTGCTAACGAGTCATTCAACACGCTTAACTTTTTATATGAAGTATGACTTCATTGGATAAACAGCTGATCTTGAAGATCAGCTGTTTTCGTTTGAAGGTGGTACTGTTAAGGGCAAGGATTCGAGTAAGTTGTACCTATTGCTTGAATTTCAGTAAGTAGTTCGTCGCTAAGTTGCAAATCAATACTGTCGATATTGGCTTTTAATTGGTCTAGGTTTGTTGCTCCGATAATGTTAGAAGCAACAAATGGACGCTGATTGACAAACGCGAGCGCCATTTGTGCAGGGTTTAGACCATGCTCTTGAGCTAAATTGACGTAAGCTTCGGTCGCTTTAACACCTTGCGGAGTGAAGTAGCGCGCAAAACGCTCCCACTTAGTGCATCGAGCGCCTTCAGGTTTTGCCCCGTTTAGGTATTTACCACTCAGGCAGCCAAATGCCAAAGGAGAGTAGGCAAGTAACTGAACGCCTTCGTAATGGCTGATTTCAGACAAGCCAACTTCGAAGCTGCGGTTCAATAAGTTATATGGGTTTTGAATGGAGACAATTCTTGGCAAATCGTGTTTTTCTGCCAAACGCAATAGCGACATCACACCCCACGGCGTCTCGTTGGATACGCCGATATAGCGCACTTTACCTGCATTCACTAATTCAGTAAGCGCTTCCAACGTTTCAATTAACGTGACTTCTTCTTGTTTGTCAGGGTATGGGTAGTTGAGTTGACCAAAGCAGTTGGTTTGACGCTGCGGCCAATGTAGTTGGTACAAATCGACATAATCGGTTTGTAGACGATTAAGGCTGTCATCAATTGCTGTATGGATGTGGCGACGATTAAGGCTCATGTTGTCTCTGATGTGAGGAACATTGCGAGGGCCTGCCACTTTTGTTGCCAGTACTACTTTCTCTCTTTTGCCGCTTTTTGCTAACCAATTACCGATGTATTGCTCGGTGAGCCCTTGTGTTTCCGAGTTTGGCGGTACAGGGTACATCTCTGCGGTATCGATGAAGTTCACCCCATGATCGAGGGCAAAGTCGAGCTGTTCAAAGGCGTCCTTTTCTGTGTTTTGCTCGCCAAACGTCATAGTGCCGAGGCAGATTTTACTGATCTCAAGTGATGAGTGCGGTAGTTTTGTGTATTGCATATCACGTCCTTGAAGAGTTACCGACTAAATAAGTGACTCCAATATAGGGGATTTGTAGCCGCAATCGCAAATGATTTACGTATAAAGGAAGAGCAAACTCGAAAGCTACAGTTAGCCTAACTACACTTAAATGATCGTGTGAAGGAGGTATGTTATGCAGAAGCATCAATTGGACATGTGGCTACATGGTCCACATAAAGATACTTATAAAACTCCCAAAGTATTTGTGATTGGGTGTTCTGATGTCTCTGACTATCTTTTAGCTGTGGAGTACAAGCATCAACTTGAGCCGATTAAAGACGGTGAAGACCCGATACATTTTGGCTCTCTAGACTTAGTAAAAGAAGAACTATTGAGGCTAGGGGTCGATAAAGCGTATTTAAGGCTGCGCAATGCGTATGACGAATGTGGCACTGAAGAGGCAGCCTCATACTGCGATATTGAGTTATCGCTCGTGACGCACTAAATAGCTGATATAGTTTTATTCTGGTTGAGTGTTAATGTAGTGCTTGAGTAAGATCTGTTCAGTAAACTGTGTTCTAAGGTAAAAGCCTCGGGGCAGAGTTTTCATCGGCTTACCATTTGAGTTATATGCTTCGGTGAGCGCTTTTGCATTTGCGGCTTTAGGGCGAAGATGCAGCGCTTCTCCGTGTCTGGCGGAAATTTGATCAAATCTTCCCAAGACGATCATCTCCATTAACTCTTCCCAGTCATTTCGCAAAATCCGTTCTTCTTCTTCATCTGGTGACCAAATGAGTGGACTGCCCACACGTCTTTCAGGGAGTGGGATTTCTCGTTCTCCTTCTACGGGTACCCAAAGGACACGAGATAGCTTGTTTCGAACATGACTTGTTTCCCATGTAAGACCATGAACACCAGTGAGGGGCGCCACAGAAACAAAGGTTGTTTCTAAAGGTTTGCCAGAGTAACTGATCGGAATACTTTTCAACTCGATCCCTAGTTTTGCGAAATCTTGTTGAGGTTTACTGCCAGCTGGAGCGCCCAAGTGCCATTCGAGTAATTGACCCACCCAACCTTTATCACGTTTTAAGTTTTCAGGAACAATCATATTCGCCTCGGCGGCCAACTCAGCAAAACTGAGTCCTGCCATATCATGCGCTCGTTCCAATAGCTCTGCTTCTGTTTGTGGTTCTGGTTTCATAGTTACAAGGTGGTATTACAAAAAATATAGTTTATCAAACTCCGACCAAATCTACTGTTTAAGATTTCACCGAGGCGGTGTAAGAACGATCAATTCATAACTTATCCACAGGTGGAGGAGGTATTGATAAGATCCTGACGAGGTCTGTATGAATAAACAGGGGTTAAAATGCATTTTTGGGGTTGATTTTGTTGTAATCATCTAAACGAATAGCAGGTAAGTGTGGATAAATAGCCTGTTGGTGGATCTTTGACCGATCTGAGTTTGGTGAAAAGATCATCAAGAAATTGAAGATCGAATTATCGTTATTTTTAAAAGTAAATACTTTTTTATCAATGCTTTATGTTTGTTTTTTTGTTTATTCATTTGTTTTTCATTTGATGGGATTGAACTGAATTACTCATTTGAATTGAATTCTTCACAAAGTTATTCACAGAAAAGGTGAATAAATGTGGGCAATGTCTCACTCTTGTGTTGATAAGGTATGGTTTGATTAAAAGATATCCAAAAATGCTGAAAAGGTAATAAATCTTGCTCATATCACATCAGTAAGTTTGCTAGTAATGGGGATATGTGGAAAAATCACGGTAATAAAAAATTTATTCATAGAGGTTAGCCAGTGATAGATGGCGATGGTTACCGACTTAATGTTGGTATTGTGATATGTAATAACCATGGTCAGGTCTTCTGGGCTAAACGATACGGGCAACACTCATGGCAGTTTCCACAAGGTGGGATTGACGAAGGTGAAACCCCTGAACAAGCCATGTTCAGGGAGTTATACGAAGAAGTCGGTTTAACGAAAAAAGACGTTAAGATCATTGCAACAAGTCGTCATTGGTTAAGATATAAGCTACCAAAGCGATTGGTGCGTTGGGACTCCAAGCCTGTTTGTATCGGCCAAAAACAGAAATGGTTTCTGCTGAGATTAGAATGCGATGAGTCTCGCATTAATATGCAACGCGGAAAATCCCCTGAATTTGATGGTTGGCGCTGGGTAAGTTACTGGTATCCAGTTAGGCAAGTTGTTTCTTTCAAGCGAGATGTTTATCGACGAGCGATGAAAGAATTTGCATCCTTAGCCATGCCTTTTCGAGAGAGAAAAGCGAAAGGGAAAAGAAAAAAGCAACGTAGAGGATAATCATGCTCAGTCAGCTAAGGGAAATAGTTGAGAAAGTCTCCAGGGTCGATGATGTGCATCTGGCACTCGATATATTGGTGAAAGAGACTTGTGCTGCCCTTAGTACTGAGTGCTGTACTATCTATCTTGCTAATGAAGAAATGCAGCGCCTTGAGTTAATGGCAACTCAAGGCCTTATTTTTGAAGGTGATAGTATTCATATCAACTTCAATGAAGGCTTGGTTGGGTTGGTAAAACGAAGCGCTGAACCCCTTAACCTTGCCGAAGCCTCAAAACACCCCGAGTTCAAATTCTTTCCTCAACTCGGCGAACAGATTTACCACTCTTTTTTAGCTACTCCAATCATTCATCGTAAACAAGTTTTAGGTGTGTTGGTGATCCAACAAAAAACGCCGCGCTTGTTTAGTGAAATGGAAGAATCGTTTCTTGTTACCTTATCCGCTCAGTTAGCGGTGCTCATTGCACATGCGCAGAATCTTGGGCATTGGCAGTTAGCATCTAAACCCACGGTATTAAAAGGTTTGCCTGCGTCTACAGGTGTCGCGATTGGAGAGTTTTGGTTCGACAATACCCAGCCGAGTTTATCGGATGTTTTCCCTTCGTCCACGTTAGATAAGGAACGCGAGCACGAGACACTACTGGTGGCCATAGAGCGAGCGTTAAATGACTTTCGCCGTATGCGGAAAAAGCTGGACAGTGAAATCAACAAAGATGCGCTGGCGATCTTCGATCTGTTTACTCACTTACTGAATGATCCGATGCTTCGCGGTGATTTGAAGAAGCAGATTGAAAAAGGAGATAGGGCAGACTGGGCGTTACGCCAAGTTGTAGAGTCATACTCGAATCGATTTGCCAGAATGTCGGATGTATACATGCGTGAAAGAGCGCAAGATATCCGAGAGTTAGGGCAAAGGCTGCTCTATTTTCTGCACAACAGTGAGCAAGAAAATTCTGCAATTGATCGTCCCATTATTTTGGTGGCGAATGAACTCACTGCCACCTTGCTCGCTTCTGTACCTAAAGAGTTCTTGTTAGCCGTCGTATCATTAGAGGGAGGCGCAAACTCTCACGCTGCCATTTTATCTCGAGCTCTTGGGGTCCCTGCAGTCATGGGCGCCAACATTAATCCGGATGTGGTGAATGGCAAACTCGGGATAGTCGACGGCTATACGGGTGAGATCTTCTTAGAGCCAAACCGCCAGTTGTTGCGAGAGTATCGCAGCTTAGTAAGCGAAGAGTCTGAACTGTTTGCCATGGTAAACAAGGACCTCGCACTCCCTGCGGTTACGCAAGATAATCACCATATCGAAATTATGCTGAATGCGGGACTCAGTGCAGACAGTAATATTGCCATCAACACAGGTGTTGATGGTGTTGGGTTGTACCGAACTGAGATTGCATTTTTACTTCAGCATCACTTTCCTTCGGAAGATGAGCAGTATCATCAATACCAAGCAATACTTAACAGCTATCCGAATCAACGAGTAGTGATGCGTACTTTGGATATTGGTGGTGACAAACCTTTGCCGTATTTGCCCATCGAAGAAGATAATCCGTTTCTAGGCTGGCGTGGCATTCGTTTTACATTGGATCATCCAGACATTTTCTTGATCCAGCTGCGTGCAATGTTAAGAGCGAGTGCAGAAAGCGGAAACTTAAGTATCTTATTGCCAATGGTGTCAGGGGTAAAAGAGCTAGACGATGCCATTAGCTTGATTAATCAAGCTCACAGCGAAGCCGTTTTGCTTGATGATAGAATTCAATTCCCACAAATTGGGGTCATGATTGAAGTACCATCGATGGTGTATCTGTTGCCAACGATTGCTCACCGTGTTGATTTTGTTTCTGTCGGGACAAACGATTTAACTCAGTATTTATTAGCGGTAGATAGGAACAATTCGCGCGTAGCGGATGTCTATGAATCTATGCATCCTGCGGTACTGTTAGCGCTTAAGCAAATCCATGAGGTGTGTGATAAATATCAGGTGCCCGTGTGTATTTGTGGTGAGCTAGCGGGTGATCCATTTGGCGCTCTTCTCTTACTTGGGTTAGGGTATACCAGTTTGAGTATGAACACCTCCAACGTGGCTAAGGTGAAATATTTGATTCGTCATAGTCAACAAGAAGAATTAGAAAAATTAGCGGAGCAAGCAATGACAAAGTCCTATGGGGAGGACATTCATCAAATGATGCATGACTTCTTCATTCAACAGGGCTTTGCGGGCTTTATCCGTGCAGGTAAAAAGTAGGAAATCGTGACCGTCTCTTTATTTTTGTTATTGTTGGCGCTAGGCGCTTTTGTGGGTGTGATGGCGGGGTTACTCGGTATCGGTGGTGGTTTGATTGTTGTTCCTGCCTTGTTGTATTTGCTTCCTCTTGCTGGGATCTCTCCAGAAATGAGTATGCACATGGCCTTAGCCACTTCGTTAGCGAGTATTATTGTCACGTCTGGCTCATCGGCGATGAATCACCTTAAGCTCGGCAATGTCGATATGTTTGTCGTAAAATGGTTGATGCCTGGTGTGGTCATTGGTGGCTTTGTTGGTGCCAATATTGCTGAGTGGATCCCTACACACTATTTGCCGAAAGTGTTTGGTGTCATTGTTCTTTGCCTGTCAGTACAAATGTTTCGTTCCATTAAAGTTACGAGCAGTAAACCTATGCCGAGCAGCCCTGTGACTGTAGTTTACGGCACGGGAATTGGTGTCGTATCAAGCCTTGCTGGTATTGGTGGTGGCTCACTGTCGGTACCATTTTTAAATAAACATGGGATAGAGATGCGTAAAGCGGTGGGCTCATCCTCCGTTTGTGGTTGCGTGATTGCTATTTCTGGTATGATCGGCTTCATCTTACATGGCTATAAAGTGGAAGGCTTACCTTCATACAGTATTGGCTATGTTTATCTTCCCGCTTTATTAGCGATTGCTATGGCCTCGATGCTCACAACAAAAGTGGGTGCGAAGCTGGCAACTAACCTTCCAACTGCGGTATTAAAAAAGATATTCGCGGTGTTCTTAATGTTTGTTGCAGCGACCATGCTGCTCTAAGTTTGTACCCAAGTCATTCTCGCTGAACCAAGCATCTAGAGGTTACTTGGGTATATTTATTTTGTTGTGATAAGAAGAGAATGATTTATGTCTCAGGGATATATTGAATTTCCCAATATTGATCCGGTTTTAATCTCTATTGGTCCTGTTTCGGTTCGTTGGTACGGTTTGATGTACCTTGTGGGCTTTATGTTTGCTCTATGGTTAGCTAACCGACGTGCGGATAAGCCTGGAAGTGGTTGGACACGAGAGCAGGTTTCTGATTTGTTGTTCGCAGGCTTCCTTGGCGTGGTGATTGGTGGCCGTGTAGGCTACGTGCTTTTCTACAATTTTGAGCTCTTCCTGGCTGACCCTTTGTATCTATTTAAAGTGTGGACCGGTGGTATGTCTTTCCACGGGGGCTTACTGGGTGTGATTACCGCGATGTTCTGGTATGCACACAAAAACGGGCGAACTTTCTTCGGTGTTGCTGACTTTATCGCGCCGCTTGTGCCATTTGGTTTGGGTATGGGGCGTTTAGGTAACTTCATGAACAGCGAGTTGTGGGGCCGAGTAACGGATGTGCCTTGGGCGATCGTTTTCCCAAATGGCGGTCCACTGCCACGTCATCCATCGCAACTTTATGAAATGGCGCTTGAAGGTATCGTCCTTTTCTTCATTTTGAATTGGTTCATCAAGAAACCTCGTCCTCTAGGTTCTGTTTCAGGACTCTTTCTTGCGGGTTACGGAACCTTCCGTTTCCTAGTAGAATACGTGCGCGAACCAGACGCTCATTTGGGTTTATTCGGTGGCTTTATTTCCATGGGACAGATTTTATCCCTGCCAATGGTGGTTATCGGTGTCCTCATGATGGTTTGGGCATACAAACGTGGTCATTACAAAGACGAATTACCACAAAAGACGAAGTAAGGTATTGGTGTGAAACAGTATTTAGATTTGTGTCAACGCATCGTTGACCAAGGTGTTTGGGTTGAAAATGAGCGTACAGGCAAGCGCTGCCTGACCGTAATCAACGCGGATTTAACCTACGATGTTGCGAACAATCAATTTCCGTTGGTCACCACACGTAAAAGTTTTTGGAAAGCAGCCGTTGCAGAGCTACTAGGGTACATTCGTGGTTACGATAATGCGGAAGATTTTCGTAATCTGGGCACGAAAACCTGGGATGCCAATGCCAACCTAAATGATGCCTGGTTGAATAACCCATACCGTAAAGGTGAAGACGACATGGGCCGTGTCTATGGGGTTCAAGGGCGCGCCTGGGCGAAACCTGATGGTGGTCATGTTGACCAGCTACGTAAGATAGTGGATGACTTAACGCGTGGTGTTGATGATCGCGGTGAAATCTTGAACTTCTACAACCCGGGTGAGTTCCACATGGGGTGCTTGCGTCCTTGTATGTACAGTCACCATTTTTCATTGCTGGATGATACGCTTTACCTGAATAGTACTCAGCGTTCGTGTGATGTACCGCTTGGCTTAAACTTCAATATGGTTCAAGTTTACGTATTCTTGGCGATTATGGCGCAAATTACGGGCAAGAAACCTGGTCAGGCATTTCATAAGATTGTGAATGCTCACATTTATGAAGACCAGCTTGAACTGATGCGCGATGTTCAGTTGAAGCGTGAGCCATTAAAAGCGCCGACGTTCCATATCAACCCAGAGATTAAATCTCTAGAAGATTTGGAAACATGGGTCACACTGGATGACTTTTGGGTTGAAGGGTACGAGCATCACGATCCTATTCGTTACCCATTCTCAGTGTAACGAGTATCGTTCTTCAAGATATAGAAAAAGCTCCGAATGGAGCTTTTTTCTTTTTTGTACTTAGAAGGTATTATTTTAGTGCACTGACAATATAACGGTGAATTGGGTTGGTCTGCATCGGTTTGGACAGTGCCGGGCTAATAAACTTAGGTTGAGTGAATATTTCTTTACTCACTAATGAACGGATAAGCTCAAAGTACTTCAGCTCCGTTTTCCCGCACAACAATAGTGAAAAGTCATCGCCCAATTTATCATAGGCATTGAGCACCTCTCGGAATCCTCTAAGATACAAGTAATCCTTCGTTAAACCTCCACCTCGATACACTCGGGCAGTCGTTGTAAATGCTTGAAGATCAGAAGCTTTATACTGTTCTTTTAATAGCATGAACGTATGGCGGAAATCGCGATCCTTGATCATCGACTCTACTGCCAGAACTCGTAAGGCTAAGGTTCTTAGGCGCTTGATACTGAAATGTCCTGACAGATACTCACATAATATAGCCAGCCCTTCTTGAGTGTTGGTATTGGCAGGACAACCTAAGCTCAGGACTTTTAGCGGTTGTTGACGACCGTTAAGCGTAGTCAGGAGATGTACTCCCATTTCATGATGTGCAAGAGCCTCCAGCTCATCAGTGGTGATGTACGCCGCGTGGTTAATTTTGACTCGAGACCCTGAAACTAGTGCGTTTGCTAACATCCCGTCTAACACCTGTATTTCACATTCATACCCATTGCGTTGAGCAAAATTTTGCATGAAACGTGCTATTGCACGGCTATCGTGCTGAGGTTCTTTTTCTTCTTCTGTAGGAAGGTGCAATATGAAATGGGCGTTGGCAATATCTTTGGCGCTCGGTTCCCCATAATAGCGTAAGGAGTTATAAAGAAACTCTTGCGTGCCGATGGTATTCACTTGATCCAGTTTATCTGCATAAGACTGAATTACATCCGCGTATAGCCTCTGCAGTTGGGTGTCTTGAATGTTTTCTAGAGGTAGCTCATATAGGCGTCGCTTTGCGCTGTGGGTATCTACGTTAGTAATTGAATATTGAAAATTAGGCTCTTGAGAATATTTGTTTTTAATGAAACGTTCTCTTTCTTGAGCATAATTAAGAGGATTCACGCTACTGAGGATATCAATATCAGCAACCAGTTGGGTTAGGTTTTCGTCTATTGCGAGTAGCTGATCAGAAATAGCGTCATTAAGCTGCGTCATGTTGTCGACTCCAAATGAGATAGCTCAGCATAAGCATGCTGATGTGGCTCAAATTATCACCGGACAATCGATTTGAACAGTTTAATTATCATAAAAAAGGCTCCACGATGTGGAGCCTAAACAATAAGCGATGGTATGTCGTTGTTGTTACGTTGTTAGGGCTAGAATTGCACCTGGTAGAATAACGAATACTGACATTAGGTAACCACCAACAACAGCTTTATTCTTAATAGCCATTTCAGAAATCATCTCAGCGCCTTTAACCGGAATCTCACGTAGGAATGGAATTCCAAAGATAAACAGCGTCGCCATGATGTTAAATACTAAGTGGACTAGAGCGATTTGTAGTGCGAATACTGCGAACTCTCCAGATACCGCTGTCGCTGCTAGTAGTGCCGTAATACAAGTACCAATGTTAGCACCCAGAGTGAAAGGGTAGATATCTCGTACTTTCAACACGCCAGTACCAACCAACGGAACCATTAAACTTGTCGTGGTTGAGGAAGATTGTACTAGAACGGTCACGATTGAGCCTGATACGATGCCGTGAATAGGACCACGACCGATGGCGTTTTTCAAAATTTCACGTGCGCGACCAACCATTAGGCTCTTCATCAATTTACCCATCACTGTGATTGCAACGAAGATAGTCGCAATACCCAAAGCAATAAGCATGACGCCGCCAACAGTATCACCGAAGGTAGAAAGTGGCTCTTTAATTGCGCCTACGACTGGCTTTGTAATTGGTTTAATAAAGTTGAAGCCCTTAATGCTCATATCACCAGTAGCAAGCAGTGGAGAAACAAGCCAGTGAGAAACTTTCTCTAAAATGCCGAACATCATTTCCAACGGAAGGAAAATAGCGACAGCAAGCAAGTTGAAGAAGTCGTGAATGGTTGCACTTGCAAATGCACGTTTGAACTCTTCTTTACAGCGCACGTGGCCAAGAGACACAAGCGTATTGGTCACTGTGGTACCAATGTTAGCACCCATCACCATAGGGATAGCGGTTTCTACAGGTAAGCCACCTGCAACCAAGCCTACAATAATAGACGTTACAGTACTTGAAGACTGAATTAAGGCTGTTGCCACCAAGCCGATCATGAGACCTGCAACTGGGTGTGCGGCAAATTCAAATAGCACCTTAGCTTGATCGCCAGTTGCCCATTTAAAGCCACTACCAACCATAGATACTGCTAGAAGAAGCAGATATAACATGAATGCCAAGTTAGCCCAGCGTAACCAACGAGCTGTGCTCGAAATTGGTGCCACTGTTGAAGTAGCTTGGTTCATCATAATTTTCTCCGTTGACCTTTCAGTTCATTTTTCGGTCTGTAGTTGAATCTGCGGGCGATGTTAGAGAACAAATATTTCAGTAATATTACAGATTTCTTGCTGTGAGAGATTTTTATTGTTCTTTTTGATAATGGCGTAAAAGAGGAAGAAAATTAATTTTTAACCTGTTGATTTTAATGATTAAATTTTGATTTCGTTTTGTTTGGTTTTTGCGTTTTTTTTGTAGAGAAAATGCGCATCAGTTCAACTTTTATGACAGTATTGACTTTATACTTTCGGTAAAACTTATGCTTTTGTAAGGTATTGTATGGTTTTGTCGAGTTTATTGTTTGTCTCTGTCACATTTGGTATAAAAAGTATCACTTTCTTTTCGGGACTCGATCATGTCACATCTAAACTACAACCATCTCTATTATTTCTGGATGGTGTGCAAACAGGGCTCTGTAACTAAGGCGGCTGACGCGCTCTTCCTGACACCGCAAACCGTGACAGGACAGATTAAAGCGCTTGAAGAGCGCATGAAAGGAAAGTTAACCAAGCGTAATGGTCGTACAGTTGAGCCCACTGAGTTAGGTCAGCTTGTGTTTAAGTACGCCGACCGGATGTTCGGTTTGAGCTATGAGATGTTAGATATCGTCAATTACAGCCAGCACTCGAACATTCTATTTGAAGTTGGTGTAGCCGATGCATTATCTAAACGCTTGGTCAGTAAAATACTGATGACGACCGTCCCGGAAGATAACAGTATTCATTTACGCTGTTATGAATCGACCCACGAACTGCTACTTGAACGCCTTTCTCAGCACAAGCTAGATATGATCCTTTCGGATTGTCCCGTTGATTCTACTCAAAGTCCTGGCCTTTATAGCAAAAAGTTGGGTGAAAGTAGCATGAGCTTTTTTGCTTCTTCTGAAATTGAAAATGTGCGATTCCCTGAGATCTTGGAACAAAAAAAACTTCTGATTCCCGCGAGCCGAACGGCTATGGGGCGTAAAGTTATTCAATGGTTTGATCGTCAAGGCCTTCAACCCAATGTGCTAGGGGAGTTTGATGATGTTGCGTTGATGAAAGCTTTTGCTCGGTACCACGATGATGTGATTTTCTTGGCACCGACCGTATACATGTCGGAGATTGAAGACGACCGAAATTTACAGCTAATTGGCCATGTCGATGGGCTAAAAGAAGAGTACTACGTGATTTTTGCGGAACGAATGATCCAACACCCCGCGGTAAAAAATGTTTGTGATGCTGATTTCAGTCAAATGTTTGAGTAAACCCGTATCGTTGCGTAAATAAATAGATTACTATCAATAAAAATATAATTCTAAATAATATCTAAGTAAGCAAGATACTTGTTTTAGTGAGCAAAACTATTAATTATTGATGGCGCACCAATTAAAATCCTTGGTGGATAATATTGGTGTATCACTAACAACTAAATTAGAGGTTCTAATAATGAAGACTCTGGAAGTGTATCTTGATTTTCTTAGATATATAAATCAGTGCAACACAACAAGCTGGCCAGGGTTGGAATAAGTAAGTTGTAGCTAGAGGTCCAACACATGAATCTACAAGAAATGGAGCAGAACTCCGCAAAAGCCGTCGTGTTGCTCAAAGCGATGGCAAACGAGAGACGCCTACAAATCCTTTGTATGCTGCATAACCAAGAGCTGTCCGTGGGAGAGCTGTGTGCAAAGTTAGAGCTAAGCCAGTCGGCATTATCTCAGCATCTTGCTTGGCTTCGCCGTGATGAGTTAGTCACGACAAGGAAAGAAGCACAGACGGTGTACTACACATTAAAGAGTGATGAAGTGAAAGCGTTAATAAAAACACTGCATAGTCTTTATTGTGCTGAGAGTGCTCAACATTAATTAAATAGTCCTAATATACTGCTCATCTTAGAGTGTGAATCTAACTTGTTGGAATATTTGAGAGTGGCGTTAAACTTTTGATGATAGGGTACTACTCATCGACCAATTTGCTTTGTTCTCAAGTGTTTTATTAGTGCTTTCTAGTTTGAGCGTTATATGGGTAATGAATAAGCTGATGTCTTTAAATGGGACATTCAGAAAAAGAAAAGCTGGCATTGCCAGCTTTTTTTATTAAGAAAACTTTGTAGATATAAAAAAACCGACACAAGGTCGGTTTTTTCTTCACTGTAAAATCAGGACTCTATTAAAGAGCTTTGATTTGTGCAGCGAAACGAGACTTATGGCGAGCTGCTTTATTCTTGTGAATAAGGCCTTTAGTTGCCATGCGGTCTAGGATAGGTGTAACTACAGCGAATGCAGCAGTTGCAGCTTCTTTGTCGCCTGCTTCGATAGCAGCAACAGTTTTCTTCATGTAAGTACGCATCATTGAGCGACGGCTAGCATTGTGCTGACGACGTTTCTCAGCTTGGATAGCGCGCTTCTTAGCAGATTTACTATTTGCCAAGGGTCTAACTCCCAAAAACTTAGTTCTGTGACAATTTAAGGGCGAGGAATATCCCTCATTTGCGCTTAAATGTCAAATGATTTGTGCAAAAACCGATCTAAGCCAAAACAAATTTTGGTAAGAGAGGTTATCGCGGTTAAGATGGCGGGGATTCTAACAGCATTTTTATACCAATGCTAATAATTATCCGCGAAAGGCACACTTATTCCTTACAACCCGCGGATAGATTTTTGACGTCTATTTACAGCACCTGTCAGAGAAACAGTATAGGGTTAGCTGTCTTATGGTGATATTCCGAGGTTACAGTGAGTAAACGACTACTCAAGTCTGGCATGATCGTCAGTTCTATGACATTTATTTCCCGCGTTCTTGGCCTAGTTCGTGATGTTGTAGTGGCAAATTTAATGGGGGCAGGAGCAAGCGCAGACGTCTTTTTCTTCGCCAATAAAATTCCTAATTTTTTACGACGTTTGTTTGCTGAAGGTGCTTTTTCCCAAGCGTTTGTACCTGTTTTAACGGAAAGCCATGCTCAAGGCGACATGAATAAAACTCGGGAGCTCATTGCTCGTGCGGCGGGTACATTAGGGGTGATAGTCTCAATTGTTACCATCTTAGGTGTTCTAGGTTCCGGAGTGGTGACTGCACTGTTTGGTTTTGGTTGGTTCCTAGACTGGATGCATGGTGGTCCCGCGGCTGAGAAGTTCGAACTTGCTAGCGTGATGCTCAAGATTACCTTTCCTTATTTATGGTTCATCACTTTTGTTGCCCTATCGGGAGCCATTCTCAATACACTAGGTAAGTTTGCGGTTTCTTCGTTTACTCCTGTCTTCCTCAATGTGATGATCATTTTGGCAGCATGGTTTATCTCGCCGCAGATGCCACAGCCAGAGATTGGTCTTGCCATCGGTGTTTTCCTTGGTGGTTTGGTTCAGTTCTTATTTCAAATCCCTTTCCTTATTAAAGCGGGGGTTATGGTTAAGCCGAAATGGGGCTGGCGCGATCCGGGCGTGGTGAAGATCCGAACCTTAATGATTCCTGCTTTGTTCGGTGTGTCGGTAAGCCAAATCAACTTGTTGTTTGATACTTTTATTGCCAGCTTTCTGCAAACCGGTTCGATCAGTTGGTTGTACTATTCAGATCGCTTGTTGGAATTCCCGTTAGGTCTGTTTGGTATTGCTATTGCAACGGTGATTTTACCAGCATTATCACGCAAACATGTTGACGCACAAAATGAAGGATTCGCACAAACCATGGACTGGGGGGTGCGCATGGTGATCTTACTTGGCCTTCCTGCAATGCTTGGTTTGATGGTACTGGCAAAACCTATGTTGATGGTGTTATTCATGCGAGGTGAGTTTTCGCCACAAGACGTACATCAAGCATCATTGTCACTCTTTGCTTACGCTTCAGGCTTGTTGAACTTTATGCTGATTAAAGTGCTCGCTCCGGGTTATTACTCGCGTCAAGACACTAAAACGCCAGTGAAATACGGCATCATTGCGATGGTGACCAACATGGTATTTAATGCAATTTTTGCGTACTTCTATGGCTACGTTGGCTTGGCTATCGCGACGGCACTATCGGCATTTGTGAATATGGCACTGCTGTATCGTGGCCTGCACATCGCAGAGGTATACCAAATCACTAAGCGAACCGTCTTCTTTATTATACGTTTAGCTATTGCTGGCGCGGCGATGGTGGCGGCAATCTTATGGCAACTGGAAGATATGTCAGTATGGCTGGGCTGGAGCTTTGCTCACCGAAGCGCGGTGCTAGGGATGTTGATCGGTTTAGGAGCCGTAGTTTACCTAGTGGTTCTATTTTTAACTGGTGCGCGTTTAAAAGACCTAAAAGCTGGGACAGACTGAGGGTGATTAGTATATAATCCGTCAGTTTCACACAGTGTAAAGTAAAACAGAGGCAGAAAGCAGTATCCAATGGAACTGATTAGAGGCATTCACAATATCAACCCGCGACATCATGGTTGTGTGCTGACTATTGGCAATTTCGATGGTGTCCATAAAGGCCATCAACAAGTATTGCAGCAAGTGTCTGAGCAAGCGGACAGGCTATCCTTGCCTTCTGTTGTGATGACCTTTGAACCTCAGCCGATGGAGCTGTTTGCCAAAGACAAGGCACCTGCAAGGTTGACGCGATTACGCGATAAGTTCGTGCAATTGAGTAAGCTCGATATTGACCGCTTACTGTGTGTCAATTTCAATCGCCATTTTGCAAGTTTAACCGCGGAAGAGTTTATCCGTGACTTGTTGGTCGAGCGTTTGGGTGTTAAGTTTCTTGTCGTTGGTGATGATTTCTGCTTTGGCAAAGGCCGTACAGGTAACTTTGCAATGCTGCAGGAAGCGGGGGAAAAATACGGCTTTGATGTCGTAAGTACCCAGAGCTTTTGTTTACAACAATTACGTGTCAGCAGTACGGCTATCCGTCAAGCGCTGGCGCGTGACGATTTGCATTCCGCGCAAGAGATGCTGGGAAGAAACTACAGCATCAGCGGTCGTGTTTCTCATGGAAGAAAGCTAGGTCGAACCATTGGGTTCCCTACTGCAAATATTCCTTTGAAACGCTGTGTTTCTCCGGTTTCCGGAGTCTATGTTGTTCAAGCGCTTGGCTTAGGAAATAAGCCAGTTGGTGGTGTTGCTAATATTGGTCAAAGACCAACCGTCAATGGTGTTCGCCAACAGTTAGAAGTGCACTTATTCGACTTTCATGCCAATTTATATGGCAAGCAACTAGAAGTGGAACTTTTGCATAAACTTCGAGATGAGCAAAAGTTTGAGTCGTTTGAAGCACTTAAACAACAAATCGAATTGGATGCTGAAGCAGCAAGGGTGTGGCTGCGTCAGCTTAAGCGTTGAGCGGTTTATTCCACCGTTCAACATAATGTCTAATTTTCGCCCAATATAACGGAATTAAGAATCGATGAGTGAGTATAAAGATACCCTGAACTTACCTGAAACAGGGTTTCCAATGCGCGGCAACCTGGCCAATCGTGAGCCAGAAATGCTTAAGCGTTGGTACAAAGAAGATCTTTACGGTGAAATCCGTAAAGCTAAGAAAGGCAAAAAGTCATTCGTATTGCACGATGGCCCTCCTTACGCAAATGGTGACATTCATATTGGTCACGCACTAAACAAGATTCTTAAAGACATTATTATTAAATCCAAAACACTTTCAGGTTTTGACGCACCTTACATCCCAGGCTGGGACTGCCACGGTCTACCAATCGAATTAATGGTAGAGAAGAAAGTAGGTAAGCCAGGCCAAAAAGTGACAGCAGCGGAATTCCGCGAGAAATGTCGTGAATACGCAGCAGGTCAGGTTGAAGGTCAGAAAGAGAGCTTCAAACGCCTTGGTATCATGGGTGAGTGGGACAAGCCATACCGCACTATGGATTTCGCAACTGAAGCGAACATTATTCGTGCTCTTGGTAAGATCGCAAGCAATGGTCACCTGCTAAAAGGTTTCAAACCTGTTCACTGGTGTACAGACTGTGGTTCTGCTCTTGCTGAAGCGGAAGTAGAATACAAAGATAAAGTATCGCCATCTATCGACGTTCGTTTTAAAGCGGCTGACGAAGCGGCACTGCTATCTAAATTTGAACTGACAGAAGGTCATGAAGGTCACGGTGACGTATCTATCGTTATCTGGACAACAACACCTTGGACACTGCCTGCAAACCGCGCAGTATGTCTACGTGATGATCTAGAGTACGTGCTTATCCAAACAGAAGGCGACAACGCTGAGCGTATCATCGTTGCTGCTGAGCTAGCGAAAGACGTAATGGACCGTGCGGGTATCGAGCACTTCCACAACCTTGGCTTTGCTAAAGGTGCGGACCTAGAGCTTTCTCAATTCCAACACCCATTCTACGATTTCACTGTACCGGCGATCCTTGGTGATCACGTTACGACTGATTCAGGTACTGGTGTTGTTCACACTGCTCCTGGTCACGGTCAAGAAGACTTCGCGGTTGGTAACAAGTACAACCTAGAAGTAGCAAACCCAGTTGGCTCAAACGGCGTTTACCTACCAGATACAGAGCTATTTGCTGGTCAGCACGTTTTTAAAGCGAACGATGCAGTAGTAGAAGTACTAAAAGAAAAAGGTGCACTACTACACCACCACGCTTACGAGCACAGCTACCCACACTGTTGGCGTCATAAGACCCCAATCATCTTCCGTGCTACACCTCAATGGTTCGTTTCTATGGACCAAGCTGGCCTACGTGCTAAAGCATTAGAGTCAATCAAGAATGTAGAGTGGATGCCTGAGTGGGGTCAAAGCCGCATCGAAGGTATGATCGAAGGTCGCCCTGAGTGGTGTATCTCTCGTCAACGTACTTGGGGTGTGCCAATTGCTCTGTTTGTTCATAAAGAAACAGCAGAACTTCATCCAAACACGCTAGAGCTGATCGAGAAAGTCGCTAAGCTGGTTGAAGAGAAAGGCATCCAAGCATGGTGGGATGTAGATGCCGCTGAACTACTAGGTGCTGACGCTGACCAATACGAAAAAGTGCTAGATACGCTAGACGTATGGTTCGATTCAGGTGTCACTCACTTCTCTGTTGTTGATGCTCGTGAAGAGTACAACGGCAACAGTGCAGACCTATACCTAGAAGGTTCTGACCAACACCGCGGTTGGTTCCAATCTTCTTTAATTTCATCTATTGCGATGAAAGACGAAGCACCTTACAAACAAGTACTGACACACGGTTTCGTGGTTGACGGTCAGGGTCGTAAGATGTCTAAATCTATCGGTAACGTGGTTGCGCCAAAAGACGTAACCAACAAGCTAGGTGCTGACATTCTTCGTCTATGGGTTGCTTCTACAGACTACACTGGTGAAGTTGCGGTTTCTGATGAAATCCTAAAACGCAGCGCAGATGCGTACCGTCGTATCCGTAACACAGCGCGTTTCTTCCTAGCTAACTTGAGCGGCTTCAACCCTGAAACAGACATCGTTCCTGTTGAAGAGATGGTTGCGCTAGATCGCTGGGCGGTTGGTCGTGCACTAGCAGCACAAGAAGAGATTGTTAAAGCATACGAAGAGTACAACACACACGGCGTAACTCAGCGTCTAATGCAATTCTGTTCAATCGAAATGGGCTCTTTCTACTTAGACGTAATTAAAGACCGTCAGTACACAGCAAAACGTGGCGGCAACGCTCAACGTAGCTGTCAGACTGCACTTTACTACATCGTAGAAGCGCTAGTTCGTTGGATGGCGCCAATCATGTCGTTCACTGCAGATGAAATCTGGAACGAAATGCCAGGCGAGCGCGACAAGTTCGTATTCACTGGTGAGTGGTTCGACGGTCTATTCGGTCTTGCTGAAGGTGAAGAGCTGAACAACGAATTCTGGTCTGAGATCCAAGCGGTTCGTGGTGCGGTAAACAAACTTCTAGAAGATGCGCGTAAAGAGAAAACCATTGGTGGTGCACTACAAGCTGAAGTGACTCTATTTGCTGATGACGCACTAGCGGCGAAGATCAACAAACTTGAAGATGAACTGCGCTTTGTTCTACTAACCTCTGCGGCGAAAGTTAAGCCTCTAGGTGAGAAGACGGATGCAGCACAAGCCACAGATATCGAAGGCTTATTTGTTGAAGTAGCAGCAGCTGAAGGCGAGAAGTGTGATCGTTGTTGGCACCACACGCCAGACGTAGGCACAATTGAAGGTCACGAGAAAATCTGTGGTCGTTGTGTGTCTAACGTAGACGGCGAAGGTGAAGTACGTAAATTCGCGTAATTGCCTAGAACGACTGAACTTTTTTTAAAATTAACAGCCCCAGTATTTACTGGGGCTGTTTGTAGGTAAAGTAATGAGTGAAAAAGCACTGACGTTAAAGCAATCTGGAGTTCGCTGGCTGTGGTTAGCAATTCTGGTATTTATTGCAGATATTGGCATCAAATTGGTGGTGATGGACAACATGGGCTACGGATGGGCAAACCGAATTGAGGTGTTGCCATTCTTCAACCTACTTTACGTTCATAACTACGGTGCCGCTTTCAGCTTCTTGAGCGATCAAGCTGGTTGGCAGCGCTGGTTATTTACAGGTATCGCGTTTGTTGTTACGGGTCTTTTGACCTACTGGATGAGTAAGCTTCCAGCAAAAGAAAAATGGAACAACATTGCTTATGCACTGATTATTGGTGGTGCAGTGGGCAACGTGTTTGACCGCGTCGTTCATGGCTTTGTTGTTGATTACCTAGACTTCTTCTGGGGTAACTACCACTGGCCAGCATTCAACCTTGCTGACATGGCGATCTGTATTGGTGCGGCAATGATTATTCTGGATGGCTTCCGTAAAAAAGACGCTGACAAGTAATCTTTTGCGGTATATCGAATAACCCTAAGCGTCGTCCGTTGATTCGAGCGATGCTTTTTATTATGTTGGAGCGCCAATCAGCATATCAATGTATAAAAAGACCAAGCTGACAGCGTAATAACCCAAGAACAAGGAAGCATTAACGTGACAACAATAACCAATGAATCTGTAGTAACCCTTCACTTTACGATTAAAATGAAAGACGGATCGGTTGCAGATAGTACTCATAACATGGGTAAACCAGCGAAATTTGTTATGGGTGATGGCAGCTTGAGTGAAAACTTTGAGCAGTGCTTGATAGGCCTCGAAACAGGCGCACAAAAAGCGATTGAGCTAAAGGCAGAAGACGCGTTTGGTATGCCAAACCCTGATCATATTCACTATATGGATCGCACTAAATTTGTAGGTGATGCAGAAGTGGAAGTTGGTACAATCATGGCCTTCAGTGGCCCTGATGGCATGGAAATCCCGGGCATTATTACAGAGATTGCAGGCGATTCAGTCACTGTGGACTTCAACCATCCTCTAGCGGGACAAGACGTGACTTTCGAAGTTGAAATTTTGTCAGTAGAATAGCGAACCAAATAAAAGATAACTTCCATGAGCAATGAAATGAAAATCCTGTTAGCTAACCCACGTGGTTTCTGTGCTGGTGTTGACCGCGCGATTAGCATCGTAGAGCGTGCGCTAGAGATGTATCAGCCACCGATTTATGTGCGTCATGAAGTGGTGCATAACCGTTTTGTGGTTGAAGGTCTAAAACAGCGTGGTGCTATCTTCGTTGAAGAACTGCACGAAGTGCCAGACAACAACATTGTGATTTTTTCTGCTCATGGTGTATCGCAGGCGGTTCGTCAGGAAGCGAAGCTGCGTGATTTGACCGTATTTGACGCAACGTGTCCTTTAGTAACCAAAGTGCATATGGAAGTGGCGCGTGCGAGCCGTCGTAATATGGAAGTGGTTCTGATTGGTCACGCAGGTCACCCTGAAGTCGAAGGTACGATGGGGCAATACGCCAGTGAAACCGGTGGTATGTACTTGGTTGAAACTCCAGCCGATGTTGAGAAACTGAAGGCGATTGTGAAAGATCCATCCGATCTTCATTACGTAAGCCAAACGACGCTTTCTGTCGATGAAACTGCCGATGTTATCGAAGAGCTACGCCGCGTGTTCCCAGATATCCAAGGTCCACGTAAAGACGATATCTGTTACGCGACACAAAACCGCCAAGATGCCGTACGTGAATTAGCTGGTGACGTAGATGTGATGGTTGTGGTGGGTTCTAAAAACTCATCAAACTCTACACGTCTTAAAGAGCTAGCTGAAAAGCTAGGGACACCTGGCTACTTAACCGACTGTCCGGAAGATATCAAACCTGAGTGGTTCGAAGGCAAAACAAAGGTCGGCGTGACTGCGGGAGCATCTGCTCCGGAAGAGCTCGTTAATCAGATTCTAGAGCGAATCAAAGAACTCGTTGGTGCCGAAGCGGTTGATGAAGTACTTGGCCGTGAAGAGAATATGTTCTTTGAAGTACCTAAAGAACTGCAAATCAAGCAAGTGGATTAGTCTCCATTTATCGAATATTCAAAAGGCGACCTGTGGGTCGCCTTTTTTACATCTCTCTTAACTCATTTAGGTAATCACGAATTTGGTCTTTTCCTAAACCATCGATAATCATATCAGACATCTTCGTGATTCTTCGCTCAAGCGATTGAGCAACCTTTTCGCAATGTGCGTACATGTCTTCATCAGAACCATCGGTCGGAAAAGCATCAACTTGCCAGTTTACTCGAACACCACCTGCAAGCCACTGAGGAGCGGTTTCTTGATGTAAAGAATCACAGAGAATAATAACGATGTCGGGAAGAAACTGAGTTCGCTCCTCCCATGAATGCGTGTGGATATGCGGAATGGGGAGTTGGTGGTCATCTAAATATTTTTGCACCACTGGGTGCACCTTGCCTGTGGGATGTGAGCCTCCACTGGTGACACTAAAATCTGCTGGCAGGATATTGGTTGCGATTGACTCCGCGAGGACGCTTCGTCCAGCGTTGTGCTTACATATGAATAAAACTTTATACATCATCGCCTCGTCTTTTCAGAGCGTCCTATTTATACGCTAGCGGAAACTCAGCGATGATGTGTGAAGTTTTTGTGTTAGTGGCTAATGCCGAGCATCTCTTTGAGCACCTTTAAGTAGCGGCGGCTTACTGGTATCTCAAAGCCTGTTTTGGTGATGATTTCCGCTAACCCATTTTCCAGTAACTTGATTTCGCTAATCGCTTTAATACTGACTAAGTATTGACGATGGCAGCGGACTAGAGGGGTTTTCTCTTCCAACGTTTTTAATGTCAGTTGGGTGCTCGCGGTTTGGCTGGTGGAGCGTACATGCACGCCGCTGATATCACTGTAAGCACATTCCACCGTGTCGGTGGCCATGATAACGATGCGGTTGTGTCCGATGCACGGTATTTGATCCAACGTGTCAGGTGTAATAGCAGACAGTTGTTGCGTTAGGGCGGATTGGCTAATGACTTTGTTTAGTCGTTTTACCGTTTTAGTTAGCCGGCATGGGTCGACAGGTTTGAGCAAGTAATCAAAGGCATTGTCTTCAAATGCTTGAATCGCATACTGATCATAAGCCGTGACAAAAACCACATAAGGCATGGTTTCTGGATCAAGCATCCCTAGTAATTCAATCCCCGTGACTTGAGGCATTTGGATATCGAGAAACACCACATCAGGCTTGAGTTCATTGATTTTTTTTAGGCCGAGGATTGCGTTTGAGGCATCGCCCACGACCTCAACTTGGCCTGTTTCATCCAGTAACTCTGCTAGCTCTTCACGAGCAAACTGTTCATCATCAATGACGAGTGCGGTTAACATCCAACATTACCTTTATTGCTTCAGCGTGCTTTTATGATTTTGGGGGAATGATAAAGCTCATTTTAGTAAATTGATGTGGCTCGCACGTAATTTTTAGCGCTGCATCACGTCCAAATTGATTAGTGAGACGCTTGTCGACAATTTCTAAACCTAGCCCTGAGTGGTTTTCTTTTGGCGGCTCAAAACTGCCTGCGTTGTCTTCGACGGTAATCAAGTGACCTTGTGGGTGTGCTTCGCTGTATATATGAACTTTACCACCTTCAAGCATGTTTGAAATGCCATGCTTAATGGCATTCTCAACCAAAGGCTGGAGTGTAAAGCTTGGTAATTTGATGTCCAGCAATTCAGGTTGAATATCGATTTCAACCTCTAAGCGGTCCGTAAAACGCGCTTTTTCGATGCTCAAGTACGAGTTCACATGTGCAAGCTCTTCCTTTAACGTCACGGTATTAATGTTCTGCTTTAAATTGCTGCGGAAGAAGTGCGATAGATTTTGGATTAGCTCGCGCGCTTTGTCAGGGTCACGACGAGTAATCGCACTAATAGTATTGAGTGCATTAAACAAAAAGTGTGGATTCACCTGAGCGTGAAGCAATTTTATTTCTGCTTGGGCGAGTAAGGCTTGTTGTTGTTGGTAATCGCCATAAAGGATTTGGCTAGATAGAAGCTGGGCTATTCCTTCCGCCATCGACATGTTGGCCGTCGAGAACAATTTACGCTTCGGTTCATACAGCTTTATGGTACCAATGACCTCTTTCCCTGCACGCAGTGGGATGATCAGCGCAGATCCGAGCTTGCAATCTTTTGCAATGGAGCATTGGTATGGACGCTCCGCACCATCAAGATAAATGATGTCGTTTTTCTCCATGGAGTCTAATGTGCTTTGCGATGAAATCGGCGTGTTCGGTTTATGGTGATCATCGCCAATGCCCACAAACGCCAAGATCTTTTCTTGGTCAGTAATCGCGACAGCGCCCACTTTGGTTTCTTCGTAAATAATACGTGCGATTTTCTCTGCGTTTTCGGTGTTGAAGCCGTTGCTTAGAATTCCCACTGAGCGATCAGCAATGGTGAGCGCTCGACGCGAAAACGTCGCAGAAAACTTTTCAAAGATTGCTTTTCTGTCTTGCAGGATACTCATGAACAACGCCGCACCAAATGAGTTCGCGATGATCATAGGCGCTGCAATAGCGGACACCAGTTCATAGGCTTGATCAAAAGGTTTCGCGACGGCGAGCAGCAAAATCATTTGCACCACTTCTGCAACAAACGTGACGCTGAATACAACGCTTGGATTAAACAGCAATGCACCTTTATTTCGCTTGATAAGGTAAACGTGGAGCAAACCACCAATTACGCCCTCGGCGGTGGTTGAAATTGCACAGGCTAGGTCGGTAAAACCACCAAGAGAGTATCGATGGATGCCACCAGTAAATCCGACGGCGAAACCTACAACAGGTCCACCAAACAGCCCGCCCATAACTGCGCCGATCGCACGAGTATTGGCAATAGCATCGTTGATGTGCAGACCGAAATAGGTGCCGAGAATACAAAAGCCAGAGAAGAGTACGTAACAAATTAGGCGGTGGCTTAAGCGCGAAGAAATACTCAGCAAAGGTAAGATGATTGGCGTTTTACTTAGCATGTAAGCCAAAACTAAGTACACACACATCTGTTGTAAAAGGGAGATGACCAGTTCCATAGTGAACCTAACCTAGAATCAATGTTGTTATTGTATACCTAAGTAACCTCAAGATGCTTGGCTCAGATAGATAAGAACAGCTAAGTAAATGATGCTGCGCTGTGCTTTCTGAACCTTAAAGTGACTTGGGTATAAAACAAAAAGAGCCTGCAATTGGCAGGCTCCTATCTTAGTCACTCAGATGTGACGAGTATTACGCTGTTTCTGATACGGCTTGTGGTTTCTCTTCGTCAGCCAGTTCAGTTTCACCTTTACCCTTAGAGGTTTTGATAACGTAACCTGTCACAGCTAGGGCAAACACAATACCTACGATAGTTGATAGTTGCATTGGCAGACCAAAACCTAGCGAGCTGTTGTTTAAGATGAACGTGACACATACCGTGGTCATGAAGATAGCTGGGATAGTGGTAATCCAGTGCAGCTTGTTGTGACGCAGTAGGTAAGCGGACGCAGTCCAAAGCATCATTACCGCTGTTGTTTGGTTTGCAAAACCGAAGTAGCGCCAGATAATGCCGAAGTCTACTTGAGTTAAGATACCGCCGATAACGAACAGTGGAAGTGCCATCAGTAGACGGTTACGTAGCGTTTTTTGTTCCATGTTGAAGTATTCAGCAAGGATCAAGCGGCTTGAACGGAACGCTGTATCGCCAGACGTAATTGGTAGGATAACCACACCCAGGAACGCAAGGATACCACCGAACACACCTAGCAGACCAAATGATGCGCTGTATACCACGTTACCAGGGCCACCGTTTTTCACAGCTTCTGATAGAGCGTCTAGAGAGCCGAAGAAAGACAGAGCGATAGCACACCAAATTAGCGCGATAACACCTTCACCAATCATTGCACCGTAGAATACGAAGCGACCGTTTTTCTCATTTTCCATACAACGCGCCATCAGTGGAGACTGAGTCGCGTGGAAGCCAGAGATAGCGCCACATGCGATAGTGATGAACAATGCAGGCCATAACGGCATGTCATTTGGGTTGAGGTTAGAGAACATGTCCGAAACTTGGAAGTCACCCATTACTGTGTGTTCGCTAGAGAAAGCAACGGCTGTCATTAGACCAACAGACATAAAGATAAGTAGGGCGCCAAACAGTGGGTAGAAACGACCAATGATTTTATCGACAGGAACAATCGTCGCAATGATGTAGTAAGCAAAAATAGCAATAACCATTGTAGTCATGCTTACGCTCAAGCTTGTTTGATCATTGATGAGGTTAGTAATCATGCCAGCAGGGGCTGAAACGAACACTACGCCAACTAGAAGCAATAGGACAATGGCAAAAATATTCATAAAGTGTTTTGCGCCATTACCTAGGTAGCGACCTGTAATGGTAGGTACAGATGCACCGCCGTTACGCACTGAAAGCATGCCTGAGAAGTAATCGTGTACTGCACCAGCAAAAATACAACCGACTACAATCCAAAGCATCGCCGCAGGACCGTATAGTGCCCCCATGATCGGGCCAAAAATTGGACCAACACCTGCGATGTTAAGTAGTTGAACTAGGTAAACTTTCTTTGTTGACATTGGAACGAAGTCAACACCGTCCGATTTGGTGTGAGCTGGCGTTTGGCGTTTTTCATTGATGCCGAAAATCTTCTCGACGAAAGCGCCGTAGATGAAGTATCCGCCGATTAGGGCTGCGACACAGGTTAGAAACCACATCATAGCAATTGTCCTTGGTCTTAGTTGGGTAGGGTAATTTTTTAATCTCAGGATGCATGTTATGCGTCACTTGTGTTAAATGCATTCGGTTAGTAGATGAGTGGTCGAATAGAGCACTGAGTGGTCGATATGCTGCTTGAGCGGTTTTTAAAAATGGCGAAAGGTTGATGACAGTCTTGAGCGGCTGATTTGAGTCATCAGTGGTTAAATCTGCAAGCTCAGCGGCAAGCGCCAATAATTAGTGGTAAGCTTATTTTTGAAAACAATTACTTAAGGAAGAACCATGAAAAAGGTAACGGTAGGTCTGGCACTGGCTTTACTTGCAGGATGCACAGCAACGACAGCAGATCTTGCCAAGTCGGGAGATTGGCATCAGATCGGATATCAAGATGGCATAACCGGACACACATCGCGCACGATGAGCGAGCTTCGTGAGTTGGGTAGTGTTAAGCAAAGTGACTACGACCAAGGTTATTTAGAAGGTTTACGTGAGTACTGTAATCCTGCTTTTGCGTATCAAATGGGGTTATCTGGTCAGTATTACGAAGGGGTTTGTGAAGGTACTGAGCAAGCGCAAAAATTCCGCATGGAATGGCAACGTGGTTGGAATGAATACTCAAATTAATAGTCAATAAAGCCGTTGTTACACTGTCTGCATCACATAAATGTGGCAAAATCTTCCTTATTAAACTATGTTCATATTGCTTGATAGTGAGCACAGAAAAAAAGGAATCACATTATGTCAACGCAAATGGCTGGTGGCTGGAGTCCATTTCATGAACTCACAGCAGAGAATAAAGAAGTATTTGCTAAAGGTATCGAGGGGTTTGTCGGTGTCAAATACTCCCCTTTGGTTGTGGCTACTCAAGTCGTAGCCGGACAAAACTATGCGTTTTTCTGTAATGCAGAAGTTGTCTACCCTGGAGCACAACCATACCCAGCAATGGTTCATATGTTCAGTGACCTTGAAGGTAAAGTCGGTATTACTCACATTGAACGATTGAACTACTAAATTAAGCCATAAAAGGCGCCTGACTTTTAAATAAGTGAGGCGCTTTATTGATTAAGATTGATTAGTTTGCGCGATCACGACTTTTCTTAAATATCCTTGCTTGGCGTTCAGTTGCTCAGTCGCGCTTTCTCTATCCAGCCCGGTTAAAATCATCAAAATCGCTAACTTGGCGTCGTAGTCCGTTTCTTTGAGCGCCGTTTTAGCCTCTTGGTTAGTACAATCTGTTGCTTGCATAACAATACGAGCCGCTCTTGCAACTAGCTTTGCATTCGTCGCTTTCACATCTACCATTAAGTTCTGATAACTTTTGCCTAGGCGAATCATGCTTGCGGTAGTGAGCATGTTCAGTACGAGTTTTTGTGCTGTCCCTGATTTTAAGCGAGTGGATCCCGTTAACGCTTCAGGTCCAACAACGGGGCTAATCGCAATATCAGCAATATCTGCAATCGGAGAGTCAGGGTTACAAGATAGTGCTACAGTGGTGGCACCAAGCTCGTTCGCATACTCTAAGCCACCAATCACGTAAGGTGTTCGTCCACTTGCCGCAATACCAACGACGACATCGCGTTGTGTTAGCGTATTCTCTTTAAGATCTTGCTCGCCTAATGTAGGGTCGTCCTCCGCCCCTTCTTTTGCACGGAACATTGCCTCTTTTCCACCGGCAATAATACCAACGACCATCTCTGGATCTGTGCCAAAAGTTGGTGGGCATTCTGAAGCGTCCAAAACGCCAAGTCGACCACTGGTACCCGCACCGATGTAAAACAACCGACCTCCGACCTTAAATGCTTCCGTGATCTTATCAACGGCTTCAGCGATCTCAGGCAACACTTTTTCAACGGCAAGAGGAACGAGTTTGTCCTGTTGGTTGATGCGTTGAACAATATCGAGAGAAGGCAGCAAGTCGATGTCCATGGTGTCTGGGTTTCGCCCTTCAGATACCAGATGGGATAAAGCTGCGATAAGTGCATCGTTCGTCATAATGAATTAAGCCTTTTTGTTTAGGATCTATTGCCCTTAATTTTTTGAATAGAGTACACCCAGTGAAGCGAGACGACTTGCCCCCGTAACTTCCGGTAAGTTGCTAGGGAGGTCGTGAATATGGCGCTGCGCAAGCCAAGCAAACGCCATTGCTTCCATGTAGTCGCCATCAATGCCTTTTTCTGCCGTTGTCGCAACGCTCCATTGTGGCAATAACTTAGCTAGTCGCTGCATCAAAAGTGGGTTTCTTGCTCCACCGCCACAGACCAATAGTTGAGGTGTGATGCCATGAGAAAACTTGTCGACTTCGTTGGCAATGGTAATTGCAGAATACTCGCAAAGTGTACGTTGTACGTCTTCGATTGGTAAATTGTGATGGGCCAGTTGTTGATGCAGCCAGTCAATATTGAACAGTTCTCGTCCGGTACTTTTAGGGGCTGGCATGGCGAGGTAAGCTTCTTTGAGTAATTGAGTCAACAAAGTAGCGTTTACCGTTCCTTTAAGTGCAAATTGTGCATCTTCGTCGAAGCTTTGCCCTTTATGCAGCGCACACCATGCGTCCATCAACATATTGCCCGGGCCTGTGTCATAGCCAATGACTGGTTGTTCTGGATGCAGTACAGAGATATTGGCAATGCCTCCAATGTTAAGCACCACAGTTGTGGAATCCTGCATCGCAAAAATGCTTTTATGGAAAGCAGGGACGAGTGGGGCACCTTGTCCACCTAGCGCCATGTCTTTACGACGAAAATCCGCTACCGTATCAATGCCTGTCTTGACCGCGATAATGTTGGCATCGCCCAATTGAGTGGTAAACGGCAAGTTTCCGGTAGGCTGATGGAACACTGTTTGACCGTGATTACCAATCGCACGAATTTGCTCTGCGACGTAACCAGACTTATTGAGCAGCTGTAACACGGCATCTGCAAATAGGTGGCCGAGCTGGTGGTCAAGTTCACCTATGGTTTTTAAATTTGTTGCTTGACCGGTACAAACAGATAACAGCATGTCTTTTAGCGCTGCGGGCATTGGGTAGTCGTCGTGCGCAATCAGGCGAACATGCTCATCGCTTATTTCAACTAGAGCGGTATCAACGCCATCCATACTCGTTCCAGACATCACACCAATGTACAGTTCGTTAAATTTCATAGCCGATCTCGTCAATTCTTCATTCACTTATTGTAAAGCAAATCTGAAGCGAATAACCTCATCGAATACGAGATATTCAGCCGATTTTGAGGAGAAAACATGGGACCGTTATGGGTTGACGTTGCGGGGTATGAACTGACCGCTGAAGACAAAGAAATCTTGGAGCATCCTACGGTTGGTGGCTTAATTCTATTTGCTCGCAACTATCATGATAGCGAACAGCTTCAAGCACTTACTCAATCCATCCGAAAGGCGGCTAAGCGCCCGTTTTTGATCGGTGTGGATCAAGAAGGCGGCCGAGTGCAGCGCTTTCGTGAAGGTTTCTCATTAATTCCTGCTGCTGATGAGTACGCTAAACATCAAAATGGTGAAGAGCTTGCTCGTATGGGCGGTTGGTTAATGGCAGCAGAGCTGATTGCCCATGATATTGATTTAAGCTTTGCCCCGGTACTTGACCAAGGCCATCAATGTAAAGCGATCGGTAACCGCGCATTCGGTGAAGATGCCGATACCATTCTTCGCTATAGCACTGCATATATGCAGGGAATGAAGAGTGTTGGCATGGCAACGACAGGCAAGCACTTCCCTGGACATGGTGGCGTGATTGCAGACTCACATCTAGAAACACCATACGATGAGCGCAGTGATATTTTTGAACAAGATATGGCGATCTTCAAAGCGCAAATTGATGCCGGTGTTTTAGATGCCATGATGCCTGCTCACGTGATTTTCCCACATTATGATGCTCAACCAGCCAGCGGTTCTGAATACTGGTTAAAACAGGTCCTGCGTCAGCAATTGGGTTTTAAAGGTTTGGTTTTTTCGGATGACTTGACCATGGAAGGCGCTGCGATTATGGGCAGCTCAGCCGAGCGAGGTGCTCAAGCATTGAGAGCTGGTTGCGATATGTTGTTAATGTGTAATAAACGAGAAGCGCACGTTGAGGTATTAGACAACTTACCGGTTTCAACCGTGCCACTCGCGGATGGATTACTGAAAAAACAGTCATTTTCTCCAAGCGAACTTAAGCTATCTCAAGAGTGGAAAGCGGCGAGTGAAGCGATGAAACGCTTGACTAGCTAAACCTCTTGTAAAAGATTCAAAACAGCGATGAGAAGCCAAAGTTAATTATACTTTGGCTTTTCATTTGACTGTAAGCTTAAGTTTACACTAAATGTTTTTTATTCTGTACGCTTGTTTTTCTTTTTTAGCCTGTTATCTTGTCGTTAAAGCTTAGTTGTCTCACCAAAGGTTTGGTTGGGTGTAAAAATAAATATACAGGTTAGAGTTATGCAGAAAAGTGAGTTGAGCAATATTAATATTATCGAAGAACAGGTTCTTATTACTCCGGAGGAACTAAAAACCAAGCTTCCTTTGAGTGAAAAAGCACGTCGCTTTATTCAAGAGTCTCGTCAAACTATCGCTAATATTATTCACAAGAAGGATCACCGCCTGCTTGTTGTATGCGGTCCATGTTCTATCCACGACGTAGAAGCGGCGAAGGATTACGCAAAGCGACTTAAAGCACTCTCTGAACAACTAAGTGACCAACTGTATATTGTTATGCGTGTTTACTTTGAGAAGCCGCGCACCACGGTCGGCTGGAAAGGCCTGATCAATGACCCACACCTAGACGGCAGTTTCGATATTGAACACGGTCTGCATGTTGGACGCGAACTTCTGGTGGAGTTGGCAGAGATGGAAATCCCGCTCGCGACTGAGGCTCTAGACCCAATTAGCCCACAATACTTGGCGGATACTTTTAGCTGGGCAGCCATCGGTGCTCGTACGACGGAGTCACAAACTCACCGTGAAATGGCAAGCGGCCTGTCTATGCCAATCGGTTTTAAGAATGGCACCGATGGCAGTTTGGCAACCGCAATTAACGCGATGCAAGCTGCGTCCTCTAGCCACCGTTTTATGGGAATTAACCGTGAGGGACAAGTCGCACTGTTGACCACCCAGGGCAATGCTAATGGACATGTGATCTTACGTGGCGGCAAGCAAACTAACTACGATTCGGTATCAGTCACTGAGTGTGAGCAAGAGATGGCGAAATCTGGTCTTGATGCTTCATTAATGGTGGATTGCAGTCACGCCAACTCACGTAAAGATTACCGTCGCCAGCCATTAGTCGCGGAGGATGTGATTCATCAAATCCGTGAAGGCAATAAATCTATTATCGGTCTTATGATTGAAAGCCATATCAATGAAGGAAATCAATCTTCTGACTTAGCTCTTGAAGAGATGAAATACGGTGTATCTATCACTGACGCATGTATCAATTGGGATTCAACTGAGGCACTATTACGTCATGCACATGAAGAGCTAGTGCCTTTCTTAGAAAATCGTCTAAAGGCTAATTAATACAGGATTTAAGGAACATCAATGGCAGTTGAACTTAACGCATTACGCGATCAGATTGATGCAGTCGACAAGCAAATGTTGGAGCTATTGGCTCAGCGTTTAGCGCTCGTAGAGAAAGTTGGGGAAGTAAAAAGCGAACATGGTTTGCCAATTTATGCTCCAGACCGCGAAGCGGCGATGTTAGCTTCTCGTCGCGCTGAAGCTGAAAAAATGGGAATTCCTCCACAGCTTATTGAAGATATTCTGCGTCGAACAATGCGTGAGTCTTATGCCAGCGAGAAAGATTCCGGTTTTAAGTGTTTGAACCCTGATTTACGCTCAGTTGTTATTATTGGTGGTAATGGTCAATTGGGTGGCCTGTTTGGGCGTATGTTCAAATTGTCGGGCTACCAGGTCAAAGTTCTCGGCAGTAAAGACTGGGATCATGCGGATGAGATTCTAGACAACGCGGGTTTAGTCGTGGTCACGGTGCCGATTCATCTAACGGAAGGGGTGATCGAAAAACTGGGGAACTTGCCGCAAGACTGCATTCTGTGTGACCTGACTTCTATCAAGTCGGAGCCTCTGCAAGCAATGTTGAATGTGCACCAAGGTCCTGTGGTTGGTTTGCACCCAATGTTTGGCCCAGATGTTCCGAGCCTTGCCAAGCAGGTTATTGTGTACTGTGATGGCCGTGGTCACGAGCATTACCAATGGCTATTGCAACAGTTTGGGATTTGGGGCGCAAGCTTGTGCCAAATCGATGCACAAGAGCACGATCATGGCATGACGTTGATTCAGGCGCTGCGCCACTTCACGTCGTTTGCTTACGGTATGCACCTTAGCAAAGAGAATCCGAACATCGATCAGTTGTTGAAGTTAAGCTCGCCAATCTACCGCCTTGAATTGGCGATGGTGGGACGACTGTTTGGTCAGGATCCGAACTTGTACGGTGATATCATTTTCTCTTCTCAAGAGAATATCGATATGATCAAGCGATTCCATCAGCGTTTAGGTGATGCGGTAGCGATTCTGGATAGCAGAGACAAAGCGCGATTCATCGAAAGCTTTAAGCAGGTGAGTGATTGGTTTGGTACTTATTCTCAACAATTTATGAATGAGAGCCAAAACTTACTCAAACAGGCGAATGATAATATTCATCGCGGCTAATCACGGGTCATTTAGCCGTGCAGAGTCCGAAACAAAAAGAGCAGCGTAAGCTGCTCTTTTTCGTGTTGATGGACAAATCAGTTCGTCGCAGTATTACTCGTATCTTCACTTGATACTGTGTTGATACTGGTATCGCGATAGGGTGAATTGGTTAAATTGACTTGTAGACGTACAACGTTATCAATCAATTGAACCAAAGGTCCCCATTTCACTTTTTTCTCTTTTTCAAAGACGTCATTGAAGTTTTCTGGCGTCCACTCCATTAAGTATTGAGGGTTGAGTGCTCGTCCGAGGAAGCGTACTTCATAGTGCAAGTGTGGCCCTGTGGAGTTGCCAGAGTTACCGCATTGAGCAATGATGTCGCCTTTACTAACAAACTGACCGCTTTTCACTTTGAAGCGTTGTAGATGAGCAAAGGAGCTCATAAAGCCAAATGAGTGACGAATGGTGACATAGTTACCATAACCACGATTGCTCGGGCGAACGGTTTCCACCACACCGTCAGCCGGTGCCAGGATCTCTTCTCCTCTTTTACAAGTCAGATCGATACCAGTATGAACATGCCTCTTACCTGAAATCGGATTAATACGACTGCCGTAAGAAGAAGAAATACGTTGGTATGTGACTGGACTGTCATTTGGTATCAAACGGAACATCGTCGCTCGAACAGCAGAATCGATAGCGGCTGCGTCAATTCGCTCCTCTAACCCCATGCTGTTCTCATCGATCATCAACTCTTCGTCTGCGAGACCTAAAACCGATTCAACGTCGAATACCCGTTTGCCCAATAGCTGAATTTGATTGTTTTTGTCCGTCAAAGACTGGGAAAGCGAATGATTGGTATCAAGCTGTTCTTCGTAAAGAGCCGTCACTTCGGCCTTTTCACTTTCCAGTTTGGCGATGATTTGTGTTAATTCGTCTTTATTGTGCATCTGCTGCTGATTAAGGTACCACGCGCCACCAACGACGGCGGGTAATGCCAATACTGAAGCAAATACTGCTAGGACCGAACTGCGGCCCAAATAGAACTGCTGATCGCCGTCTTTCGTCGGGATCTGCATGATGATTTTTTTAGACATAGTTATTGTTACTTAAATAGGCGTTCATTTATTTTTCTCCTAAAAACCAGAGAGGTGCTCTAACTCTCGATTCAGAAGGTCGTTATTGCCTACATTCAATTCTATAAATCGTTTTAGTTGGCTAATGCTTTCGATGTCTACCTTAGCGATCTTCAACCTAATCTCACACTTAGAAACATTCACAATTTGCGCTTTTAACGTAATCACTTGTTCGGATTGATCAAATGAAAAAGTCACATGGACTGGAAGGGTTGGATCCAAAGCCTCAGTCTCTTCCACTTTCATGAGTAAACCATGCAAGGAAAGATCTTGAATCCTAGCTTCAATTGCCAAGTCACGTTGTTCTATCTTAGCTGGAGCTTGATGGAGAATACGTGAAAAGCGTCGTCTCTCTGTCATATGAATATTCTCGTCAGGTCGTCAAACAGAATTGAATAGTATATCAATACGAACAAAAAGTGTTCGATTGTTGTTTGAAAAGTGTCGAGGTCGCTACAGAGTGACGTAAGTGCAATGTCATGTTCTTAACGAACGAGACGGGTTAATGAGCTCTTTTTATAACAAAGAAAACAAAGGCCGCTATGATAGCGGCCTTTGTACAAATTACAATCAAACTTTGTGGGTTGCGATTACTTCGCAATACGCTTGTATTTGATACGGTGTGGTTCTGCGGCTTCAGGACCCAATGTTTTCTTCAACCAATCCATGTACTCTGTGTAGTTACCTTCGTAGAAGTTAACTTGGCCTTCGTCACGGTAGTCAATGATGTGGGTCGCGATACGGTCAAGGAACCAACGGTCGTGCGAGATAACCATTGCACAACCAGGGAACTCTAGTAATGCTTCTTCTAGAGCACGCAGTGTTTCAACGTCAAGGTCGTTGGTTGGTTCGTCGAGTAGCAACACGTTGCCGCCCGCTTTAAGCAGCTTCGCAAGGTGGACACGGTTACGCTCACCACCCGATAGTTCACCAATAATCTTTTGTTGGTCACTGCCTTTAAAGTTAAAGCGTGAACAGTATGCGCGAGCTGGGATTTCGAAGTTGTTGATCTTAATGATATCAGCACCTTCAGAGATCTCTTGGAATACGGTTTTAGAATCGTCCATGCTGTCACGGAACTGATCGACCGATGCCAGTTTTACTGTATCGCCCATCTCAATTGTGCCCGAGTCTGGTTGTTCAGTACCACTTAACATCTTGAATAGCGTCGATTTACCTGCGCCGTTCGCACCGATGATACCAACAATTGCACCTTTAGGGATGCTGAATGACAGGTCATCAATCAGAACACGACCGTCAAATGACTTGGTCAGGTTCTTCACTTCAATAACCTTATCACCTAGACGCTCACCAGGTGGGATAAACAGTTCATTGGTTTCATTACGTTTTTGGTGATCAGAGCTTTGCAGTTCTTCAAAGCGAGCCATACGTGCTTTTGACTTCGCTTGACGACCTTTAGGGTTTTTACGTACCCACTCAAGCTCTTTCTCGATAGTCTTTTGGCGAGCACTCTCTTGGGAGGCTTCTTGTTGTAGACGAGCGTCTTTTTGCTCCAGCCATGAGGTGTAGTTGCCTTCCCATGGGATACCTTCACCACGGTCCAGTTCTAAGATCCAGCCCGCAGCGTTATCTAGGAAGTAACGGTCGTGGGTGATGGCTACTACGGTACCTGTGTAATCCACTAAGAAGCGCTCTAGCCAAGCCACTGATTCTGCATCTAGGTGGTTGGTAGGCTCATCAAGCAGTAGCATGTCTGGCTTAGAAAGTAGCAAGCGACAAATAGCCACACGGCGGCGTTCACCACCTGATAGGTGCGCAATTTTTTGGTCCCATTCAGGTAAACGAAGTGCGTTTGCCGCACGCTCAAGCGCATTTTCTAGGTTGTGGCCATCTTTCGCTTGGATAAGGGCTTCTAGCTCGCCTTGCTCTTTTGCAAGTGCGTCGAAGTCTGCATCTGGTTCAGCGTATGCTGCGTAGACTGCGTCCAAACGTTTCAGAGCGTCAGCAACGTCAGCAACCGCTTCTTCAACAACTTCACGAACGGTTTTTGATTCGTCTAATACTGGTTCCTGAGGTAGGTAACCTACGTTTAGACCAGGTTGTGGACGCGCTTCACCGTCGATATCCGTGTCGATACCTGCCATGATACGTAGCAGTGTGGATTTACCTGCACCGTTCAGACCTAAAACACCGATTTTCGCACCAGGGAAGAAGCTCAGAGAGATGTCTTTAAGAATTTGACGCTTAGGTGGCACAATTTTGCTCACCCGCGACATGGTATATACGTATTCAGCCATTGCCGATCGTTCCTAAATTAACTGTCATTCAAACCCATCATTTTATACCAAGTGCTTTGTTTTTGTTACCGCATTGCAAGAATTTCCCTAACGAATGGATTTCTTATTTTGAGCTGACCGGAAACTTACACGGTTAGGGTATACACTTTTGTTATTCGTTAAGAATGACGAAGTGTTTTCTATGCGAGTTAGAAACGCTTTGTCTCCATCGTCTTAAAAGTTTGACGAGTACAATTTTTAATACACTAAGTTGCTTTACATGGACATCTGCATTCTGTGTAAATAGATGCATGTGTGAAAATTGCCTTAACATCACATGAACTCTAACAAAACTAGGCTTTAGGGCAGTATATGTCTGGGGAAAATGACACAAATGAGATTCAACGTATCTGAATTGGCTAAAAACGTATGCTGCGCCGCCGCGTTGTGTGCTATGAGTTTGAGTGCTAATGCCGCGCTGAGTTTGGAAAAGCAGCGCGAAGTATATGAGCAAGCTCAAGATTTATTAGATAAAAATGACATCGACGGATACCTTTCGATTCGTCCTAAAATTTCTGACTATCCACTAACGCCTTATGTGGATTACCGCACTTTTATTAGACAGTTACCGGAAAAGTCACCACAACAGGTGAACGAGTTTATTTCTGAGCACGAGTCTTTTCCATTTTCTCGTCGAGTTCGCGCTCCATACCTCAATCATCTTTATAAGCAAAAAGATTGGAAAACCATTACTGAGTTTCAAAAAGTCATTCCTAGTGGTGAGCGTTACCAATGTATTTTCTACGTCGCTCAATTAAAGCAAGGCAAGAAAGTCGCGGCGTTTAAAGGGGCTGAACATATGTGGTTACGTGGCATCAGCATTGCTGATGAGTGTGACCCATTATTTGCAGCATGGGACAAGGCGGGTGAGCGTACCGATGAACTGATTCTACAGCGTATGTTACTGGCGTTTGATGCTCGTAATGGCGGTTTGATGAGTTACTTGCTCAAACTGCCTAAATCAGCGCAGGCAAAGCAACAAGCCAAAGAAATGAAAGCGTTGTTTGATAATCCTTCAAGTGTTGCGGAATTCGCGAAGAAAAAACCTGCGAATGATTTTAATCGAGCGCAAAGTGAATATGCGTTAGAAAAGTTGGCTCGCATGAACACTAGCCAAGCACAAGGTGCGTACGATGCTGTCATTAAAGGACAGAAGTTTTCTCCAGAAAAAGCGCAAGAACTTGCCGACTATATTGCATTTCGATTGACTCGTACGGAGTCTGAGTCATTAGCTAAATGGCGCGATGATAAAACGAAAACCAGTCAGTACTTACCGTTGATTGAAACGCGCATCCGCTTAGCGATTCAAAATGCAGATTGGAAAGGCGTACAAGAGTGGATTGCTGTTCTAAATAAAGAAGAACAAGCCACGCTACGCTGGCAATATTGGCTTGGAAGAAGTGAAATAGCGTTAGGTGATGACATCGCGGGGAAACAGCGTTTAGCAACTCTGCTTGGGCAACGAAACTTCTACAGTGTGGCTGCCGCCAATGCAATCGGGCAATCAATCAAATACCCAACGCATACGGTTAAGTTGGATAAGAAAGTTGTTCAACCCTATCAAGACTCGTTAGCTCGTATCGAAGAGTTGATCGCGACGGATAAAATCGCAGCAGCGAAGAGTGAATGGGCACACTTACTGCGCCGCGTAGGGAAAGATGAAAAGGCGATGTTGGCGGCTTATGCATCATTTAAACGTTGGCATCACCTAACGGTGACCGCGAGTATTCAAGCGCAGATGTGGGATAATATCGAACTTAGGTTCCCAATAGCACACCGCTGGTGGTTTAACTTTTATGCGAAAAAGCACAACATTGATCCCGTCACGATGATGTCTCTCGCTCGACAGGAAAGTGCGTTAGATGTTGAAGCCCGCTCTCCAGTTGGCGCTCGTGGTCTTATGCAGATCATGCCTGCGACGGCGAAGTACACGGCACGTAAATATAAGTTGAGTTATCAAGGTACGCAGGATCTCTACAATGTAGGAAAAAATATCGAAATTGGTAGCCATTATTTGCAAGGTTTATTAGAGGATTACGATAATAATCGTATTTTTGCTCTTGCTGCTTATAATGCAGGTCCTAACAGAGTAAAAACGTGGCGAGAGCGTACCCAAGGAAAAGTGGATGCTTATGCCTTTATTGAGGCAATTCCATTTAAAGAGACGCGCGGTTATGTACAAAACATCTTGATGTTTGAAACATACTATCGTGATCTTTTGGGTATCGATGGCGCGTTCTTGAATCAACATGAGATCAATACCAAGTATTGAGTGAGGTAACTTGATGTCGCACGAACCCGAGTACAAAGACTGGCAACAGATTATTGAGCTAATTCGAACAAGTATGGGCACCCAGCAAGATGACATGCTGTTAACAATGCTGATGTCACGTGATGAGAGAGAGTCATTAATATCACGCGTTAATATAATTAACGAACTTCTTAAAGGAGAATTATCTCAACGTCAGATCAGTCAGATGCTTGGTGTGGGCATTGCCACCATTACTCGTGGCTCTAACGAACTAAAGTCGAAATCTGATGAAGAAAAAGACAAGTTGAAAGTCTTGTTAGAACAAGTTGCGGTATCTAAGTAGACAGTATATCCAATTTGCTTTTAGGCCTTGGTGTTACAATTGACTAAGATAACGTATTACAAAGGGCGGAAATATCCGCCCTTTTGCGTATCTAGAGAATAGGCTGAGTGTTATAAATTTGAAGGAAAGTGCTCAGGGTTTGTGAATGGAATCAAAGCCAGAATCAAGGCTTGGTGATAGACCGAGCTTCGAGTTAGCTGGTTTTGGGTTAGTAGGCTAATAGCGCCACCTTTCTGTTTGATGTTATCAGTACCAAACACTTTGTCCATTACATCTCCCAACTCATTCGCATCCTTGAGTTTTTCCAAGACTTTTGGCGGCAACATTAAGCTTGCAGAACGAGATTCACCGCGGTGAGTCTCTGACTCAACCACCATCCAAGCAAACGTCACGTTTGCTTCAATTCCCGCTTCGAGACCGACATAGTAATCCGCGTTTGGCATCTCTACTTTTGCGTTTTTAACGCGGTTTAGCGCACCACGATGAGTTTCTTCATTCGTCATGGGCTGATCTGCGACCTCACTCGGTACACTGATGCCAACGAAGTTGAACTCTTGATGCGGAAATGCATTACGAAATGCACTTTGAACTGCATTAATTTTGGCTGGGTTTAGCGATGCGATTACGACTTTTTGGGTTGCCATGATCTTTTTACTCACTGGTGTCTATTAACTCAATTTTACTTGCGTAGGCTTTACGTTCTCACTCGGGTAACAGCCTAATACTTTCAAGTGCTTAGTGATTTTTGTTAGCTCTTCAAGTGCCTGTTGCATTTCTGTCGAAGCAAGATGTGATGTCAAGTCTACGTAGAACATCTCTTCCCACGGGTTCCCCATAATTGGGCGTGATTCCAGCTTGGTCATATTGATGCCGTAACGTTGCAGCACTAATAGTGTTTCAACCAATGAGCCTGCCTCTTGGGAGGTCGACATGATCAATGTGGTTTTTGCTGGAATCTGAGTAGAAACTTCAACCGGTTTACGAGCAACCACGATAAAGCGAGTATGGTTTTCGGTTTGGTTTGCGATGTTGCCTTGAATTGCTTGCAAGCCATATAGCTTACCGCTTGATGCATTACCAATTGCAGCCACATCATCACGATCCATCTCTTGGACTTTCTGCATTGCATCTGCTGTGCTCGCGCAGGATTCCAGCTTTACCCCTTTCATACGGCTTAAAAACTCACTGCACTGTTGGTGTGGCTGAGGGTGAGAATACAGCGTTTTAATATCTTCCAGACGAATGTCTTTTTTCGCAACCAAGCAGTGTTCGATTGGTTGAGTTAGCTCTCCAACGATGTAAAGCGTCGTGTGTTGTAGTAAGTCATACACTTCATTAATAGAGCCTGAGCTGGTGTTTTCGATTGGCAGAACGCCATAATCAGCATGGCCAGATTCAACCGTTTGAGTCACTTCTTTAAAGTGCTCGCAGTTGAGCTCGATAAGCTCCGTATTTTTACGACTGAAGTATTCGCGACTTGCCAAGTGCGAATAAGAGCCTTTGGCTCCTAAAAAAGCGACGCGAGCAAGTGGCTTACGGCTTTGCTGTGGGTTAACGAGATTTTGCAGATAACTTTGTTGAAGCAGAACTGAGTCTTCAATGATGGTATGGAAAAGTTTGGTGATGTACTGCGCGTCAAGTTCGTATTTATCTTGGCCATTAGAAATCAGCTTGACCAATAATTGCTGTTCACGGACGGCGTCGCGAACAGGCTTTGAGGTTTGTACTTTGCTTTTGGCTACTTCAATGCTGAGTTTACGGCGCTCAGACAATAAGCTGAGAAGTTGGTCATCCAACTCATTCAAGCGTAAACGAATTTCTTCGAGGGAAATAGGTTGGTCAGTCATCAATTCTTTCCTTATAAAAAAGCCTCCCGATTTGGGAGGCTTTCTGTTTGTTTTTGACTTTTCTTTCACAAACGAGTTCGCCCCTCCAACTATGGGAGGAAAAAGAAGTCAAAAATAAACAGTGAGGTTAAATGCATAAATAGTGCTTAATTTATGAGTGTTTAAACACAATAAGCAAGGCTGGGGAGAGCGTCAAGCAAAAAAATAGCGCCTTTCGGCGCTATTTCCTCAATATGTTCAGTTTACTCTTCTTCTTCCACTAGCTCAGGCTTACTTGCACGTCGAGCTTCAGGTTTGTGGGTCAGCTTGTTCAATTGTCGTTCTAGTTTTTGCTCCACTTCGTTGATAGCTGCGTAAAGATCTTCGTGAGTTGCTGAGGCAATGAGCTGGCCTTTAGGAACTTTGATAACCGCTTCGAATTTCTTCTGTTTGTTTGGTTCCTCACTGAAAGTTGCTTGGCAACCAATTAGGTCTACTTGCCATTTCTCCAGTTTTTTAAATTTGCTCTCAATATGAGCTCGGATTGCAGAGGTGATTTCGATGTTTTTGCCAGTGATATTCATTGTCATAAGTGTTTTTCCTCTGTTGCATCCCTCATGGGTTGAGTTCAGATTACCGCTTTAAGCATAAAAAAATGTGATTCAGATCATTATTTTGCTCGGGTTTTTTATGATGAAAAATGAATGTGATCTCACTCAAGAACTTCTGAGATTTATCGTGAAATTGCTTGTTATCGGTTAGTAAATCCGTAGATTGGATAGAGTACTCAGCTGAAAACGGCCTCGTTTTTAGGGAAGTTTTACGGCCTAATATTTGAGGTGGTTAAAATTTAACTACACGTAAGGTGTGATGACGATCACTGAGTCTTTCCAATGAATCCATTTAAAAAGCCGCTTACTGTACAAGCGGCTTTTTACTGTCTGGCATTTGGCTGACTTTTCGTAGCGGTATCATGAAAATGGGGTCTTTTGGGGCTAGTGAAACCCTTTCTAGACTTTTGACTTGGTCCAAGCTTTCTAGTTGTTTGTATATTATGTAGTAGCGATTAATGCTTGTGACGTACCCAACCGTTGAGCTTAAACTTTTCCGCATAACGACTTCAACGTTATTAAACCAAACATTAGGATCGTAACCTTGTTGGGCTGCACGCTTACGAATACGCTCTACATTGCCGGGGCCCGCATTGTAAGCCGCCAATGTAAAGTAGAGTTTATTTTGTGCAGTAATATCAGGGTCACTGAAGTACTGCTTACGCAAAAAAGCTAAGTATTTCACTCCAGCATGAATGTTGTTTTCTAATTGTCGAACATTTTTGATATTGATATTCGGATCTTGAGCGGTGCGAGGTAGGACTTGCATTATGCCAACGGCACCTCGACTTCCAACTAGGTCGTTATTAAATCCTGATTCCTTGTAAGCGATTGCAGCGATCAGTAAATAGTCGATATCGTATTTCTCACCATAGCGTGAAAATAGCGCCGCGAGTTTTTCTAGTTGAGCAATTTTCTTAGGGTTAAGAGCTCTGTTCAACCATCCCGTATTATCGATGTATTTACCGTAAATAACGTTACCGAGTAGTGTCCCAGAGCGAGACTTCTGGATGAACTTATTCACGACGGCTTTTAATTTGGGACTATTTTCTCGCATTGCCCAAGCAATTTTGCCATTTTTGCGGATAGGGATTTTTTTGTGAACCCGAATATCATCCATCACTTTCAGCCAAAGCTTGGCTTTATGGCTATCGAGAACAATGGCTTTGACGTAACCATTGTTGAGCATTCCGACCAGCTCATAATCTTGAAGTGTTTCTTCAATAAAGTGCACGATAACAGGCGGTAAGCCTTTTTTGTTTAGTTTCTTATTTAGTGTCTGAATGCTTTCAAAGTAGCTAGAACTGGCGCGCACCCAAATCTCTTTGCCGCTCAATTGTTCGATTTTCGTCATCGTTGGTGTGCTTTTGTTTGTCACTACCCACTCTTGAATACCAGTGAGGATGGGTGAACTGAACTCCACTTTCTGTTTGCGCGTGTCGGTAATAGTCAGGTTGGCGACAACTAAGTCACCTGAACCGTTTTCTAAGGCTGGCAGTAGCTGGTCGCGGGCAACAGGAATAATTTGTACGTTAAGCTTTGGTTTGAGTTTACGAAGGTCTTTTTCGAAATGCGCCAGCAATTCTGCGCCTATGCCTTTTGGTGTGCCGCCCTCAATGTAGTAAAAGCCTAAATCAGCAGAAACTAAGACGCGCAGTACATTCTTCTCCTTGATGACATCGAGGTCTCCGGTATAAGGAGGCTGTTTGAGCGGCGAGATTTGCAGTGCGCAAACGGAAGCAGACAATAGGAGCAGCATAACTGCGCAAAGCTTAGATATCGTCACGTTCACATCCTTTTTATAAAGGGGGGAGGAGAACTTTAAGCATATGTGGAGCTAGGAAGATCATCAAGAAAGGGCTGAATACACTATTGAGAGTAATAAAAAACCGCCACGGTAAAAACGGTGGCGGTTCAGTTTAAAGCAAGTTCAATTACTTCACAGGGTTGAGCTCGATAAGCTTTTCAGTTCTTGCTACGGCGTCTTCCAAACCAAGTTGCTTGTAGGCCTCTAGCTGGATAGTCAGTGACTTACGTGCAGCTTCTGTGTCTGGATACGCTTTTTGCAGCTCTTGGCTGCGATTAATAGCAGCGACCCAAGCTTCACGGCGAAGGTAGAAGTCAGCAGTCGCTAAATCATAGTTCGCTAGACGGTTTTTCAGCGCGACCATACGTTTTTGTGAATCTTCTGCATATGGGCTATTCGGGTAGCGTTGAAGTAGTTTTTTGAAGTCATCAAACGCTTTTTTTACCGGTTCAGGATCGCGATCGCTTCGATCTACGCTGAATAAATCATGCATAAAGTTACGATCTTGCGCCATGTGGCTTAGACCTCGCATGTACAGCACCCAATCCATCTTTTCATGGGTTGGGTTTAAACGCATAAAGCGAGAAATGGTTGCCAAGCCCAAAGCAAGGTCGTCGTTTTTGTAGTACGCATAGATTAGGTCAAGCTGCACCTGTTCTGAGTAGGCACCGAATGGGTAACGTGAGTCTAATGCTTCCAGTTTCTCAATTGCAGAAAGCCAATTACCACTTTGAAGAGAAATCTGTGCGTCTGCATACAGTTCCGAAGGCGGCACATCAGGAACGATTTCTTCTTTGCTTGCACATCCAAACAGAAGGGATACCGCTAAAAGGCCTGTTAAAGTCTGACGTTTCATATCAGGAGTCTGTTCCTTGAATCTAAATATTTCTTAAGCTGCCGTTACTTTCTTTCCAGTAACAGATACAATGACGTAATAGTCTATTTTTTCACAGTCGTGAGCATTAGTCTCACAGTTTTTAAAAAAGTTCGATATGGCTCAGCAGATTGTATTAACAAATACCGTAAAAGATAGCCAGTTAGGTCAACGTTTAGACCAAGCTATCGCCGAATTATTCGCGGACTTCTCTCGCTCGCGCCTAAAAGAGTGGCTGCTTGATGGGAAAGTTCAAGTTGATGGTGAAGTTGTCACTAAACCTCGTACCAAAGTAATGGGTGGCGAGGAAATTACATTGCAAGCCGAGTTAGAAGATGAAGAACGCTGGGAAGCGCAAGATATCCCGCTAGATATCGTCTATGAAGATGAAGATATTATCGTTATCAACAAACCTCGTGACTTTGTGGTTCATCCGGGCGCTGGTACGCCTGATGGCACTGTACTTAATGCGTTGTTGCATCATTACCCTGATATTGCAGAAGTACCTCGTGCAGGTATCGTGCACCGTTTGGATAAAGACACAACGGGTTTGATGGTGGTGGCGAAAACCGTTCCTGCACAAACTCGTCTGGTTCGCGCACTGCAAAAACGTAATATTACTCGTGAGTACGAAGCGATAGCTATTGGTCGTATGACAGCGGGCGGTAAAGTGGATCAACCTATTGGTCGTCACTCTACTAAGCGCACGCTTATGGCGGTAGCACCAATGGGCAAACCAGCAGTAACGCACTACCGTGTTGCTGAACGCTTCCGCGAACACACGCGTATTCGCTTGCGTCTAGAAACGGGTCGTACGCACCAGATTCGTGTGCACATGTCTTACCTTCAGCATCCGTTGCTCGGTGATATTGCATATGGTGGACGTGCTCGCATCCCGACAGGTGCGTCTGAAGAGCTAACGGCAATGATCCGGGGTTTCGATCGCCAAGCATTGCACGCAGTAATGCTGCGCTTTGAGCACCCAATTACGGGCGAAGTTCTTGAGTTTCATGCTCCAGTGCCTGATGACATGGTTGTGATGACTGAAGCGCTTCGTCAAGATACAGAAGAGCACGGCTTACCGGAAGAATTCTAATATGAAGACGATCATTCCGAATTGGCCAGCGCCTAAAAATGTCAAAGCTTTCGCCTCAACACGCATAGGCGGATTTTCGACAGGCCCTTACCAAGGGCTAAATTTAGGTACTCACGTTGGGGATGATTTGTCTTTAGTAGAGAAGAACCGAGCTTGGTTGGCGCAACAGGCAAGCATGCCAAATGCGCCAATCTGGTTAAACCAAACGCATTCAACCGTTGTGGCTCAAGCAAATGAACCAACAACACAGGTGCTTGATGCGGATGGTGTATTTACTTCTTCAAGCCATGTTATTTGTTCAGCGATGACCGCCGATTGTTTACCTGTATTATTGACTAATACACAAGGTACGCAAGTAGCCGCTGTTCACGCAGGTTGGCGCGGCTTAGCAAATGGCATTGTCGAAAATGCGTTAGCGTTGTTTTCTGGTGAAGTGATAGCTTGGCTTGGCCCCGCCATTGGCCCTCAAGCCTTCGAAGTGGGTGAAGATGTTCTGCAAGCTTTTGTTGATTTTGATTCACAGGCGAATCAAGCATTTGCTCCACGCGATATCGACGGTAAATGGTTTGCTGACATGTCGGTGCTGGCAACGCAACGTCTAAACCGGGCTGGTGTGACACAAGTGTTTGATTCTGGACTTTGTACTTACCAAGATAAAGCCTCTTTTTACTCTTATCGCCGTGATGGTAAGACTGGTCGACAAGCAACCTTTATTTGGATCGAAGACTAGCTATAAGCACCAAAGTGCTAAGATGCATACTACTATTTTTGCAAAGCTATCTTTATTCATTCACTCCCTTGAAATTCCCCTCCTGAGTATCCATCTTTCTAACTGTCAAAAGAATTTCCTTTAGTTGAGGTTAGGAAGGTAGATATGCGTCTTGATCGATTCACAAGTAAGTTTCAAATCGCTATCTCTGATGCTCAATCACTAGCGTTAGGGCGCGATCATCAATATATCGAGCCAGTTCACCTCATGGTGGCTTTGCTTGATCAAAATGGCAGTCCAATTCGTCCATTGCTTACTATGCTGGATGTGGACGTAACGCATTTACGCTCTAAATTGAGTGAAATGTTAGATCGATTACCAAAAGTCAGTGGCATCGGTGGGGATGTTCAGCTCTCTAGCTCGATGGGCACATTGTTTAACCTGTGTGACAAAGTGGCGCAAAAGCGTCAAGACTCCTATATCTCGTCTGAAGTCTTCCTGCTTGCCGCTTTAGAAGATCGCGGACCATTGGGGCAATTGCTCAAAGAGATCGGCTTAACAGAGCAAAAAGTCAGCCAGGCAATCGAAAAGATCAGAGGTGGTCAAAAGGTCAATGATCCGAATGCAGAAGAGCTTCGTCAAGCATTGGAAAAGTTCACCATAGACCTTACCGAACGTGCAGAGCAAGGTAAATTGGATCCGGTTATCGGCCGTGATGATGAAATCCGTCGTACTATCCAGGTATTGCAGCGTCGTACTAAAAACAACCCTGTGATTATCGGTGAACCAGGCGTAGGTAAGACAGCAATTGTTGAAGGCTTAGCGCAGCGCATAGTTAACAATGAAGTACCTGAAGGTCTGCGTGGTCGCCGTGTGCTATCACTGGATATGGGCGCACTGGTTGCTGGCGCGAAATACCGTGGGGAATTTGAAGAGCGTTTAAAATCAGTATTGAATGAACTTGCTAAAGAAGAAGGCAACGTCATCCTCTTCATTGATGAACTACACACTATGGTCGGTGCTGGTAAAGGTGAAGGCTCAATGGATGCGGGCAACATGCTAAAACCGGCATTAGCTCGTGGTGAGCTGCACTGTGTTGGCGCAACAACATTGGATGAATATCGTCAGTACATCGAAAAAGATGCAGCATTAGAACGTCGTTTCCAAAAAGTGCTGGTGGATGAGCCGACCGTTGAGGATACCGTGGCGATTTTACGTGGCTTGAAGGAGCGTTATGAGCTTCATCATCACGTCGAAATTACCGACCCAGCGATTGTTGCTGCGGCGAGTTTGTCACATCGCTATGTCTCCGACCGTCAGTTGCCGGATAAAGCGATTGACTTGATTGACGAAGCGGCTTCAAGCATTCGTTTACAAATTGACTCTAAGCCAGAGTCCTTGGATAAGCTTGAGCGTAAAATCATCCAACTCAAAATTGAGCAACAAGCACTAAGTAACGAGCACGATGAAGCGAGTGAAAAGCGTTTGAAAGCGCTTAATGAAGAACTCAATGAAAAAGAACGTGAGTACGCTGAACTAGAAGAGGTTTGGAATACAGAAAAAGCAGCTCTTTCTGGCACTCAACATATTAAGTCTGAGCTTGAACAAGCTCGTATGGACATGGAGTTTGCTCGCCGTGCTGGCGATCTAAACCGTATGTCGGAGCTTCAATATGGTCGTATTCCTGAACTTGAGAAGCAGTTAGATCTTGCAACCCAAGCTGAAATGCAGGAAATGACGCTATTGCGTAATAAAGTAACCGACAACGAGATTGCAGAAGTACTTTCTAAGCAAACCGGCATTCCGGTATCCAAGATGCTAGAAGCGGAAAAAGAGAAACTACTTCGTATGGAAGACGTGCTGCATAATCGTGTGGTAGGGCAAAGCGAAGCGGTCTCTGTTGTATCGAATGCCATTCGTCGTAGTCGAGCTGGGCTTTCTGATCCAAACCGACCAATTGGCTCCTTCTTATTCTTAGGTCCAACTGGTGTGGGTAAAACAGAGCTTTGTAAGACACTTGCGAGCTTTATGTTCGACAGTGAAGATGCGATGGTCCGTATCGATATGTCTGAGTTCATGGAGAAACACTCAGTGGCAAGATTGGTGGGTGCGCCTCCAGGCTATGTCGGATATGAAGAGGGTGGTTACTTAACGGAAGCGGTTCGTCGCAAGCCGTATTCGGTAATTTTGTTAGACGAAGTAGAGAAAGCGCATCCGGATGTATTTAACATTCTGCTGCAAGTTCTCGATGATGGGCGTTTAACGGATGGTCAAGGTCGTACTGTTGACTTCCGTAATACGGTTGTGATCATGACATCGAACTTGGGCTCATCTCGTATCCAAGAGAATTTCGCAACATTAGACTATCAAGGTATCAAGAGTGAAGTGATGGATGTGGTTAGCAAACACTTCCGCCCAGAGTTCTTGAACCGTGTTGACGAAATCGTGGTGTTCCATCCACTTGGTCAAGAGCACATTAAGTCCATTGCTTCTATTCAATTGGAACGTTTGGCGAAACGACTAGAGGAGAAAGGCTATCAACTAGAAGTTTCCGACAAAGCACTCGATTTGATCGCTCAAGTTGGTTTCGATCCTGTGTATGGTGCGCGTCCTTTAAAACGTGCAATTCAGCAGAATGTCGAGAACCCGTTAGCCAAATCAATTCTTTCTGGTGAAATCGTTCCAGACAAGACAGTGCAGCTAATTGTTACTAATGACCAAATTTGTGCTCATCAATAATTGTATGGATACAGTAAAATTGAGATAAAAATCACACTAAAGGGGCCGTTTGGCCCCTTTTCTATAGTTTTTTAGAGTCTTTTGTCTGTTTTCTATACGAATAAACTAAAAAGGTGAGTTTTTTTAAAAAATGCACTTGTGTTCTTTAATGAACACCCTATAATGCGCCTCCGTTGTCACGGGAAAGCAAGTGAAGCGGAACCTAAACAACTACGGTTAGTGAGTTAAAATTAACTCGCAGATAAATAACTTAAAAAAGTGTTTGACACGATAAGTTATCTAGCTAAAATAGCCGTCCACTTTGAAGAGAACTTCGAAGTGTGCTCTTTAAAAATATAGACCTATCAATCTGTGTGGGCACTCGTTGATGATAATCCAATTAGAAGCTTAGGCTTCAAATTAGGTTTCAATGATACGAAGTGACCATTGAATCGAAAGATTCAGCACAGTCAATTCAAACATTACTTCTGCTATTAATTAGCGAAAGGAATGTTCAGTATTCATTGAGCCGAACAAAATCTTAAATTGAAGAGTTTGATCATGGCTCAGATTGAACGCTGGCGGC